>JBJXFD010000225.1:0-10060 GCA_046153985.1 Saprospiraceae bacterium
GGCACAAAGCCCGAAAAGACCGATTTAATTTTCGGTATTCTCTTCTTCCAATCTGATTTTTTCGCGATAAACGGCTTTCAGCTTCTTGTGTCTTTTCTGCACAGAAGGTTTGGTGAATTCCTTGCGGGTACGCAATTCGCGCATCACGCCTGAGTTCTGAAACTTACGCTTGTAGCGCTTGAGCGCTTTGTCAATGGGTTCGCCGTCTTTAATCTCAATGATGAGCATACTGGTCTTTTTTTACAAAAAATTTGTTGTTTGATCCTTACGGGGTGCAAAGATAGAAAGATGATTCAAATTACTTTCTACTTTGAAAAAAAAAATGAACCCGAATTTGAAATTTGAGGATTTGAAGATTCGAGGATCTGAGGATTCGAGAGCCATGCGACCTTGTTAATTGAAAATGAATCATATAGACACCGTTCCAATCGATACTTCACGCTGCTTGGTTCAGTGCATGACCTTTCATCTAACTACATGATTCGATTCGCAGCGCTCAGTATGACAAAAAAGGATTCGCACCTAAGGGTGCGAGGTATAAGGCTCTATTCCTGAACCACAACTTTTGCCACCCTCCGGAAACCCTGCCCGACTACCTCCAACACATACAACCCGTTTGGAATAACGGCCACCTCCAGTTCATTGATGCCCTCTGACAGCACAACTGCCCGATTATGAACTACCCGGCCATAGAGGTCATACAATTGGATGTTTGCCGGACCTGCCTGCGTGGTATTCGAGCAGTCGAAGTACAACTTGCCGTTTTGAACCGGATTGGGGAATACTAAAAGCTCCCATGTTTCCAGGGGAGCAACGGTTGTATTCACAGGTGTATCTATCCCTAAAGTATCACAGAGGCTGTCCGGTTGGTCATACAACCTGAAGTTGGGAAAATAAGGCAATGTTCTCACATTGTTCACCAGCAAAGGCAAGCCTTCACTTTGGTAATAAATGCTGTCCCCATTCGCAGTTGGAAAGGATATTTTGTTCAGAAATTTTTCCCTGTGAACAAAGCCCACATACAATTTGCCGTCAGGCGCGTATTGCATATTTGCCAAAGAGACATTGTACAATCGCGGGTATTCATCAAAGTAAAAAGGTCGCCTGAAAACGGAATCCAATTCTAAAGGAGTATCTTCCAGATTTATGCGGTAAATGCCCAATTGTGCAGTCGTATAAAGCCATCGGCTATCAGGCGAAAAAGCTGCCCCGCCACCTGCCAGTGTATAAGGCGGAACCACAGTGCTCAAAGGGTTGCTGAATGCGCCGCTACACCGGTCGAAGTCCATCACCACCAAATGACAATTTCCCGCACGAACATACCTGGAACCATCAGGCGAAAAGGTAGAAGCGCCCATTCGCCTACACCCCATCGTGTCGCCGATGTTTTGAATGCCAATAAAGGATATGCCTGTGGGCGAAAGGAGGTGAATAAAATACTTGTTGCTATTGAACTCCGGCGTTACAACCCACCAATCCCGGCCATTCCCATGTCTGGTCATTGCGAAGGATTCCACATCTCCATCAATCAGCAAGTTGTTCTTATTGACAACGGATCCTTTGCCATCCTCCTGAGCCATGTCAATTTCAGAAAAATACAATGGCCCGTAGGTAATTTTGCGCACCGGGTCATAGTCAGCCCCCAGGTGTAGCACAATCCAACGGGTTGGATGATCCGGATGAGGCAGAGCCACTGCTCCACTGGGCACAGGATAACCAAAAAACGGACAAAACACCCCACCCATCGCTCCAGGATTTAATCCGTCTCCATTCGTCATCAGTTCTTTATCAGCATTGTAAATACTGCAACCGTTGGAATAAAAAAGAATATTGCCCGCCGTATCTGAAGCAACCGCCACGGTGGCTTCAAAATTCATATTCAAATCAACAGGTTCTACCACGACAGAATCGTTTTCAAACCGCACCCAGGCGTTCCCATTATAGGGCGCTCCGGGGAATTCAACAGCCCCCAGAGGCCAGCGGGCATCAGGTTGGTATTGCCCGTAAGCAGGCAGCAGCACGGAAAATGCCGCGACAAAAGTCAGATAAGAGTATTTCATCATCATGATCTTATTCTTTTCTGGGGGTTAACAAAGATTTGATCACTTCGCCTTCAGCGGGCAATTCCGCCCACTCCTTAGGAATCACACCGGCTTCCAGGTATTCAATCCGGTATTTTATAAACTCAACCGGGTTCTGAAGAATTTTCAACTGCTGTTCCGTACACTCCTTGCAATCGGCAGTTTTTATGCCGGGCAAAACAGTATACCCGCGCTTTTCATGCGGATGAGCGAATTCCTTGTCGTATTGAGTGCGCTGGAAAGAATCGTCCGTTTGCTGGAAGTTGAACGTATCGCAGGGGGATTCCGCCCACTCGGCGAGGCGGTAGTTTGGCGCCGGGCAGATGGTTTGGTCATTGAATCGCTCCATGTGGATTCCTGCTTCCTCACAGTCGGCGGCATATCCCGGTAGATTAGGGCGATGAATAATATTAATACAATTCGTAGAGGTAACATGAGAGCTATAGATTTTACCATCTGGTCCCAATTGTGGCCACATATATCCTGTTGAAAAAGGGGGCGCCGGGCAATATTGGAGTTCCCAAAATGCCAGGGTATCAAAAGTTGCTGAAATATCGGTTGCCTGGACATCCAGCGTCCACATCCAGTCGGGCCGGTTGAGGTACAAGTAGTTATTGTTGGGCGAAAAAGTTGCCATCCAGGAGGGCAAATCACTTTGAAAAGGGACCAGACGGAGGTTGCTCAGCTCGCCGGTGCAACGATCGAAGTCATAGATTCGCAAGGCATTGTGTGTATCGTGCCGCAAATACAGATTACCGTCTTGCGAAAACAGACTTTTCCCAACATATTCAGTTAGAGCAAATTCCGGGTCGCCGATATCCTGAGCAAATGGGCCTGAAATTCCATCTTCAGACAACAAAAAGCGTATATTGGTTGGCATAGACCGCTGGGCGCACATAATCCACCAATCCCGGCCATTTCCATGTTTGACAGCTGAAGGCCAAATTAGGTCGCCAGTCATCAACACTTGGTTTTTGACCAAAACCTGCCCAAGTCCATTATTGGCGTTCATATCAACAACGGAATAGTAGAGGTTCTTAATTAAGTATTCTCCATTAATTCTGTCTAAATCAGGATGAATTAAATAGTAGATATTGAAGTGTCCGGGCTGAGGCAAAGCAAATGCTCCGGCAAGTCCTATATATGCTTGAAATACACTATTATTCGCGATATTCCAGATAAGTCCGGGATTGATAGTATCACCACCGGGCATAATCTGATTCAAACGATTATATATCTGGAGGCCATTGGTATAAAACAGCAAAGCGCCAGTAGAATCAGATGTAGTGCCAGCATAACTCGAAAAAGATATCCCTAAGTCAATTGATGTTATGCTCGGTGGAGTTTCATTGAAATCAATATGAATATTGCCAAGAAAATCCGTCTGCTGGCCTAGTGTGTAGCCTAAGTACCAGTTAAAATCATGCTTTTGGCTGTAACTTGTAAAGGAAAGGCACAAAGCATAAAAGACAATACAACTTACATTTAGTATTTTTCTCATAATGCTCATTTTGAGCACAAAATGCCCTGACCCTGACTAGCAGGGCCAAGGCTTTTTGTGCGTTTTAAAATTAATGAACAATCAATTTAATTTGCACTGGTTTGGCATCATCGGTTGTTACCGACAACCAATACATTCCGGGAAGGATACCATTTAGCGGTAATTTTGTCTGGCGGTCGCCTTGCAGACTCCACCGGGTTACTAACCGGCCATCCGCTTGCAACAATCTTGCCTCGCCACTGCTATAATCCCGGGAGAACGATAAGACAGTTTCTTCAGTGGCAGGGTTCGGATATATGGTAAGAAATTCCCCTGCGGTCAGTACCTCTGCTCCCGGCAAGCCAAATCCTTCAGGAGCATAGTCAGGACACTCGTCGTTCCCGCTGTAATCCGTATGTCCACCCAAAGAAGCGCGGGCCTGCAGGGTAGCAAAACCGTTGGCATAGCGACATTTTTCAGCAATTCCTTCCAAAAGCTCCCGGTTACCGGCCTCCAATGGTTCAACGCTGAGGTAAGTTTCCAAAATTATCCTGAAAACTGTTTTCAGGTCTTCTTCCCACGCATTGGAAGCTGCCACCTCATCCAATGCAGACAGCAAACTTTGCGCTGTTTGTGTTTCCAACCCCTTTGCCTCATCGTAGGTGTTCTGATAGGCCAGTGTAGCATTTTGAAGCGTTTCGAGGACTTCCTCACGTTCTTCCGCATAGGCAGCCATGGCCTCTCCCGATGCGATGGCATAGTCTATGGCTGCCAGATCTGCCAAAGATTGCTTGATTATTGCATAGTTCTGATCCAATACCTCAATTTGACTGGCGCCCGGTTGTTTCATCCCTTTGATTCCGCGATAAACTGATGCCAACCGCCCGAGCGTGCCATTTTCATTTTCTAAATAGAAACTTACCGCAGGTGATCCTTCTGGCATCAATTCCGGTATGGTTGCGAGGCGATTCATCAACCGGAAGGAAGCTTCCCAAAACATCGCCGGGTAGCCTTGATGAGGCGGGAAAGTTCCGTTCAAAACTGCTTCATCCGCAGCCGTAAGACTTGGCTCTTCAAGATTTTTTTCCTCCCCGCCACCACCAGGTTCTTCGGGCTTCAGGCATTCGTCAATGCCAGAAGGATTACCAGATGCTTGTAAAAACCAAATATTTGGATCATTAGTAATGCCAACAAGTATGGGGTTTGGCCAATAATCTGATAACAAATTAGGATCGTTTATCAAAAACCGCGAAAAGCTTATATGGAGTTGATCTAACAGATTAAACGGATCACGCCCCATAAAAAGAGCCTCCACTGGGCTCGTACTGCCAACCCATTTGTTCTCTCTGCGGCTTTGAAGCCCAATAATAGCATCGCTTTGCAACCTCAGGCTGGCATCGTGCGTATTGAAAATATTCTTCTGGAGATAAGCATTATCACAATTGTTACCCTTGAAATCAAAGCCAATTTTGGTTAGGTGGGCGGTATTGCAGAATAATTGGCAATCAGGGGATTCGATGAACTGTGTTGCAAAGGCAGGATGAACGCTAAAGTTTCCGGCTCCACGGAAGTAATTATCCCAGACCCAGGTAGTCGCATTATTGCCATAGACCCCCCAATATGTGTTTGAAGTACCGCTGAAATTATCGTAAAAATCATTGTCTATAATAGCGGTGCCATCCTGATTATTCACCCAAACGCCTCTGTAATTGAAATTAAAAGTTCCGGTTTTGCTTTCATTAAAAAAACGGTTTTCCTTAACCAGGGTAGTCTGTGTTCCCGGAACAAATGTACGAAGAGATACAGCAGTTCGCGAAAACCCAGACACTCCAAGATAAGGATCATTATCAATAAAGTCGTTGCCCGATATAACCAGTTTGCTGAGGGTTGTGATGTTATTTGTAATAATGGTTTCTTCCCTGACTATGTCAAACCGATTATTCTCGATACCAATTGAATATGGATCTGTAGTGCCATTAAGATAAATCCCGAATAGCAAATCAGTGAAATAAGACTCGCTAATTTGCATATTCCCCAGACCTTCAATACCAACCTGGCAAGTTTCAAAAGTAGGCGTGGTGGTCAAGTTTTTTCCCAGACCCGTAAAATGAAGCGTACTTGAAGCACTTCCAGGAGATATGAAATAGACACCACGGCCTTCATTGACATTTGGGACACCGATATTTATAAATTGGTTGTTTAATGCCGTAATGTTAGAATTGGTGCCGTCAATTCCTGTTGGGATTGGCGGGTTAAGGCCTCCTCCGGAAATCGAAGGCGTAAAGTCTCTAAATATATTCCGATGAGGAAGATAAGTCCCAAAGCCAATCTGAACATGGCTTACATTGATCATAACGATCCCGTAATATGGAGTTGTCACTGTACCAATTATTGATCCCCCTGAAGTTATCGTATATGGTTCAAGCAATGCCTTGGCGCCGGAGAAAAGATTACAATAAACCAGGAAATTTGCAAAACTGACCGAGTTTGGTCCCGAACCCAGGTTACTGGCTTTGATGGCCGTATAATTGCCATCATAAGTAGAATTGATAGAGACCAACCAGGCGTTCGGCAGTAAATCTATGGCTGCTACGGCATCTTCGATTCTGGAGCCGGAAAGGACAGCTAAAATCCCTCCGCTTTGCACGGCAATAGATTCCCATAACTTCTCACATCCGTGTACATAAGTGCGTTCTAAAGTAAGATCAGCCGATGACAGGACATTGAATCCGCTTCCGTTCGTCGAAAATATAATTTCCGAGCCAGCTGCAAAAACATAAGGAGCTACGTCAACATTGACCTTCCCACATATATATAGAAATTGAGGCGTAGTAGCACTCAACGCAACAGTTTCCAAAAGCCCTTGTGCAATGAGACTGGAGAATGTCTCCGGGCTATTGGGGTCGCTATAAATCACCTTGTACGTCAAATTCGGATCTAAGCAGGAAGTGTTTACAAAGCATATCCCCCCCCCCGCGATATTTTCGGCGCAGGAAACGGTACGAACTGGTTCGGAATTAGCATTAGGTTCAGGTTGAGCGCCAAAAGCGTGTGGCATAAGTAGCGGTAAAAGAAAAGCAGAAAAAAGTAGCCTTTTAAGGCGAGCGCGAACAAAAACACTTTTCATGGTAATTGGATTTAAAGGTTTAAAAAATAAAAACTAGGTAAATTAGTAAAGCCAATAAAAATCACAGGTAAACAACTGCCTTTTTCAAAACAATAGCTTAATCATAGCTGTGGCTACATTGAGCATAGCTAAACCAGATGCAGCCTACAGTAAATACATGCCGCAATCCTTACAGCCTTGCAAAAAGCTGCTTGCAATATTTGTGTGAATGTTCAAAAGTGTTTCCGGAATGTATGATCCGGTCATAAATATAGAAATGCAAGATCCGGTATTTCCCGGATTGGGTAGTAGTGTACGAATATGCCGGAAAATGAATCCAAAAACAATTTATAGCCCAACTTTAACATTTATTAAAGTCCGCTCAACTTGTCCTGCGTATTGCGGAAACGGGGTTAATATACTCTTGTTGAATTGGTCAATTATCCCTGATCACTTACCTGCAATATTCCAAAAAAATTAAATCCGCTGCTGAAAAAAATGACGAAACCCCGTTTTGAGTATGTGAAACCCGGTTTTGACTGAGTAAACCATTATTTATTATGCTCAAATCCTTGCAGAAAACCACAAGAATGCCCGCGATGTTTTGATGTATTTTGTTCGAAAGGTATTCTCAAAATAATTTCCTTCGGGAGCGAATTTGCACTTCCGCTCCCGCCATACCGGACAATTTTTGCAGGACATATTTTACCTGCTTGCCAATTGGCTTATTTGCTTATTTGCCAACTTGCCTCTCACCGCTTCGCCGCCAGCAAATACAACACCGCCATCCTTACCGCCACCCCATTCTCCACCTGTTGCAGAATAATCGAATGGCTGGAATCAGCGGCATCGCTGTCAATTTCCACGCCGCGGTTGATCGGGCCGGGGTGCATGATGAGCACGGGCTTATCTAAGCTGTCCAGGAGGGCTTTGTTGATGCCGTAATAGAGCGTGTATTCGCGCAGGGAAGGAAAATATTTGATGTCCTGGCGTTCGAGTTGGATGCGGAGCACATTGGCCACGTTGCACCATTGCAGGGTTTTGCGCACATCGTGTGAAACGCCGACGCCAAGTGCGCCGATGTGTTGCGGGATCAAGGTTGGTGGGCCGCAAACGGTGACTTCTGCGCCGAGTTTTTGCAGGCAAAAAATATTGCTGAGGGCAACCCGCGAGTGCAGGATGTCGCCAAAAATAGCCACTTTTTTGCCTTCAAGGCTTTCGCCAAAATACTCTTCCATGGAATAAGCATCCAGCAAAGCCTGCGTGGGATGCTCGTGGGTGCCGTCGCCGGCGTTGATGATGTTGGCGTCGATGTGGTTGGCTAAGAAGTGTGGCGCGCCGGGAGCCGGGTGGCGCATCACCACCATGTCCACTTTCATGGCTAAGATGTTGTTGACGGTATCGAGCAGGGTTTCGCCTTTGCCAACGGAAGAAGTGGAAGCGGAAAAATTTACGGTATCTGCCGAAAGGCGCTTTTCAGCCAATTCAAAAGAGACCCGGGTGCGGGTGGAGCTTTCAAAAAACAGGTTCGCAACCGTAATGTCACGCAGCGAAGGCACCTTTTTAATGGGTCGGTTGATGACTTCCTTGAACTCTTTCGCCGTATCGAAAATGAGGCGAATATCGGCAGCGGTCAGGTTTTTGATGCCCAATAAGTGTTTCGTGCTGAGTTGCTGCGTCCCGCTCATAAGGCTTTCAGTCTGCTGTTGCTTTATCAGGAAATAAAATGACCCGGTCTTCTCCGCACTGTTCGGCCCATTCCACTTTCACATAAGCCTGATCGAGCGCATCCACCGTAACGCCAATGAAATCTGCCTGTATGGGCAAATCGCGGTTGAAACGGCGGTCCACCAGGGCCAGCAGTTCCACGTGCCGGGGCCGACCGTAGTGGTTGAGCGCCGTCAGGGCGGCCTGCACGGTCCTTCCGGTAAACAACACGTCGTCTATCAGGAGCACTTTTTTATCGTCTATCAGGAAGTTCATGACGGTCTCGCTGGCTTTGAGCGGTTTGGCTCTCATACGGAAATCGTCGCGGTAGAACGTGATGTCCAATTTTCCGTATTCCAAAACCGGGAGCCCAGTCAAAACCTTCAGCCGTTCCACGATGCGATCCGACAACCAGATGCCCCGCGGCTGAATGCCCACAATGCAAGTATCTTCCAGCCGCCCAAACGTCTCGATCAATTGGCAACACAGCCGCTCAATGGTGAGATTGAAGCGCTCGTGGCTGAGTATGACGCGTTCGTGATCCACTGGATAGATGTTAGCGTTGTTTGTTGTTTGTTGGTTGTCGGTTGTTCGTTGTTCGTTGTTGGTTGTTCGTTAGCTTTCGGATTGATGATATTGGAGGTTAAAACGTTGTTCGTTGGATGACGTAATTCCATGATGAGTAATCATTAACGATCAACCAACAACGAACAACGGTCAACGAAACGATCAACCAACAACAAACAACGGTCAACGAAACGATCAATCAACAACCTTCAACCCATTCCTACGCCTTTCCCAAAACCTTCCGCATCGTCGCCCCAATCTCCGCCGGCGACCGCACCACATGGATGCCGCAAGCCTCCATGATCTGCATTTTGGCTTCAGCCGTATCGTCTTTTCCACCGATGATGGCGCCTGCGTGGCCCATCGTGCGGCCTTTTGGCGCCGTTTGGCCTGCAATGAACCCAACGACGGGTTTGGTGCCGTGTTCCTTGATGTAGTACGCTGCTTCTGCTTCCATCGTACCGCCGATTTCGCCGATCATGATGATGCCTTCCGTTTCCGGGTCGTTCATCAGCAATTCAACCGCTTCTTTGGTGGTGGTGCCCGGAATCGGGTCGCCGCCAATACCAATGCAGGTGGATTGCCCCATGCCAGCTTTGGTGACCTGATCCACAGCTTCGTAAGTCAGGGTGCCGGAGCGGGAAACGATGCCAATCGTGCCTTTTTTATGAATAAACCCGGGCATGATGCCGCATTTGGCCTCGTCCGGCGTGATGACGCCCGGACAGTTTGGCCCGATGAGCCGGCAATCGTAGCGGTTCAGGTATTCTTTCACTTTCACCATGTCCTGCACCGGAATGCCTTCGGTGATGCAAATGATGACTTTGATGCCAGCGTCGGCAGCTTCCATAATCGCGTCGCCTGCAAATGCCGGTGGCACAAAAATAACGGAAGTATCGGCGCCAGCCTGGTTGACAGCATCGGCTACGGTGTTAAAAACCGGGCGATCTAAGTGTTTTTCTCCGCCTTTACCGGGCGTAACACCGCCTACGACATTGGTGCCGTATTCGAGCATCTGCGTTGCGTGAAAAGTGCCTTCCTTACCGGTAAATCCCTGTACGATAATTTTGGAGTGCTTGTTGACAAGTACGGACATGTTGTTGGTTTAATTTTAGACTT
>JBJXFD010000229.1:0-18189 GCA_046153985.1 Saprospiraceae bacterium
TGCACAAAAAAAAAGCATAATAAAGCGGGCTTGGGCGCCGGGCTCAATTATGCCTTAACAAACACTATGAACAAACACAGTACAAAAGTAACTTGCCTTTCTGTATAGATCAATTACAGAAAGGCACCTATTTGAACATAGAAGATTTTTAAGTCCTTGGGTTAAATAAAATATAAACTATTCATAAAGAGTTAATTGCGCTTCATGAATTGTTGTGAAATAGTTGTAATTTAGGTTTTACCTATTGCTACAGCACGCCTGCCTGTCTGTTACATACTTTGCGTATCAGACAAGCCCCGAATGATTAAGCCATACAATCAGCATCTTTCTGTAATGGAAATTTGTTTCCATTATAGATCATGGCAATGCCTTGAACTACTTAAAGATTACCAGCCGTCAATATCGTCGTTGACGATGCAGTATTGCTCGTATTGCGCCCGATGAGCGTCCTTCAGTTCTTGTGTAGCTTGTTCCGGAGTAGAAATAACACCGATAAAGAGTAAGAAAGCGATGATCGTCGTCATAGTCATAGTTTTAAACATTTTAAATCATGGTTTAAAACTATGAATGTCCCGTTTCAACTTAGGTAACAAAAAAAACAAAAAAAGACATGGAAGATCAAGTGTTTTTTGATGAAAAAAACTTACATTTACTTTATAATCAAATACTTTATTAGTCAGATCTTTGCTGACGAAAGCACAAAAAAATACAATCTATGCAAGAAATAATAGCCTTAGCTGAATTTGTATCTAAAAATAAAATTAAAAAAATTGAGCAGGTGGCATTAAAAGGCAAGGCGCGAACGCACTTGAAAGTGCTATATGAGCAATTGGCCTCAGGTAAAGTATGCAGCGAAGAAGAAATATCCACCGCCTTCTATGGAGATAACCCCAATAAGAATTTGTATTTTTCTAGGTTAAAGCGCCAGCTACGAGATCGCCTTGTCAATACAATTTTCCTGATAGATGCAAACTTACCGGTCTTCAATGAATATCAAAAAGCATATTACTCCTGTTACAAGGACATGGTTGCTTCAAAAATTCTAATTGGTCGACATGCGCGGCCTGCAGCTATCCCTTTGGCGCAGGAAGCCTTGAAAAAGGCATTGCATTATGGATTCACGGACATCATTCTTGGGATTGCTAAAGATTTACAAGTTCACTTCGGGGGGCTCATTGGTGATAAAAAAAAGTATGCAGGTTACAAAAAAATTGTAAACGAATATACGAGTATCTATTTTGCTGAGCTTAAGGCAGAAGAATATTACTTAGGAATAACTTTTAACTACGCTAAGTCAACAGGAAGTAAAGTCGAGCTGGCTGACCTGGCGCAACAATATTATCAGGAGTTGGCGGCCATTATGCGAGAGACCCAGTCTTATCGCCTGAGTTACCTGTTTTATCAAATTTCTCTCCTTCGTTTTGAAATCATTAATGATTATGAAAATACCCTGAAAGTTTGTGAAGAGGCGCTCGACTTTTTTCAATCAAATGAGCGGTATGTAGCGTATTCCCAAACCGGGGTGGTTTCGTTTATGAATAAGTCATTAGCCTGCCATCTCCGGCTACAGCAATATGCAGAAGGAGAAGCACTTTCAATAAAAGCGCTTCAAAGCATTCCTGAAGGTTCGATCAACTGGTTTAATACTTTGAGTTACTACATTACAATTTGTTTTCATTCCAAGCAATATCAGAAAGCCTATCAAATCTATGAACAAGCAACCGGCCACCCAAAGTTTAAACATTTGATCCAAAATAAATCAGAAGTATGGAACATCTTCCAGGCTTATGTTCATTACTTCATCATGCTTGGAAAAATTAAACCTGATGCACACAAAAGCAATACGCCCAAGTTCAGGGCGAGTAAGTTTTTGAACGAGGTTCCTACTTTTTCACAAGATAAACAAGGGGCTAATATTTCCATTTTGATTCTGCAGACCTTATTTTTGCTCGCTCAGGGCGAATACAATAAGATTATTGACCGTGTAGAGTCGCTGAATATGTATACCCACCGTTACCTGCGCAAAGACGACACTTTTCGAAGCAACTGTTTCATAAAGATGCTCCTGCAAGTACCGCAAGGTAACTTCATCCACAAACAGGTTTTGCGGAAAGCACATCGGTTTTGGGAAGCGCTCCAAAGCATGCCGTTGGTTACGGCGCGCCAAAACGCGGAATTGGAAGTCGTACCTTATGAAACGCTTTGGGAGTATGTACTTCAATCCTTAAAAGGCGCCCCGCCCAAGGAATGAATCAATTCACCAACCGCCATTTGATGCCCCAGCGCAGCGCAGCATCGGGAAAGGCATAGAAAGCAGTTTGGTAGTACAACTGGTCGGGTAGAAAAAGACTCCCCATATTTTCAAATTTGAGAAAAGCCCGAAACTTTCGGACCCGCATGCTGAAAAATGCATCCAAAGCTGGAAAGAGCCGGGTTTCCTGTGCGTTTTGCAAATGGAACTGGCCAATGAACGGGTTGTAGTAATTGGCTAAATAGTCAGTATTCCAGCGCAGGTCAACGCCGAGCTGCACATCAAGCACCTTAAACCAGGTCCCTGCATAATACAGGCTGTGCTTGCCAAATACCTCCGGCAGGCGAATGACGTCCTCCGTTGCTTTTTGCAAGGTCAGGGTATTGTCTAAATGGAAGCGCCAGAGTTTGAAATTTTTCTTGACGACAAATTGCAGCACGCTCAAAGGGAGACCCGTTTGGCGCGCAATGCCCAGCGTATCGAAATAAATGAACTGGTTGAACAAATAATAGCCGCCGCCCACTTCCATCGAGATATTCGACAGGAGGTAACTGGCCCGGACATTGGTTTCCAGCGTTTGTTTGAAGTTGTTTTCCCACAGAGGTTGCTGGGTCAGGTAGTGCCGGTGCTGGAGCAAATTGGGGCTGTACAACTGATTGGAAGCCTCAATATTCAGCGCGCCTATTTTCCCAAAATCGAGCAGGAGTTCCCCGCCAACCCGGTAATCGCCGCCATTGTCCCAAAGGTTCAGATGCCCAAAAGCATCGAAACGCAACCGTTGGCTGGGTTGAAAAAGCCATCGCCCATGCAGCAGCAGGTTGTTCAGCACAGTGTCCCCCGCACCTTCCTGGCGCACCCGGTGGTGGATATGCGTCAATCCTGCTTCGAGCAGATCGCGTTGCTCGCGGGCTACATTTTTTTGAGCGCCGTCGCGCAATTTATAGGTACTGATGCGAAAGCTGTTTTCTATGGCGCGGTGGTCGAGAAAAAAACGAGCGCCGCGTTCGTCAGCCAGCAGCTGAGGGAAGCGCCGGTAGAACCCGGTATCTGCAATGGAATAAGGGTCAAAAAACTTGTAGGTGCTGTTCGTCAGGTTGATCTGATGGGAAAGCGTGAATGCCCGCCGTTGGCGACCGGTGGTATCTGCCTGACCGCCAAAGCGATAATATTGGGTGTATTGGAACTCGCGGTGTGCGTGCCGCGTTTGTCCGTCCTCCAGAAAAACTTCGGCAGAAGACGGGCTTTCAAAATCTTCTCCGCGGGCAGGCTCTCTGACCAACCCGCCGTTGTCCTCCTGTTCGATGGTATTGTTGGCAAAAACGAAGAATCCATCGTAGCGTCCGCCTTTCCCATGAAACCACAACCCGGTAGCCAGTGCGGTATTTCGGGCGTTTTGATTGGGATACTGATCCTGCCGGCCGATCTGGCTGATGCGCTCGTAATCAATCGAAAAATTGAGGCCATCGGCAAAATTCCGGCTGAACTGCGACGTAAAGTAGCTGTCGGCTTGCTCCGAACCTTGCGTATAACCAACGTTCGTATAGGCTTTTTCTAAGCGATAGAACGGCAAATCGGACGCGTGCGTCAGGTAGGCATCGAATTGGTGTAGCCCGATATCGAACCCTTTTCTTGGAAAAGTCTGAAAAAAAATGGGTTGATGCGCCGAACCCAAATTCCCCAGATGGCCCAGGTCTATATCGCGGCGGCGCGCCGGATCGTACTGATGGAAATAATACCCGAGCAAAGAATCGGAAAAAGGCGTTTCCCGGTTGGGGTTGCTGACTAAAAACGAAAAGACACCAAAGGTATCTATGTTGTCAAAATCCTCCTGCCCCGCAAAAACAGTGGAATTGGTCGTTGAAGTGCCTTCCCTTCCGGTGGTTCCTCCGACGCCGGTTGGCGGACGCTGCGCCCAGAGCGTGGTGGCGCCCAGCAGGAGGCCGAACAAACCCGCCAACAGGCGTTTTGTGGAACCGGGAACTTGAAAATGCGTCATGTAGAACTGGTTTCGTGACATTCCATGCAAGTTGCTGTCTGCAAAAGTAATGCTTCGCAGCAAGATATACAGGAATGTTAACGCGGGATTAACGGATTTGCTATAGCCACACGTCCTTAAACTCGGGCTTTTTTTTGAAAACCGAATGCGCAAAGGGGCATTTTTTCTACCACACAGATGACAGAAAGGCCAATTTTCCGAAACGTCATTTTATCTATCAATGCAAAAATAGGCACCAAATGGTTAAACAACTTCATTTCGCCTTCCGGAATGGATTTGTTTTTGAACAAACGCCCGCTGATAAACCAGGCCGGTATGCCCATAGCATTGAAATAAAAAGCATCTACCAACCGGCCATGTTTTGACATCAGGGCAGTCAGACTTTTTTTATTGTAGCGCCTGAAATGCTCCAGGGTAACATCAAAACCATTGTACAAAGCCTGGTGAGCAGGAACCAAAACCGTCAGGATCCCTCCGGGTTTCAAAAGCTTTCCCATGTTTTCAATTGCGAGCTCATCGTCTTTGATGTGTTCTACCACATTTAAGCAAAAAATGCTGTCAAATTTACCCAACAATCCAGGGTAGGTTTGCCCGAAATTAGGATGCACAATGTCAATCTCAAGCACTTTTTGGTCCTCCAATCCAAATTTTTCTTTGAGGATCGTCCGATAATTGAGCCGGATGTCGGAAAGCACAATGGACTGGTTATTCCGGATGAAAAATTGTGAAATATTGCCCACCCCGCTGCCGATTTCCAGGATCTCGCCGGTGCAAAAAGGAGCAATGGTTCGGTACATCCACTGGTTAAAGCGATCCGCCGCAGCAATCACATCCAGCACCTCCAGCCCTTTCTGGTCCACCTCTTTGTATTCAAACTCAGGCTTCATCTGAATATATGTATTTATTTACCACATAGCTCACAATAGGTGTTTTCACATAGATCACATAGGAGCAACACCTTTTAAAGATCACATAAGTGCTATGTGCCCTATGTGAATATTCCTATGTGCCCTATGTGGTAAAAAATCAGGAATAGGTTGTACTTAAGGATGCAGTAAATGGCGCGAAAACCGTCTTTCCAACCTATTTTTTTACCGTCTTCAAAAGTGCGTCCGTAGTAGGAAATGCCCACTTCATAAATCCGGACATTGGGAATGCGCGATATTTTTGCCGTGACTTCCGGTTCAAACCCGAATCGTTTTTCTTTTAAGGTCAGCGACTGGATCATTTTGGTATTGAACAACTTGTAGCACGTTTCCATGTCCGTGAGGGTGAGGTTGGTGAACAGGTTCGACAAAAATGTCAAAAACTTGTTGCCAACGGCGTGCCAAAAAAACAATACCCGATGCGGATTGCTGCCCATAAACCGGGAGCCGTACACTACATCTGCCACCCCCGCGATTACCGGTTTCAATAAATCATTGTATTCCTGTGGGTCGTACTCCAGATCGGCGTCCTGAATAATCAAAAACTCACCGGTGGCTTTGCGGATGCCAGTGTGCAGGGCGGCGCCTTTGCCTTTGTTGACTTCGTGTTTGTAGTATTGGATGTTGAAACCGGGGTTTTCTGCCTTGTATTGTCCGATGGCGGCTTCGGTGTTGTCAGTGGAGCAGTCGTTTACAAGAATCACCTCTTTGGAAAGGTTGTGCAGGAGTACAACCGCTTTTACTTTATCTAAGATGAGCTGAATGGTTTTCTCTTCGTTGTAGACCGGAATTACGATGGAGAGCTTGGTGATGTGCATTACCTTCGGTAAATTTCCTTCAAAAGTAAGCATTTTCCTTAACTCCGCGTTCTCGTAGATTGGGGCGTGCAGCATCGGCAAAAAATTATGTCGGGTGGATCGAAAAACTAAGCAACGCAACTAAGGTGACTGAGCGCAGTCGAAGCCCCGGACTATAAAGACAGACACTATTTAGTTTCCGTCCACCAGATTAGACTCAAAAACAGCGCATTGTGTTTAAATTTATGCTCTTCAAAGAATACAAGATCTATCTGAACATCGGAATGATAGATGTAGTTGGCGCGCAACTGATTGGTAAACTCCAGTCCAAGACTCAGGTTGTTCCTGATTTCATATGCAACGCCACACAGGATTTGTGGCGTATAGCGGTGATCCAAGTTTGTTCCAAGCTCAAAAAAACTGGATTGAGTACTCTGCTGCTTCCCAAGGGTGGAAGTGGAGATGGTAACCGAGGAGCCATCAAACCATGCTGATGTTGGGTTGACTCCCCGGGAACGGGATTGTCCCTCCAGTTCAGCAAAACCAAGCCAGTTATTGATAACCCCCAGGGAGAAAGTCATTTTTTTATGGCGGTAAACTAATTTAACAGGCGCCTGGAAATTGACCAGCCGGAATATATTGTCCTTGTCTACTTCCCCGACAACATTTTGCCCAGTAAAATCCTGTAATAGTAATTGTTGTTGTTGGGTAAATGAAGAAAAATTGGAAAGTAACCCGACGCTCACGCCAAAGTGAAGGTGCTCGTCCAAATAGTATTCGCTGACCAATCCAACGGAAGCAGATAACCCGGGTGAATAAGACGTCCTGGTTTCAACAAAATCCATCTGTTCTAAAAATTCTTTTCCGGAAACGCTCGCCAGACCGGCGTCCATTTTCACCCCGAAAGAAAACCGGGACTGGGAAAGGGTAGGGGAAGCCAGGAGTGAAAATAAGCAAAGGGTAAGGATTGGTTTCATACTTCAATGGTTTGTTTGAAGTAGAAGACGGGGATGGAAGTATTAACGGTTGGTGAAGTTTGTACCACGGTCAGAAAATAGCTCCTGTCTTGTTTGTCGAGTAGTATTAAGAAAATCCTCAAACTCCTTATCATCCCAATCGCTCCAGGCGCCTGCCAAATGTGCAATATCAGTGGGCTTATCCTTTTCAAGAACCAGACAATGCCACCTCCGCCCCCTCTTCCCCCACCAAACTCCCAATCGCCACGCCCATCCCACCCATGCGCACGGATACACTCAGACGGTCGTTCAGGCGCTTGATTATCGGCGCTTTTTCAGGCCCAATGCCGAGGATGCCACTCCACCAGGTATCTACTTCCACTTCACGGCCGGGCAAAATGACCTCGTGCAAGAGCCGAATCAACGCCTCCTGGATGAGTGGCGTGGTGCCAAACTGATCCGTCGCTTCTTCCTGTGGAGCGAGGTTTCTGCCACCGCCCAGCAGGATGCGGCCTTCCACGTCGCGGAAATAGTAATAACCGCGGTCGTAGTGAAAACAACCTTTGAGTTGCAGGCCGGGAATGGGTTGCGTGATGAGCACCTGGTTGCGGGCGGGTTGCACGTCGAGTTCAGGCAGCAGGCGGCGGGCAAAGCCGTTGGTCGCCACTAGTGCTTGACGGCAGCGGAGCGTCCAACCTTGTTCCGTGTGGAGCAGGATTTCGTCCGATTGGGTTTCCAATTGAACAATTTCAATGCCATTGTACATTTCCACCCCTTTGTCGCGGGCCAATTGCCAAAGCGCGTGCATCATGCGGCCCGTATGAATCTGTCCTTCTGCTGAATTGAGCAGGAGTCCGGTGACGCCCTGAAAACCGATGGCGGGAATTTTGGCATTGGCTAATTTGTAAACTTCTTTACGTCCAATGACGTGCGCCAGTTCCTTATTAAATGGCTCAATATGGTCAGCGCAACGCTGGAAAGTTGCCCGCTCTTCGGCTCTAAAAAGTTCGTAGCCGCCCTTCTCTTCGTAATAGATGGCGGCATCACCGAGGCGTTCGCGCAAGCGTTTCAGTCCCTGCCAGCGGCGGGCAACCAATGCCCAGACTTCCGATTCGGGGCGTTGCGACCTGTCGTCGAGTAGTTCCGAAATGCTGCCAAAACAGGCAAATCCGGCGTTGCGTGTGCTGGCGCCAAGGGGCAACGTGCCACGCTCAATGACCACGACGCGCAAACCGGGAGAAAGCTCACGCAGGTGAATGGCTGCGGTGAGTCCCACAATGCCGCTGCCGATCACGGCTACGTCTATATTGCGAAAAAAAGTATCGCGCTCCCAATAACTGAGGGAAGGATGCATGGTATTCCGTTTATCGTTGCACCGCCACCGTCATATTCGGATCGTAATTACCCTGAATGACCGGCGATTGGCGGTTGCCGGTGTAGGTGCGCACATTTTCATCAATGAATTTGAATAACTCGTAGAGGGTGACCACGCGGTTGCGGTCGGCATCCGCTTCCCCTTTCAGGCCGCGGATCAGGAAGTGGCTGAACACACCCTGGCGCAAACCGCTGCTTTCCAGCGAAGTCTCTTCCGATTTGGAAGACATGATGAGCGCTGTACCGCCTTTAGATTGGGAAAGTGTTTCGTAATAGGTGGTCAGCACGTTGGGCAACTGCCCGCTGCGCATGGCTAAGAGGCTGCCGGAGTGGCAGGCGTCGGCAATGCAGAGTTTGTATTTGGCCGGGCAGCGCCCGAGAATTTCGTTGATTTCGTCGTGGAACAGCTTGTTGTTGAACCCGTCGAAGTCAATGGGCAGGAACGCACCTTTCAGGCCGTGGCCCGAAAAATACATAAAGACCAGGTCGTTGGGGCCGGCTTTGCCAAAAAGCTCCTGCATGGCGTTTTTGATGTTGCCTTTGGTGGCGTCTTCATCCACCAGCACGCGCACCTGTTCGTCAGGAATGGCGCCGCCTTCCGGACTTTTCAGGAATGCATAAATCTGATAAGCGTCATTGTCAGGGTAACGCAATACCGGCATGTGGTTGTAGGAAGAAACGCCGACGATGACCGCCCAGATTTTGAGGTTGGGGGCGCCGGGTGCAGGACGACGGGTCGGCGTTTGAATCGTTTGGGTTTCAAACGGGTTTTTATCGCCCATGTAAGTCCCTCCTTTCCAAAAGCCAATGACCCGGGTGCCGTCGGCCATGGTAAACGTGCCGCGGCCATTGAATTCCCCTTCGAACATTTCGCCTTCGTATTTTTCTCCGTTCGCGTAGGTGACTACGCCGAACCCTTGCGGAACCTTGTCTTTAAAATCGCCTTCGTAGCGGGCGCCGTCGCGGAAAATGTACACGCCGCGGCCATTCAGGCAATCGCCTTTCTGGCAACCGACTTTCGATGGGGTAGCGGCAGCTGTTTCGCCCACATATTCGCCGTCTTTCCAGATACCTGATTGAACGGCGCCGTCTTCTTTGATCAGCTTTCCGCTGCCATTGCGCATCCCGTTCTGGAAACCGCCGATGTATTGATCGCCATTGGGATACTGGAACGACCCGGCGCCGGAGGGCTTGCCATTGCTAAAAAAACCTTCATAACGGCTGCCGTCGGGGTAGGCCAGTACGCCGTCGCCGTTTTGACAGTTGCCGGAAATGCACCCGGATTGCACAACGCCGTCGTCGCCGTTGTCTTTGCGCTGTGCAATGATGTCCACGATCCGGCCTTTTTCATCCACGGGTTGGCCTTTTTTCCAGGCGCCGGTCCTCGCGGTTTTGTCTGCGTAAGTTTTGGTACCCCTGCCTTCCGGGTAGCGGTGTACCCATTCCCCCTGATATTTGCTGCCATCCGGGTAATAACAGGCCCCAATGCCGTGTATTTCGCCGTTCAGAAATTCGCCGATGTAGACGGCGCCGCTGCCATAGATGTGGATGCCTTTGCCATTGATGCAATCGCCGGAGATACACCCGGTTTGCGATTTATCGGTAATGCCTTTCTGGATGAGTTCCATTTCTAAGGTGCGGACAAACTTTCCTTTGCGCCATTCGCCTTCCTGGCGGGAACCGTCGCGTGCCACCCGGGCGCCTTTGCCGTGGGGTAGTCCGGCTTCCCATTCGCCCTGGTAGCGGCTTCCGTCGGTATAGAAACAACTGCCCGTGCCTTGAATTTTACCGTCTTTGAACTGGCCGATGTAGCGGTCTCCGTTGGCTTGCAGGAAGACGCCGTTGCCATTCTGGCAATTGCCGGAAAGGCATTGGGCTTCCGCCAAATTCATCATCAAGGGTAAAAGCAAGGTAACGAGCAGAATCTGTTTCATAGTGAGTGGTGCTTACTGAATCACGAAGTTAGTTTTTTTTTGTGTAGGGGACCCCTAATCCCTAATCATCGCCACCGGCATTTTTGCATCAAACTTCCCGGAAAGGGTCGGCGTTTGCACATTGGCAGTATAGCGGCGCACTTTTTGGTAGACAAAATCAAACAATTCTTTGATGGTCACAATTTTATCGCCATCTCCATCCGCTTCGCCCTTGAGGCCGCGGATCAAAAAATGGCTGAAAATGCCCGAGCGTAAGCCGCCGTCTTCCAATGAAAACTCCTCTCCCTTTGAAGAAAGTAACAGCGCCATACCGCCCTGTGTTTCTTCAAACGCTTTATAAAACTTTTCAAGTGTGATGTAGAGCGGAGTTTTCACGACCATGAGGCTACCGGAGTGGCAGGCGTCCGCCAGAACCAGCTTGTGCTTGGCTTTACTGATTTTCAAAATTTCGCGGATTTCTTCGTGCGACAGGGAATTGTTGATGCCGTCGTAGTCAATAGGCAAGAAAGCGCCCTGGAGGCCGTGGCCCGAAAAATAGAACAGCACCACGTCGTTTTCGTCGGCCCTGAAGAACACGCTGCGCATGGATTGCAGGATATTGGCCCGCGTGGCGTCTTCGTCAATGAGCAAGGTAATCTGGTGATCGGGAATGGCGCCGCCTTCCGGACTTTTCATAAAAGCATACAATTGGTAGGCGTCGTCGTCGGTATACCGCAGGGTCGGCATGGCGGAGTAGCGCGCAGCGCCAATAATGACCGCCCAGATTTTCACTTCTTTGCTTTGTTCCGCTGCAATGACGACGCTGCCTCTATCCTGTTCTTCAAAAAAAAGTTTTTTCACCGGTTTGCCAAAATCCCACACCGCGCCGGTCACTTTTCCAGTGGTGTAGTACATGACGCCTTCGCCGTGCGGTTTGTTTTGTTTCCAGCCGCCTTCATAGCGGTCGCCGCTTTTATAATAAACCGTTCCAATGCCCTGCGGAGCGCCGTTAAAAAAATCGCCGATGTAGCGGGCGCCATCGCGGTAGAAATATTTGCCTTTGCCGTTGGCGCAATTCACTAAGTTGCAGTTGCGCAGCGTGGCGGTGTCCCCTGCGAAGGCATACCGGGCAAAATCCATCTGATAGACATCGTCTACCCAGGCGCCGCGGATGATTTCGCCGCTTGCATAAGTAAGCAGGCCCTCGCCATGCCGATTACCGGCTGCCCATTCGCCCTCATAACGGGAACCGTCTGCGTAATCCATGACGCCGGAGCCGTGCCGCTGCCCGTCGAAGAAATCTCCTTCGTAGCGATCGCCGCTGACATACTGAAAAATGCCGCGGCCATGTGGTTTACTTTCTGACCAGTTGCCTTCGTAACGGTTGCCGCTGATGAACGTCATTACGCCGTAACCGTGCATTTTGTTGCGGACAAACTGGCCCAGGTATTCGTCGCCGCTGACAAAAATCATGCGGCCTTCGCCTTCCCGGTAGTGTTCAGCCCAGTGGCCGATGTATTTTGCGCCGTCTGTATAATAAAGGATGCCTTTCCCGTGCATCTTGCCGTTCCGGAAATCGCCTGCGTATTTACCCACATTGGGGTAAAGGCAAACGCCGTAACCGTTTGAACAATCGCCCTGCAAACAAGTTGCCTGGGCATGGAGCAGCGTAAGGGTAGAAAAAGCCGCTAACACACTCACGAGTAGTCTCATGATGTTGGATTTTTTTTAAGGACAAAAGGGTGTTGAAAAAGAGTCTAACTTCTAACTATCGTGTAGCGGTTGAGAATTGCATAAACCGGTTTTGCTTGTGGAGGAATATACCTGCGAAAAGTACAGGATATAAACAGGAAACGAGATTCATTATTGCCGTCAAATTACCTTTTAAGAAATATTTCAGACATGGGAACCGAGTTTAACGATCAGCAACCGGTTGACATCGCCCACTGTTAAGAAAAACCCTTCCGTTTAACAAAATTGGCCTAACTTTGGCCGCTACTGATAGCAGAAAATATATGCTTTTTACAAAATTCCTTTATCACTTTGGCCGGTACGTCATGCTCTTGCGGGCGGCCTTTTCCCGTCCGGAGCGGTTCAACATGTACTATAAAGAGACGCTGCGGCAGATGAACGACATCGGCATCGGGTCTTTGGTCATTGTTGCCCTGATCGCCATCTTCATTGGGGCGGTTACGGCCGTGCAGTTCTCTTTTCAGTTGGACGGCACGCTGGTTCCGCGCTATTACATCGGCTACATCATCCGCGACAGTACAATCATTGAGCTGGCGCCGACCATCACTTGTCTGGTGCTGGCGGGAAAAGTGGGGTCGAACATCGCGGCGGAAATCGGCGGGATGCGGCAGAAGGAGCATATTGACGCCATGGAAATCATGGGGGTCAATACGTCGGCCTACCTCATTACGCCAAAAATCCTTGCCGCGCTGATCGTCATACCGATGCTGGTAGCCATTGCGGCTTTCCTGAGCATCATCGGCGGTTTTTTGGCCTCCGTGCCAACCGGACTGCTGTCGAGTTCCGAATACGTGCTGGGCGTGCGTTCCTTTTTCAACGACCGCAACCTGACGCTGATGTTTGTCAAAGCGTTCGTGTTCGCGTTTCTGCTCACCAGCGTATCCGCCTACCAGGGCTACTACGTCAAAGGCGGCAGCATTGAACTGGGGCGCGCAAGTACGAACGCGGTGGTGTTCAGCAACGTGTTGATTTTGTTGTTCGACTACCTGATTGCGGTGGTGTTTACGTGATTTTTAGATTTTTACCACATAGTTCACATAGAACCTTTCACATAGGACACATAGGGGCTAATGACCCCTGGAATATCGCACTCCTATGTGAACTATGTGAAAACAACTATTGTGCCCTATGTGGTAAAAAATATTCTATGTGGTAAAAAATATTCTTATTAGATGATCCATACTGAAAATCTGTTCAAATCCTTTGGCGACAACCAGGTGCTGAAAGGCGTTTCTGTTGAGTTTCAGAAAGGCAAGACCAACCTCATCATTGGTCGAAGCGGTTCTGGTAAAACGGTGCTGATGAAATTGCTCGTCGGCCTGTTGCAACCCACATCGGGCAAGGTATGGTACGACGACACGGATTTTTTCGCCATCAATAAAAAAGAACTGCGCGAACTGCGCATGAAGGTCGGGATGCTGTTTCAGGGGTCTGCGCTTTTCGATTCTATGTCGGTGGAGGCGAATGTGCGCTTCCCGTTAGATATGTTTACCCACATGACCGCTAAGGAAAAATTGGACCGTGTCAACTACTGCTTAGAGCGCGTGAGTCTGACGGGCGTAAACGCCAAGTACCCTTCTGAAACCAGCGGCGGGATGCAAAAACGGGTGGGTATTGCCCGTGCCATTGTGCTCAAACCGGAATACCTGTTTTGCGACGAGCCCAACTCTGGCCTCGACCCCAAAACCGCCATCGTCATTGACGAGCTGATCCGAAGCATCACCATAGAGAACAACATCACCACCGTCATCAATACCCACGACATGAATTCGGTGATGGAAATCGGCGAAAACATCATCCTGCTGCACGAAGGCGCCATCATCTGGAACGGCAGCAAAAGTGACGTGCTGACCAGCGACAATGAAATTTTACAGGATTTCATTTTTGCGTCGCCGTTTTTGCAGCGGTTAAGGAAAACGGCGATTGCGAGTGGGCATGTGGAGTGAGTAGGCAAAACCCTTAACTTCTGGTATTGGACTACCTATAAAGACAGCCACTAAATGATACCGGTCATTTTTGCCAGTTGTACAAGGGCAGTTGAATCTCTTGCCCCCAATCTTTCAATCATATTACTCCTGTGGTTCCCAACGGTGGCGGGACTGATGAAAAGTTGTTTGGCTATTTCTTTGGTATCAATGTCTGCAGCAATCAGTTGCAGTATTTCTTTTTCTCTTGGACTTACCAAGTCATGCTTAGAAAACAGCTTATTATTTGAGTGAAAAGTTTGTACAAATTGTTTTTGCTGCCCGTAAGCAAACCTTATCCAGTAATAAGGAAAGTCTTTCTTAATCAGATGGTAGATGTTCTGTACATAATTTAGCGTGTATTTGAAGTTGCGATTTTCATCAACCTGTATGGGCATACCCTGCGAAAAAATAGAAATGGGCTTTCCATCCAACCGGGTAAATCGCATACAGCTATGGTGAATCTTCATATTTACCCGTTCTTCAAATGGAATCGTTAGCAGCACTTTAGAAAACCAGTCTACCGATTCGTAAGGAAACCGCGCGTATTCTTTATTGAGCAAACCAAGAATCGTAACCATTCTTTCTTCCATGTTTCCATCTGGAAGTGGCCCCCAAAACTCGATGTGGCCTACTTCCAGTTCGGGTGCAAATAATTTGTGATTAAAGATAGTAAGGTGTGTGTCTGTTCCTTGGATTCCCTGCAGGAGGAACTCAAGTTCTTTCATGTAAGAATCGCGATTGGCAAGGTTGTCATTGTTGAAAACATACTGTGACAATTCTGCAACTTTATTGTAGATGGCCTCGCTTCTTCTCAAGCCAAGTAGTATGTCATCGTTAATATGATTTATCATGAACTGCGATTTAATAAGAGACTTGATGCGTTGGGGCAAATTCTTCAGGTAAAAAAATAGCGATTTTCACTATTTCCAGCAAGCATCGCTAAACCTAATTTTGTGCCTGTAAGATACTCCTTATTTATCACACCACACCAACCATTCCATCATGATCGCAACAGATGATTCTCCAACGCGACAGATAATTCAAACGCCCCCAACAATCTTTGATCCGTCTTCTGGATCAGCAGAAGATACAGCAGCGCTGATTCTAATGATCAAATCAAAAAGTGAACGGGGCTTCCATTTACTGTACGACAAATATTGCGATGCCCTCTATGGCAAACTAATTAAACTTGTACAGCGGACGGATATTGCGGAAGACCTGCTTCAGGAGACTTTTGTGAAAATATGGAGGCATATTGACGGGTTTAATCCTACAAGGGGAACACTTTTTACATGGATGTCGAATATAGCCAAAAATCAGGCGATTGATTACCTTCGCTCTTCCGGTCATCGGAAACAATTGCTGCATGTAGAATTAGGTTTGTTTTCCCTTCAGATGGATTACAAGAGCGTAACCGCTTCAAATACAAGCGAAGTGGAATTTACAGACCTTAAGAACGAGACCATGCATCTTGATCCAAAGTACGCTGAGGTCATTGATCTGATTTTCTTTTATGGCTGGACGCAAGAACAAACTGCCCGGATACTGGGCTTGCCTTTAGGCACGGTTAAAACCAGGGCTAGAAAAGGGCTTGAGTTGCTCAAAATGTTTTACCAGTAGCAAGGTAGTTAAATCGTTTAAACAACAGGAAAAGAACGAATGAATGCAGTTGACTATATCGAAAGTGGGATATTGCATGATTATTGCCTTGGTCTTCTTACGGGTGAAGAAGAAAGAGCGGTGGAGACCGTGTGCCTTGCATTCCCGGAGGTGGCTAAGGAACTTCAATTGCTGCGTGGGGCGCTTGAAAACTATTCAGGTAGTCAGCCAATATGGCGCAAGTCCGAATTACGCAACGCTGTGTGGGAAGCCATAAAAAAATTAGGGGAAGCGCATCCATAGACGCAACTCAGGCCAGTGCCTGGGCCCCAGGCAGCTTTTTTCAAAAATACCGTTTAAAAACTTGATCTTTTCAACCCGTTCGGTATATATTTGCCACCGCTTTTGAAACTACCTGCGTCGGCAGGGTGTTCAATCGCAAATATGCCCAGATGGTGGAATTGGTAGACACGCTACTTTGAGGGGGTAGTGCTCGTAAGGGTGTGCAAGTTCGAATCTTGTTCTGGGCACCAAAATAAAAAGGCCTTTCCGGTTTCGGAAAGGCTTTTTTTGTTTTTATTCGTAATGGGGCGACCCTTGCGGTCGCCCGGGTAAAGGTCACCTGGGTGCAGGGCGACCGCGAGGGTCGCCCCTACCGCCACCCCCACCCGGGGCAGCCCGTCCACTCGTCCACCGTCCACCGTCCACCGTCCACCGTCTACCGTCTACCGTCTACCGTCTACCATCCACCGTCTACCGTCCCCTAAAAACCGGCTTCCGTTTCTCCAAAAACGCCGCCACGCCTTCCTGAAAATCTTCCGTCATACCGGCTTCTACCTGGAGTGCTTCTTCTAATGCCAATTGGGCCGTCAGGTCGTTCGTCAGTGAGCGGTTGAGGGCGCGTTTGGTGAGGCCCAGGCCGATGGGCGGCAATTGCGCCAATTGGGTGGCGATGCCCGTGGCGGTCGCTTCCAACTGGTCGTCCGGACAGGTTTTATAAATCATGCCCATGGTTTCGGCAGCGGTGGCGGGAACGCGTTCGCCCAGCATCATGAAGGCTGTGGCGCGCTGCATGCCGATCAGGCGGGGCAGATTAAACGTGCCGCCGCTGTCGGGGATCAACCCGATTTTGCTGAATGCCTGGATGAAGGAGGCCGATTCGGCGGCTACCGTGATGTCGCAGGCCAGTGCAAGATTCGCTCCTGCGCCCGCCGCCACGCCATTGACCGCACAAACGACCGGTTTTTCGATCCCCCGGATGCGTTCGATGATGGGGTTGTAGTGTTCCGAAAGGATGGTGAACATGGAAGGGCCGTCTTCCGCCACTATTTCCTGAAGGTCTTGTCCGGCGCAAAACGCCTTGCCATTGCCCGTCAGCAGGATCACCCGAATGGTTTCATCCGCTGCGCAAACATCCAATTGTTGTTGGAGCGACAACGCCATATCGCGGTTGAAGCTGTTGTACACCTCCGGGCGGTTGAGGCTGAGTTTTGCGATGTGTTCGCCGATGCGTTCGAAGAGAATGCTTTCCATAATCTGGTTGTGTATGTGCGCCAAAGATAGGGGTTATGTGATAAGGTGCAAAACCTGTCCCGCACAAGCGGGAGGGCAAGTGGCAAAATCCTTCCTCCTGGACTTCCTGGTATTGTTTAAGATTACGCAGATTTTCACGGAGTTAGGCACGGAGTTTCGCGGAGTTAGGTTCCCTCGGCGAGACTCCTTTACTCCTTGTATAGTTTAAGATTACGCGGAGTTTCGCGGAGTTTTTACGCCTAACTCAGCGAAACTCTGTGTTTCCTCCGCGAAACTCCGTGTAAAATAAAATAGGTACTGTCACGATCCCTTCCAGGTGCAGCGCACCGAAACACCACCCATCCCAACAGCGCAATGTTAAGTTGCATCTCTTTATATCACCTATTTGATTTTAAATTTAAACTCATTTGATTACAAAAAATCATAAACCATGCGCTTTTAGGCAATTGTGGAAAACTTTATTGAAAAAATGGTGGTAGAAAGTGGTAAAATGTGTAAAAATGATATACTTTTGAACACTCAAACATCAATAAAAGTGGAAATACAGCAGCTTCTGGGGGAATACGAATGCGCAATTGACCAAAAAGGTCGAATGCGCATGCCGAGCGGCCTCGTCAACCAACTGGGGGAGGAAGCGCAGAAGCTGACGTTTATTGTGAACCGCGGATTTGAAAAATGCCTGATGTTGTACCCCAAGCCGGTGTGGGATAAAATCACCACAGAAATCAACCAGCTCAACACGTACAACAAAAAGAACCGCGAGTTCATCCGCTATTTTTACCGCGGCGCCCAGGAGGTAACCATGGATGCCGCCGACCGGATTTTGATTTCGAAGCGCTTGCTGGAATATGCGGACATCACCAAAGACGTGATCCTTTCAGCCTACAACGATCGCATCGAAATCTGGGCGCAGGAAGGATACGACGACCTGATGGCAGAAGAGCCGACAGATTTTTCCGACCTGGCAGAAGAAGTGTTGGGCAAAATTAACGGCAACAAAGCATAGACCTTATGGCCTACCACCTGCCGGCACTCGCTTCGGAAAGCATTGAAGGACTGAACATCAAACCGGATGGCATCTACGTGGACGCCACGTTCGGCGGCGGCGGACACGCAGCCTTAATA
>JBJXFD010000234.1:0-4170 GCA_046153985.1 Saprospiraceae bacterium
GCTGAAGCGAACAAGGCAGAAGGGGCTGGGTTATGCTGAGACGTTGTACTGGGGGTGATTCAAAAAAAATAGAAAGAGAAAAACTATATGAAGCATTTAAAAAGAAAAGAGAAACGCCAAATCCGGCTATTCCTGCGCCTAAACCTCAAATTAAAGACGCAGCAGTAACTTTAGGAACTGATCCAAAAATCATGGATTCATATCAAAGATTCCAAGATACAGAGGTCGGCGGCGGAGGTTTAGTTTGGGGGTTTTTCTTTTCAAAGGATGGGAGTTTACGTGGCGCTGTAAAAAAACCATCATCTTTTGGTACTTGGAAGGATTTTAAATCTTTTACAGCTTCTCAAAGGTCAACTTTATTTCAAATTTCAAGAATTACAGGAGAGGTAATACACAATAAATATTCAGAATCTGCATCTAACCTTGGAAAACTTAAAATGGCGTATGATTACTGGCCTAATGATTTATATGCAATTCATCAATCTGGTTCGTCAGAGGCTTCTAATACTTGTAATGTTTTTGTAGGCGGGTCACTTAATCTTGCTGGTTTTACTGGAAACAATAATGGGAAGTTATGGTCAGCAGCTGAAATTTATGCAGGAGCAGGTGGAAATTTTGTTGAAATTGATAAAGCTTATACTCAACCAGGTGATATTGTTGCTTATGGTGGCCATGTAGGCGTAGTCGTTACTATTGATGTAGATAAGCAAAAATTCGTAACCAGAGAAGGATACATCCCTAAAAAAGGTAGCGAAAGAGAGCGAACATTTAATGAATTATTAGGAATAGACCACCCAGAACTTAAAATGATGAGAAAAAAATGAATACACCTAAATATATAGATATTACAGTAACATTGATGTTGATAATTGTAAACCTTTGCACTTGCAGCAGAACTCCACAAAACGATTTGCTATACAATCCCATGTTGTCACATGATGCAGAAAATAATATAAATTATTCGGGCTATTATTTCAAAGTCCTTGTTGATAGCGCGGTGCAGTTGTTTGTAATGGAAGAAAAAGAGTTAATTGCTATTGATTCAAGTCTCTTACGAGGGAACGTTTTTTCAGTAGTTTTAGATGCACCGCTCCACTCAGGGTTCATTCTAATAGAACTACCTAATAAAAAAAAATACTTCATAAAAAATCGAACAAAATATTTTTCTCAAGAATTTGATGGGATGAGATATCCATTGTTTGGAATTGTTGATCAAAATAATTGTTTCATTACTTGTTATAACGAAATAGAATCTAAAAATGAAACTGTATCTATAGAAAAAGGTACTGTTTATCTTTATGTTTTAACCAAAGATAAATCTTACATTAATTTGCTACACCCTAAATATAAAACCTATATTACTGGGGAATTTTGTTGTAAAGTGTCAATTATTCAACTTGAAGATCATTTAGCAATTATGAAAAAATACAAAACTAGATTGAATAATATATTTCATTCTGGTTCTTGATTTTTTCTATCTTTTATTGTGTTAAATTTTACTCAAAGCAACCACTATTTCCTTTATGAAGTCCGCTGATACCGTTAAGACAAGTGCTGCCAAAGTGCAGACAAAACAAGGAGAAACACAGCCTTTCTTCCAAAAAGAAGGGGCTGGCAGCGCTTTTTCTTCCGGGAAGGCATTTTTTTCGGTGGACAGCGGCGGCACCGGCAGTTTCTTTTCAGCCAATACATCCGCTATTCAGGCACAGCTCACTGTGGGTGCCCCGGACGATCCGTACGAACAGGAAGCAGAAAAAGTATCCCGCCAGGTAGTAGAAGGTTTTGACAGCGCTTCCAGCATTCAGCGCAAAATTTCCACCCTTGGGCTTCAAACAGACCTCATCCAGCCGATGCCCATTGGCACCATCATTAGCCGGAGGCTACAGCGTACCCCAATCGCTGTACAAGCAAAATGTGACGATTGCGCACAAGAGGAACAAATGGCCCAACCTAAATCGCTGGGTATCCAGTTCGCTGGCGAAGGAGCGATGGTTCCTCCTGATCTTGAATCCAGGATACAAAGCCAGCGTGGTGGCGGAGCGGCTATGGACGTTCAAACGAAGAGCGCCATGGAAAGCAATTTTGGGGCAGATTTCGGGGGAGTTCGGGTACACACGGGTAGCCCGGCCGTGCAGATGAGTAAGCAACTAAATGCCCATGCTTTCACCGTGGGAAATGACATATTTTTCAACCAGGGCAGGTATCAGCCACATACAAAAGAGGGTGCAGGTTTGCTTTCACATGAGTTGACGCATACGGTGCAGCAGGGTGCTTCAGTGCAGAACAAGCGAATCAATCGCTTGCCATTTGGCGCGCTCTCGAACCATGCTGCGGCGCACCTGTCGGCCATGAACGCTAGTGGAATGCAAACTTCTTTGAGCCGCAAAGAAATCGCCCAACTACAGGCAGTGCCGCAAGAAGAGATGAAAATGCAGCAGTTGCAAATGCTCCAAATGAAGGGGGTGGATAAGGTGCAAAAGACTGGTAATGTAGGGATTATGAGAAGTTGCTTTGGTGGTGGAAGCACCCCAGTAACTCCAACCATGACCCACAAAACGAATTTTGCGGCACCAGATGGAACTGCTGGCACAAGAAAAAAAGTGGGCATTGGAGAAAAGGTCGTGTTTACAGGAAATACTGTTGGAGATTGGACGGCAAATGAAGGGACCCCTAGAATACTGAATGGCAAGAATAAGTTTGAGTGGACTGCTCCCGAGAGGGCTAAAGCAGCTGCAACCATTAAGTTTTCAGTAGGAGGGAACGATGTTTCTGAAGATATGGAAGTAATTGAGCCAACCCATTATGTGGCAACAAAAGACAATGATATAGCCATACCCCCTGGCATTCAGGGTGCTGGGATGATATTAAATTTCAATTTTCATCCGCAAACAGTTTCATTTGGGAATACTAAATTTAAGGAAGTTTCACATCCTGCTACTAATGTTTCAGGCTATTATTTGCCATATATAAATGTTGGGAAGACAATCCCAGGAACGCTTTTTCATAATACAGGAGATCAATTCAACGATATTTCTCAAGACAATAAAATTGATGGGGGGTTGCGCGATGAAGCTGCGCAACAAGGATATCCCGCCCCATGGAAATTAGGAGGATTTGATTGGAGTATTCCAAATCGTTTTAAACTTAAAACCGAGGCCGGAGATGGCAAAGAATTTCCCAACAACAGTATGCAAACCTTTGTGATGAGTGATGCTACTGGAAAAACAACAATTACAAAAGGTGGAGAAAAAGTTGAACGTACCCCATAGACAATTAATCATGAATTATTCTTCCAGTAAATTCTGTATTATTTCACTGATTATATTCATTGCGATTTTTTTTCATAAATGTGGTGAAAAAAAATCGATTTTTCATGATTTCGAGATGAAAAAAGAAAAATTAACCTTAACGCTTTCAGTTTCCCCTTCTACTCTATATTTTTCGAATTTAAAAGATTTTCAAATTTCTATTGCTGTGACTAATCTCAGTAAAATGACCATTAACCCTCAGCTCCAAATGACAGATCTTAATATAAATGGAGAAAAATCTATGATATGGATGCTTGCAATTTGTAATGGGATAAGAGAATCGAAATGGTTTTCCCTTCCACCGGGAGAAACAACTTCAAAGTCTTGGTCTACAATGGGAGAACAATTATTCCCGGAACCCGGAGAATATACATTGCAACTTCATTTAAGAAACATAAGTTCTGATTCAATAAAAATTACTGTGCTAAAAGATTGAACCAATGCACCCACCCCTCACCATAAAAATATTCAAAATCCCCATCCACTCTTTCCATTTCTTTGGGACGATAGGCTTTTTCATTGGCCTTATGGCAGGTGTGGTTTTGGCATATACGACTGGCCTTGCAATCTGGCCTGTTGTTTTATGCAGCTTGATAGGTGCTGGGGTGTTATTTGGATTAACTTACTTGTACAAAATCTTCACGGGAAGAGAAGACTTGGTCTATTACCAGCATGAAATCGCTATCCTGGCTTGTTGCTTGCTCCTGTTATCCCTGCTGCATCAGCCTGTACTGAAGTATTTGGACATTACGCTCATGGGTATCGGCATTTTTCTGTTTTTCGGTCGAATGGGTTGTTTTTCAGTCGGCTGTTGTCACGGAAAGATTGGGAAAGTCGGCGTAAAATATACAGAAGCTCATAA
>JBJXFD010000241.1:0-23234 GCA_046153985.1 Saprospiraceae bacterium
CCGTTTCCGAAATAGCAAGAAGTGCCGGCGCTGCCATCCTCAGCATTTATCACAATGTAGACGACATGCAGGTCGGGCTCAAAGACGACCACTCCCCGGTCACCATTGCCGACCGGGCCGCCAACGACATCATTTGCAGCGGCTTGTCGTTGTTACCTGAAAAGTACCCCATCATCGCAGAAGAAAGCCGGCAAATTCCTTTCGAAGAACGCAAAGACTACCACACTTACTGGCTGGTGGATCCTTTAGACGGCACCAAAGAGTTTTTGAAAAAAAACGGCGAATTTGCGGTCAATATCGCGCTGATTGAAGCTGGCCGTCCGGTATTGGGCGTCGTTTTTGACCCCTGCGTCAATGAATTGTACTGGGCTGCAAAAGGCCATGGCGCCTGGCTGGAAAGGAACGGACACACGAAGCAACTGCACGCTGCGACCTTCCGGATGACAGACCCCGGACTGAAAGTAACGTGTTCGCGCTCGCACCTGAATGAAGCCACCCAGGCCTATATTGCGGCCCTGAACGCGCCGGTCATCATCCCAAAAGGCAGCGCGCTGAAATTCCTCTTGATCGCCAGCGGAGAGGCCCACCTTTACCCACGCATCGGCCAAACCAGTGAATGGGATACGGGCGCTGCGCAAATCATTGTGGAAGAGGCGGGGGGCGCTATTCTGAATTTTCACAGTGGTAAACCGTTGGTTTACAACAAAGAAGTTATGATGAATCCTGATTTTGTTGCGTTGGGGAAGGTAGAAGGAGGCAATGGAATTCTTAAATAAAAAACGGAAACACGATGAAAAGAGTAACCGGCCTCGGCGGCATTTTTTTTAAATGTCAGAATCCAGCGGAAATCAAAGACTGGTATGCGCAGCACTTAGGTTTTAAGGTTGACGACTACGGCACGATGTTCGAGTGGCGACAAGCGGATGAGTCCAATACCCCCGGGTTTACCCAATGGAGCCCTTTCAAAGAAGATACCACCTATTTTCAGCCTTCGGAAAAGGATTTTATGTTCAATTACCGCGTGGAAAACTTAGAAGCCCTGCTCGAAGTTTTGCGCGCGGAAGGCGTCACCATAGTCGGAGAAATGGAAACCTTCGACTACGGCAAATTCGGCTGGATACTCGACCCGGAAGGCAATAAAATTGAGCTTTGGGAGCCGGTTGACCAGATTTTTAAAGATTTGTACGGGGAAGATGGTGCGACGCAATAACAGCCCCCTAACCCCCAAAGGGGGAACGGGGAGTATTAAAAATGCAGTTAAATTATGGCTAATGGTGCAAACCGTTGTCCCAATATCGCTTCCGCATCCGCTTCCAACCACCGGCTAAGCACCGTTGCATAGATTTGACGAAAGTCAGTGTCAAACTTCAGATCGCCGTCGTCAAGTTGACTCAAATCAGGCGCTGCGTTATAAAATCCAGCTTTTTTTAGGCTTCCGCCAAGGAGAAACAGGTTGTTGGCTGCGCCGTGATCGCTTCCCCCCGACCCATTTTGCTTAACCCGCCTACCAAATTCCGAAAAGGTCATAATTAAGGTTTCATCCAGCAAGTTGTTTCGTTTCAGGTCTTGAACAAAAGCCTTCATGCCATCTGCGTATTGGCGCAACAACCGCTCCTGCTGGGGCTTCTGGTTGGCGTGCGTATCAAAACCGGTGAGGCTGACGTAATAAATGCGCACATCCGAATCCGCGCACATCAATTCCGCAATCTGCTTAAGGTCTTTGCCGAAAGGCGTTTGCGGATATGTTTCCTTTGAGCGGTACGTTTGCAATTGGGTTTGCAGGTATCCGGCTGAAGCCTGCGTATCGGCCAAAACTTTGTACAAATAGGCGACATTTTCCTCCTCGTGGTGGGGCATCGAGGCGCCGTATTTGCCAACCGCTTTTAGCAACTGGCTGTCGGTGGTGCGCTTCAGTTGCGGGATGTCGCTTACCGCAAAACCGTTCCGTTGGCGGCCTTTCAGCGCAAGACTAAGGCCGTCATCTGCTTCGAGGGCGTGGTAGGGTTTGTCACAGCCATCGCAAAAGGTATCCAAATAGCGCCCGATCCAGCCGGTGCTCAGGTAGTCGGTGCTGTCGCTCGCCGTATGCCAGATGTCCATCGAGCGAAAATGCGAACGATCAGGGTTGGGGTACCCCACATTGTTCAAAATACTGACCAAGCCCTCATCGTACAATTCGCGCAGGGATTGCAGGGCCGGGTTGAACCCCAGGTCGTCGCTCACCCGCAACACTTCGCTGTCTTTCAGCGCCAGCGTGGGCCGGTTTTGGTAATACAGGTCGTTGCGATAGGGCACAATGGTGTTCAGCCCGTCATTGCCGCCGGAAAGCTGCACTACCACCAACTTTTTGCCTGGTTGCCCGCCGAGCAAACAATTGGATTGAAACCCCGCCAAAAAAGAAGGCACCATAAAAGCGGAAGACGCCAATGCCGAAGATTTTAAAAAATCTCTCCTTTTCATATGCTTTATTTTTTTCGGTTCGCTATTCGAGCGAGCGATGCCCGTTTTTGATCATCAACACATTTGATATTCCGGAAGCGACATCAGCGCCATGGTGCTGATCCGGATGCGTTCTTCCCGGCTGGCTGCGCTTTTCAGGTGTGGGGCCAGCGCCTCCAGAAAACCTTTCGGCTGAGCCACCAGCAGAAAATCGGCCAACACCTCCGGAATTTGTTCGTCACCCACCCCGTCGAGCAGGCGAAAAATGCTGCTCATGTCAACCGTCGCCTGTAATTTTTTTATGCCTTTTTCGCGCTCCAGGTCTTCCGGTTCGCCTTTGGTGCGCAGGTTCACCTCCGCGCTGTTGAAGAGGTGCCCGGCAAGGCTCAGGCGCAGGGTGAGGGTGGAATTGTCAATCCACGGTTTGCCCACAGGCCAGCCTGCCACATTCGGAGGGTTGAACAAGACCTGTCCGAGTGCGCGCTGCACAAAAACCAAAGCCAGGTCATTTTCAAAATTGATTTTCAGCTTGCGCAAAATGCCGGCCATCAGATCCACCGGCGCTTTTATTTTCGAGCCAATGTGCTCCGGGGCATAAAACCAGTCGCTTTCAAAAATCGCCCGCAGCAGCACCTCCATCTGGTAGTCCGATTCGTAATAGCGCTTCGCCAGCAGGGCTACGAGGCCTTCATCAACCTGTTCATTGACAAAATAGCGAAAAACTTTGCGGGTAATGAACTCCGAAGTAGCGCGCTTATCCAGGATTCGGGCAATGATGTCTTCCCCATCAAACCGCCCGTTTTCACCCATGAACGTTTTGACGCCGTAGTCGTGCTGGCCGGGTCGGAACATAAATTCTCCGCGCAGGTTGCTGGACCACCCGGTAAAAGCGCGCGCAGCTTCCTTGACGTCTTTTTCCGTGTAGTGTCCCCTGCCAATGGTGAACAACTCCATCAGTTCGCGCGCAAAATTTTCGTTGGGGCTGTCCTTGCGGTTTTGCTGGTTGTTCAAAAAGCGGATCATGGAAACGTCGCGGGCCATAGCAAGCGTAAGCTCCCGGAAACTACCCAAAGCGTGGGTGCGCAGGGTATTCACCTGGGCTGATGCCAGGGTGGAAAATTTGGTTTGACAGGCAAAATGACCGTGCCAGAAAAGTGAAACGCGCTCCAGTAAGGCGCTTTGCGCAGGGTCAGCCATGCGGTACAACCAATCGCCGCCCTGCAAGGCAACCATGCGGCGCTCTTCCTTTAGTTTTTCAACAAAGGCTTCCTTCTGGGATTTGTCGCCTTCGTCAAAACCAGTTGCCGGCGCAGGGTCGGGTGGCGCTGGCTTTGCTTTTTTAGCTGCTTCAAATAAATGGTCTACTGCTTTTGGAATGCTCCAACGGCGGCGTTCGGCCCACTCTTCGGCGCTGAGCCCGAATCCTGCCCGCCAATACAGGTGCTTGATCTTATCCATGAGCGCTGAAATTTGACCTTCGACGCATCGGATAATTCGTTGGTTTAACGACCATCTCCTTTTTTAACTTTCCAGGAACCGGAAACCTTGATACCTTTGTACGCCGATTGCGATTCGGTATTGAATTCCCGTTTATACCCAGATCAAAGTTTTTTGCTTATGCGTACCATTATTATGATCCTTGCTGCGTGTTTGTTTTTTACGGCGTGTGATTCCCGGGGGCAGCAAGTTGAGGCCATTCAGCAGTTAGAACAAAAACTCCGCCAGCAAAAAGATGCCAGCTTAGATACCCTTTCTGCCAATGCGCTCATCGAAAAAAGCTTAGCTTTCGCTGCTGCTTACCCCAAAGACTCGCTCGCGCCGGCTTTTTTGTTTCAGGCTGCCGATGTGTTGCGGGGCATCCATAAAGCCGAGGAAGCGGTGCGGTTGTGGGGACGTGTTCATGCAGAATACCCGGGCTACGAACGTGCTGCCGATGCCTTGTTTTTACAAGGATTTACTTGTGAAAACAACCTCTCAGACAAAGAGCGGGCATTGGCCTATTACCAGACTTTTTTGGACAAATACCCCAAACACCCTTTGGCTGATGATGTGTCGCTGTCTATGGAATACCTCCGTTCGGGAAAAAATTTAGAAGAACTCATCAAGTCATTTCCCAAAAAGCCTGCTCAATAATGAGTACCCCTTTGCATCATCTGATTCGGGCCGCCCGCCACAAAAAGTGGTTTATGGCAACCTGCCAGGCCAACGGACTGTCTTTGGATTATGCTGAAAATGAAGCCGGGATCGGTATTTTTAAAGAGGTGTTCGTTCAGCGGATTTATGCCGATTTTTTTCCTTTTTTTGAAAACGCAACGGTCATTGACATTGGCGGGCATTTTGGTTATTTTGCCCTGTTTGCAGCAATCAACCTTGGCGGAGAAGGAAGGGTGATCACCGCAGAACCTTCGAAGCAGAATTTTAACCACCTTTGCCGGAACTTAGCCCAAAGTGGCTTGCAAAACAAAGTTTCGGCGCTGAACATAGCGCTTGCAGCCACGCCCGGAGAGAAAAAGCTGTTCACTGGCAAAAGTGAAAACCACTCCCTGATTGCCCCCGGCGAAAATGCGGTTTGGGAAGCGACGCAGGCACTGACCTTAGACGCGCTCATCGAAAAAAATGTCTCTGGAGTAGTTGATTTTTTAAAAATGGACTGCGAAGGCGCCGAGTATGATATTTTATTTGGTGCAGATCGCGTTATCCTGGATCAGATTCAGACCATTTCACTGGAGTTCCACGACTTGAAAAGTGCAGAAAAAAATGGGTTAAAATTGGCTCAACACCTCAAAACAAGCGGGTTTAACATAGCGCGGTTCTCCCATAACAAAACCACAATGGGCAATAATTACGGAAACATCATTGCTACAAAAAAGCTTTAATGGTGTCAAGTCAACCATTCTTTGCAAATACTTGTAATACAATGTGCTAACTGATCGTTAATTTTACCGACAAAAATCACAATGCCATGAGGCTGACAATGCTACTTTTTTTTGCGATAGGTTCTATGCTCCGTCTTCAGGGACAAGGCATGGAGTTTTTCCACGGCACCTGGGCGGAAGCGCTCGAGGAAGCCAAAAAACAAGACCGGATCATTTTTGTAGACGCTTATGCCGTTTGGTGCGGCCCCTGCAAAATGATGGCTCAAAATGTGTTTCCCGATGAGAAAGTGGGCGCATTCTACAACCGCAATTTCATCAACCTGAAGCTGGATATGGAAAAGGGCGAAGGGCTCGAATTTCGCAAGACGTACCCCGTTGCCGCGTTTCCTACCCTGTTCTACATTGACGCAGATGGTAAAGTTGTACAACAGGTGCGCGGCGCAAAGGATGTGAACGGCTTTCTGGACCTTGGGCAAAAAGTGATGGCCAAAGCCGATCGCAGCGGCCAATATGCTGCTGAATACGAAAAAGGCAGCCGCGACCCGGAACTCGTGCTGAAGTATGTGCAGGCATTGAATAAAGCCGGCAAGCCGAGTCTTCAAATTTCCAACGAATACCTCCGCGGGCAAAAAGACCTGACCACGCCGCAAAACCTGAATTTCATCCTGGAAGCAGCCGTGGTAGCCGACTCAAAGGTCTTTGACCTGCTGATTGAGCACCGGGCAAAAATTGCAAAACTCAACTCCGAAGCAGCGGTAAAAACCCGCATTCTCCAGGCTTGCGAAGCAACGGTGCTGAAAGCCATTGAATTCCGCAACCGCGAATTGCTGGCAGAAGCCATTGGTAAAATGAAAAAAAACTACGCCGAAAAAGGGGTCGCGTTTTCCGCAAAAGCGGAAATGGACTATAGCCTCCAGGCTGGCGAAGTTAAAGAGTACCTTGCTGCCGTTAAAACGTATACCGGACAAGCGCCCGGCAACCAGCCGGACGAACTCGCGAAAGTTGCGTTGACCATCACCAACAATTTTCACAGTGATGAAAAAGCGATGAAGCAGGCAGAAAACTATGCCAAACAAGCTGCGGAAGCCGGCGCAGGCAACTACGAACACTACTTTACCTACGCCAATATCTTAGCCAAAAACGGCAAAAAAGAGGAAGCAATCAAAGCGGCTGAAAAGTCGCTGGAGCTGGCACAGGTCAAAGGCGTAGCAGCGTCCAGAATGGTCCAAACCTTTATCGAACGATTGAAAGCGGGGGATTAGCCATACTACTTGCAGACCTTATAGGTTTTAAAAACCTATAAGGTCTCCGCTAAACTGTCCAGTAAGATGGGGATTAGCATTAGGAATTATTTCACTTTTCAACACAAGCTCTAACACATGAGAATTGCACTCGTTCTTGCCTTCCAACTCCTCACCGTTGCTGCGCTGATGGCGCAACAGGGCGGCATGAAATTTACGGAACGCGCCTGGAGCGACCTCCTGGCAAAAGCCAAAGCTTCCGACCAAATCATCTTCATGGACGCCTACACCACCTGGTGCGGCCCCTGCAAAATGATGTCAAAAAACGTATTTACCGACAAGGAAGTAGGCGATTATTACAACGCCAACTTCATCAACGTGAAAATGGATATGGAAAAGGGCGAGGGCATCGACCTGGCCTCAAAATACGAAGTAAGGGCTTATCCGACACTGCTTTTTATTGATGGCGATGGCGCTATTGTCCACCGGGCGGTGGGTTATCACGAAGCTGCAGCATTTGTTGAGCTGGGTAAAAAAGCGAAGGATCCAACCAGCCGGATTTCAGGGATGAAGGCTCGTTACGCTTCGGGCGACCGCGATCCGGTTTTTTTACAAACCTACACGCAAACGTTGTATAACGCAATGGACAGCGGCTTTGGCGATGCTGCCGCTTCTTATCTGGCCACACAGTCCGACTGGAATACGCAGGAGAATGTGCAGTTCATTTTCCAATACTTAGAAACCGTTGATTCCAAGCTTTTTGATCACCTTCTCAAAAACAAAGCGGTATTCGAGCAAACCTTCGGCAAAGAAGTCGTGATGGGGAAAGTGGAACAACTCATTGCTCAAAAAGTGCTGGGCAGCGACCAACCTGACCTGAAAGTAGCGGATGCGCTTTACGCGAAAGCATACCCGGAAAACGCGGGTGAAATGTCGGCGCGCTTCCGCATGAATTATTACCAGATGACCGGCGATATAGACAACTTCGCAAAATCTTCGGTGGCTTTTTTCGACAAGTATCCTTCCAAAGACATGATGCAGTTGAACAATGTCGCCTGGGCATTTTATGAGTCGGTTACGGATAAAGCCATGTTGAAAAAAGCCATCGGCTGGGCGAAAGCTTCCGTAAAATTAGACGCTCAATACTTCAACAGCGATACCCTGGCTGCTTTGTACTATAAAATTGGCGACAAGAAAAAAGCTAAAAAGGCCGCATTGGCTGCAATTGAAATTGCCAAAAAGAATGGCGAAGACTATTCCGGATCGGAGCAGTTTCTGAAATAAGATTTGTTTTTCACCACATAGAATTTGTTTTTTCACCACATAGTTCACATAGGGGTTTTCACATAGAACACATAGAGCCGCAAGCCTATGTGTTCTATGTGAAAACAACTATTGTGATCTATGTGGTAAAAAATAATCCTGCTATAAAAAATAACTATGTGGTAAAAATAATCACATACACACGACATGCCAGAAGAAACTAAACGCACCGACGTCAACGAACTCGGAGAATTCGGACTCATTGACCACCTGACCAAAAACTTCTCCCTGAAAAACGCCTCCTCCATCCGGGGCGTAGGCGACGACGCAGCCGTGATTGACAACGGCAACCTGCTCACCGTGATTTCTACAGACATGCTGATGGAAGGCATTCACTTTGACATGCACTATATGCCCCTGAAACACCTGGGATATAAGGCAGTCACCGTGAACCTTTCCGATATCTACGCGATGAATGCGACGCCGAAACAAATTACGGTGTCCATCGCGTTATCCAACCGCTATTCTGTAGAGGCGCTGGACGAACTGTACCAGGGCATTCACGCCGCCTGCGAACGCTACGGCGTAGACCTTGTCGGCGGCGATACCACGTCTTCCCTCAAAGGGTTGTGCCTCAGCGTCACAGCGATCGGGCAGGCGGAACCCGGCAAATTGGCTTATCGAAACACAGCCCGCGTGGGCGATTTGATCTGCATCACCGGCGACGTGGGTGCAGCGTATCTGGGTTTGCAAATCCTGGAACGGGAAAAACAAATTTTCCTGTCCAATCCCGGCGTGCAGCCCGATCTGGAAGACAAGCGCCACCTCATTGGCCGACAACTGAAGCCCGAAGCGCGCAAAGATATGATTGATTTTTTTGCTCAAAATCAGCTCGTTCCGACGGCCATGATAGACGTTTCAGACGGAGTTGCTTCGGAGTTGTTTCATCTCTGCAAACAATCGGGCGTGGGCGCTTATGTGGAAGAAAGCGGCATTCCCATCCACCCGGAAACTCAAATGACAGCGGTGCAATTCAACCTCGACCCCGTAACCTGTGCGCTCAACGGCGGAGAGGACTACGAACTGCTATTTACCATTGACCCTAAAGACATCGAAAAAGTCAAATACCTGCCCGATATCTACATCATGGGCGAAATCGTCCCGGCCGGCGATGGCATCAAACTGCACAGCAAAGGCGGTAAGCTGCATGACATTCAGGCACAGGGATGGCAGCATTTTGGGTAGTCCATTTAGTTGGTGTCTGTTCTTTAGAGTTCGAGAGCAAGGCACGCGAAGGCCCGTTTCGGCTACGCTCAACGACCGGTCATTGAGCGAAGTCGAAATGAACGCAGCTATCGGACTCTAAAGACAGACAGTGCAAATAAGCGACGGGGCATTTGCAACAAAGTAATACCGGGTTTGATGTCTGGGAATTAATAAAATACTGGAAGGGAATAGTAAAGGATAATCAGGATGACCATGGCGGGCAACAACGCGCTGTTATTGTGGCACAATTCCGCCACAGCCGTTGTTCCAGCGATTCTTTTTGGAAGCATCTTTGCCACCTTTGACATCCTTCATGTCCTTTTTCTCGATCGGTTTAATGTCCTTTTTGGAGGCATCTTTTTTCAGATCTTCCAAAGACTTCTTCGGTGGTTTTCCCATAGCTGCCTAGTTTTTGACTAAATTAAGAGGGTGTTGGAATGTATGAATTCGCAGGTAAAGGTAGGCAATAATGTTCCGCCTACATATACTTTAACACTGTCGGCATATATTTTTTTATTCCGCAAATGTAGATCAGGTAAGGGATTAGGCCTGATCAGACCCCTTCCAGTAGCCGTTTCATCTGCTCCATAAAAATTGGGCGCCGCCTGCGCGACACTTCAATTTTGATCCCGTCATCCATAATCAGGTAGCCGCCATCGCCTTTCACGAATTTTCTCATAAAATTCAGGTTGATGACGTGGCGCTTGTGAACCCGGTAGAAACTGAAAGGCGCCAGCATATCTTCATACGATTTAATGGTCTTGGAAGCCGTGATGCGCTCGCCGTTTTGAAGAAAAATATGCGTGTAGTTATCTTCTGCTTCCAGCCGGATAATTTCTTTAATGTTGACAAAATAAACGCCGTCTAAAGCAGAAATACTCATTTTGCTGAAAGCATTCGGGTTGTTGTAAACGTTGCCGAAAACATCGAGCCGCTTTTCTATCATGTTGTCGCGGCGGGGCCGGATGCGCGAAACCGCTTCTTTCAACTGATCCGCATCAATGGGTTTGGTGACGTAGCCAATCGAGCTGTACTCGCAGGCTTTCATCGCATATTCGTTGTAGGAAGTGACGAAAATAATCTCAAAGTTGATGGGCCGGAGTTCATTCAACATTTGAAAAACCAGTCCGTCCGGCAGGTTAATGTCCAAAAAAGCGACATCCGGTTTGATGGTCGGGTCGCTCAGCAAATCTAAGCCAGCTTCCACGTTATGGGCTACGCCAATCACCTCAACTTCTTCGCAGTGGTTTGCGAGTTGGTTTTTAAGGTTGTTTACGCCATTGATTTCATCTTCTACTATTACTGCTTTGATCACGGTCTTGAGCATTTGTTTAATTACAAAAGTACCTCGAACGGGATGAAATAGAAAGAAAAAAGCTGAATATTTTGGGCCCATGCGGGAGGGGCATCACAGCATACTGTTTTGTACAATTCTGAAGGGTAAATGGTTGCCGGCCTGTTTGCGTTTGCGTTTTGGTCGGGTTAAGCGCTTCCCGAAGAAGCTCCAAGCTCAGCGCGTTAAAAAACTTCCCGTAAATTTCACACAAAGTAAATAGGTCAGAAATAAATTGCGACTTTTTTTACTACATTTATCGCATAATTTTGCAAAAATGAAACAAAACCAACTTTTATGGTGGTCCTTCGTCGTTTCTCTGGGGGGCTTCTTATTCGGATTTGAAACCGCTGTAATTTCCGGTTGTGAGCGGGCTATCCAGCAACAATGGAGCCTGAGCGAGGGAATGATTGGCCAAATAGTCGCGGTATCTTTATACGGCACAGTCATAGGCGCATTATTCGGCGGTATTCCGGCGGACCGAATAGGCCGCAAAAAAACGCTGTTGTGGATTGCTGTTTTATACTCGGTGTCGGCGGTAGGTACAGCCTTAGCGCCGGATATCTGGTCGCTTATGGTCTTCCGTTTCATCGGCGGGCTGGCTGTTGGCGCCTCTTCCGTTGTAGCGCCGATGTATATTTCAGAAATCGCTCCGACGGAAAAACGCGGCAGGCTCACGGCTATGTTCCAGTTCAACCTGGTGTTTGGGATTCTGATGGCCTACTTGTCCAATTACCTGATCGGCAGCGCTGAAAACGAGGGCTGGCGGTGGATGTTGGGCATGCTCGTTCCACCGGCCGTTTTGTTTACCATACTCGTTCCGTTTGTCCCGGAAAGCCCGCGCTGGCTCATCGTCAATAAAGGGCATGTGGAAAAAGCGCGCAAAACGTTGGCGATCATCAACCCCCTAACCGCTGATGCTGAAATCGCTGCCATCCGCGATGCAAAACCCGAAACGACTTCGCCCTGGAGCGCTTTCTTTTCCGGTAAATACAACTTCCCCATCCTGCTGGCTTTTCTGATCGCTTTTTTCAATCAGGTTTCCGGCATTAACGCCGTGATTTACTACGCGCCGCGCATTTTTAGTATGACCGGCATGGGCGACAGCACGGCCCTGCTTTCTACGGCCGGAATCGGCTTGATCAACCTTGTTTTTACTATGCTGGGCCTGGCGTTAATTGATAAAATGGGCAGACGTTTCCTCATGTATGTGGGCAGCATCGGCTACATCGTTTCGCTTTCGGCAATCGCTTTAGCTTTTTTCACCAAATCAGAAGGCGGCCTAGTGGTGCCGGTTTTGCTGTTTGTTTTTATTGCTTCTCACGCCATCGGGCAGGGGGCAGTGATTTGGGTGTTCATTTCCGAAATTTTCCCCAATCACGTGCGCGCCCTCGGCCAGTCCTTTGGTTGTTCCACGCATTGGGTCATGGCGGCCATCGTTTCGGCAGCTTTTCCCTGGTTTGCCAAAACCTTTGGCGGCGGACCGGTTTTTGCAGTATTTGCAGTCATGATGGTGTTCCAGCTTCTATTCGTGTGGCGGCTTATGCCGGAAACGAAAGGGGTATCACTGGAAGAATTGGAGCGACGGTTAACGCGTACTACCGGACTGGAGAAGGAATAAGTGGAAAAGGTTGTTCGTTGTCGGTTGATCGTTGTTCGTTCAGGGCGGCTACGAAGGCAACACCTTTCCAAAAGGTGTTACCTTCAAATAAACACGTCATTCCTATACTTTACGGCATAACGAACGAACAACGATGAACAAAACAACGGTCAACGATTAAACTCAACCCGTTCACAAATACAGTCTGGACATGATATTTACCCGTTTCTCCTTCTTAGTATTCATATTGTTGAGCCTCTGGTCGTGTAACCAGACCCAACCGGTGCCATCCGCTGCCCCAGCGTCCACCGAACCCCACCGTCCGGCTTTCCATTTTTCCCCGCCGGAAAAGTGGATGAACGACCCGAACGGCATGGTTTACTACGAGGGGGAATACCACCTGTTTTACCAATACTACCCCGACAGCACGGTGTGGGGCCCCATGCACTGGGGGCACGCCGTAAGTAAAGACCTGGTGCGCTGGGAACACCTCCCCATTGCCTTGTACCCGGATTCGCTGGGCCTGATTTTTTCGGGCAGCGCGGTGGTGGATTGGAATAACACCAGCGGCTTTGGCCAAAATGGACAACCGCCGTTGGTGGCGATTTTCACACACCACAACATGCCCGCCGAAAAACAGAGCAAATTGCCCTGGCAATACCAAAGCATCGCATACAGCAACGACAAAGGCCGCACCTGGACGAAATACGCCGGCAACCCCGTTATGCCCAACCCGCATCCAAGCTTTCGCGATTTCCGCGACCCGAAAGTGGTCTGGGATGCTGGCAGCAAACAATGGGTGATGGCGCTGGCGGTTGGCGATCACACTCAGTTTTGGGGATCACCCGATCTAAAAAACTGGATACACCTTAGCGATTTTGGCAAAACCTGGGGTGCGCACGGCGGGGTTTGGGAATGCCCCGACCTCTTCCCCATCGCCGTCGAAGGCACGCAGGAGCAACACTGGATTTTGCTGAAAAGCTTGAATCCGGGCGGCCCGAATGGCGGCAGCGGCACGCAGTATTTTGTGGGAAGTTTCGACGGCAGGCAGTTTGTCCCCGATCCCGATTTTCTGCCTTCCATCGCCCCGGAAGGCAGCGGGCGCGCGGTCTGGCTCGATTATGGCCGCGACAACTACGCCGGGGTCACCTGGTCGGATGTGCCGGCTGCGGATGGCCGCCGCCTCTTTATAGGTTGGATGAGCAACTGGGATTACGCTCAGGTCGTGCCCACCGAAACCTGGCGCAGCGCCATGACCCTCCCGCGTACGCTGACCCTGCGCAAAACGCCCGCGGGCCTGCGCCTGTTCAGCGAACCGGTAAAAGAATTGGAAACCCTGCGCGGTAAAAAGACGACCCTCGCCTCCCAAACGATAGATGGCGCTTTAGAACTACGAGGTCTTTCGCCGCGACAATTAGAGCTGATGCTTGAGATCGAACCCACCCCAGGCGCCACGTTTGCCATCGAATTGAGCAACAGCAAAGGCGAAGTCTATCGCATTGGCTACGAGGCTGCAAAACAGCAATTTTTCAGCGACCGCACCCGCTCGGGTAAAACGGCTTTTTCTGAGGCTTTCGCCAAAAGCGTCCACACCGCCCCGCGCATTGCTGATGATGGACTGGTAAAACTTCACCTTTTCTTCGACCGCGCTTCCGCTGAATTGTTCGCCGACAACGGCGCTACGGTTATGACGGAGGTCTTTTTCCCGACTAAGGGTTATGGCAAAATTCGGTTGGTGGCTTCGGGCGGGAAGGTAAGGTTGGTGAAAGGGGAGGGGTTTGAGCTTGCGTACCGCTGAACGCTGCGCCGTACCGCTGAACGCTGTTCAGCGGAGGAACGGCAACCCCATTCTTTCCAAAAGTGGTTGGTGCAGAAAAGCTTGCGGGATTAGCAAGGTTCCCAATTGGCCGAGTCCGCTGAACAGCGTTCAGCGGTACAACACGGCTAACTGCCTACTCCTCTGGAGTGTTCATGTTCGCTACAAGTTCTTGAAAGCGGACTTCTCCGATTTGGGCGATGATTTCGAAAAGATAACTTTCCGGCACTTTCAAATTTGGCGAGTCGATTTTTTTAAAAATACCATACGCCTGCACTAAAAAAGGTACTGCTTCTTCCAACTGCCCCTGCTCGAAAAGTATTACACCGATATTCGTAAGTGTTGGAGCCATATCTATGATGTCGCCGATTTTCTTTTTTATTTTCAAACTCGATTTCAAATAAGACAAGGCTTTGATATAATCGCCCTTATCTTGATGTATTATTCCAATATTATTTAACGTGGCACCCTCACCTTGAATGTCACTAATTTCTTTTCTTATTTTTAAACTCGATTCCAGATAGTCCAAAGCAGTTACATAATCTCCTGCGGTCTTGTAAATTTCACTAATATCATTTAGCGTCATGCCCTCGCCATGATGGTCACCAATTTCCTTACTTATGCTCAAGCTCATTTCCAAAAATTTAAAAGCTTTGACGTAGTCCCCCACAGTAATATAAAGTTGACCGATGTTATGTAACGCTGATCCCTCGCCCCGGCGATTTTCGGTTTCCTGCATTATTTTCAAACTATCTTCCAAACAGAGCAAGGCTTCGCGATAATTACCTTGGGTCTCATAAATTTGACCGATAGCATTCTGTGCCCATCCTTCACCTTGACGGTCATCGATTTTTCGCGCTATTTTCAAACTCTCTTCCAAATAGTGCAAGGCCGTTTTATTATCACCCTTAACTTTGTGTATTAGACTGATGTTGCCGAGTGTTGCGACCTCTCCCAAATGGTCGCTGGTTTTCCGCCTTATTATTAAACTCGACTCTAAATAATTCAAGGCTTTGACGAAGTCGCCTTGAGCATAGTACATCTGACCGATATTGTTTAGCACACTTCCTTCTTCCATTTGGGCGCCAAGGCTTTGGCAAATAATTAGACTTTGCTCATAAAAAGCCAATGCCTCTGAATACTTTCCAAAAACATTTGAAATAATGCCCAAATTAGAAAGTGCCACATTTTCGCCCACTCTTTTTTCCAAAACCGCCTTGTTCAGTACCCAAGCTTTTTGATAAAAACCCTTCAATTGGTAGTAATCTTGCAGCAGGAAAGATAACCCCGCAAACTCCCCCCAAGCCTCCGCCATTTCAAAATAAGCTATGGCCAATTCAACATCATATGGAGCAGTCGGGTGTGTTTTGAAAAACATAGCCACTTTGTATGCCAATTCCTTCCGCGTTTCCCCATCCGGCCTTCCCTCCCGCCGCAGCCATTCCCTTGTCAATTCATGCACCTCAAACAGCCCCGTTTTTTCATCCCAAAAACAAAGCGACCAGTCTTGCAGGGCAGCCAGTTGTTTGCGTAGGACCTTTTCTTCTATCCCAATCACCGCAACCAAGGCGACTATCGGGCTGCGGGTAAAAAAGATGCCTGCTGTTTCAAAAACGGTTTTTTCTGCTTCGCCCAGCCGGGCGACGATGCGCTCCAACAGCAGGTTTTCAAAAATGCGCGCTTCCACTTCGCCCACGGAAGCGTCCAATTTGGCCCATTCAAAATCGGCATCGTTGCGCATCAGGCCCTCCAGAAACTCGAAGGCGCGCGGGTGCCCATCCAAGCGGCGGTGTACGGCTTCGCGTTCGACCATCGGAATGCGGCGCAGGGTTTCTGAAAAATTGAGGTGACGCCACTGCTCGGCGTGGCTCATTTTATCCAAAGCCAGGTGCATTGCCCGGCTTTCAAAATCGGTTATTTTGTAGCGGGTCGTGAAAAGTAGGGGACAATCAGCCGGCGCGTGTTGCAGCAAATGCACCAAAAACGCACGCAGGTTTTCGTCGCCGATGGCCTGGCTCAATGCGCCTGCTTCGCCGGTTTGCACGTCTTCAAAATTGTCAAAAATCAGGATGAGTTTGCGCCCGGCGAGGCAGTTGGCGATGAGCAGTTCCAATTTTTGCAGGGGTTGGGTTTGCGGACTGTCCAAAGCCGCTTTCAGTTCCTGCGCATTGAAAGCATCCGGCTTTGTCGCCGACTGCCATTGGGCAAAAAGGCGCTCGATGATGGCCACTTCGCTGATCTGCGCCCCGCCGCGGAAAATGAGTACCTCGTGGCCGTAACGCTTTCGGTAACTGTCAGCAAAAGCTTCAGCCAGGGTGGTTTTGCCCAAGCCGCCGAGGCCATGCAGGCAAACGGCGCGGCCCAGCCGGAAATTTTGCCGCAACTGAATCAGGTAGCGTTTGCGGCCAATGAACCCTTCGCCGATGAGTTTGGTGTGACCGGTTTTGAGGAAGCCTGTTTTCGGGTAAAAATTGTGGTAAACATCTTCCCGATATTGCTGCGGCTTGGCCAGCGCACCGATGTATTGGTTTTGATGCACAACCGGTGTAAACCACTCTGCGATATGCGATTGCGCGGGGATCTGGCGGCGCTGCTGCGCATCTTTCCAGAGGATTTCGCGGCCATGCGCGAGGGCGTGATTGAGGGTTTTGCCGAGCGCCAACTGTTCGTAAAAAGCGGAGGTAAACAGGGTCGCGGCCTTGTCGGTGACGGCAAAGCGCATGGCCAGCACAGCGGGGATTCCAAATGCAGCCAATTGTTCTGCCGTGCCTTGTCCGGCTACCGCGGTTTCGCAGGCGCTCAGGAGCAGCAGGCGCAGACAGGTGTGTCTGCGCAACACGGAGGCCAATTCCGCGCCGCTCACCTGTTGTTCGTCGCCGTCTTCGTTTTCTAAATAGAGGATGCCCTGTTTGGCTTCCGCCAGATACGCGCCATGCCCGCTGATGTGCAGGATGTCATGGCTGCGGGCCGTCAAAGCCGTGTCTATTTCTTCCAAAGAAGCATTATCCAAAAACTCGATGACGATTTTGGGTCGCCGGTCTCCGGTTGCTTCCAGTCCGCCGATGGCTTTGATGAGTTTTTCCTGCTCGCGCTCGATTTCGAGCATTTTGCCGTGTTCGGTCAGGTTTTCTGGCAGTGCGGTGATGAACAGCAGTTTCAGCGGGGAATCGGCGTTGGCATCGCGGCGCAGTTGGAACTTTTCCAGCGAGGCTTGCGTCGTGCGCGCGAACCCAAAGCTGTTGACCATCAGGTGGCGTTTGGCTTCGCCCATTTTGGGTGGAAATAGGAGGGAGAGCACCATTTCCCAGGGCAGGTTCCGCACAGTTGCTTCGTCGGAAGCAACAACGAGCAGCAGTTCTTCAATTTTGCGGTCTTCAAGCAACTGGATGAAATCGCTGCAAACGACTCCGATCTCGCGGGAAAAGAAGGTTTGGTGGATGGCTGCGGAAAGCGCGTCTTCGCGGTGCTGCACGCCCCCCGACTCGCGGCCCGCATGGCGCAGGATTTCGTTTTCGGAACTTCGGCGCAGGGATTGAAAAGCGTCTGACTGCTGGAAAAGGGTGGCGGGAATCTGGAGCGTCACCGGTTCGTGCAGCACCTGCGCGACGGATTCGGAATCGCCTGATTTTACGGAAAGATTAGCCTGGTAAGCTTCGCCCGCCTTTTCGATGTGCAGGAACAAGAGGGTTGGCTGCGCTTTGCCTTCGTGAAAAAGGTATACATCGCCAATGTGGACATTGCCGCCGGCGTGGATATTGCCGTAATTGATGTTTTTCCAGGTTTCAGGCATATGAGGTTTCGTTTATTAGTCCTTCATCTCCTTCTTCGCATTCTTCAAATGCGTATCCAGAAAAGTCAGAATTTTGCCGTAGCCGAGAATTTCGTTTTCTTTTTTCACAAAGCCGTGGCCTTCGTCGGGGAAAATGACGTAGTCTACCGGGACGCCGTTCTTTTTCACGGCTTCCACGATTTCATCCGATTCCACCTGCAACACGCGGGGGTCGTTGGCGCCCTGGAGCACCATGAGCGGTTTTTTCACCTGTCTGGCGTGGAAAAGCGGCGAAATCTGGTGCAGCCGAACCGAATCTGCGCTGTAAGGGTCGCCCATTTCGGTGTACAAGGCATCGCGGAAAGATTCCCAATAAGGCGGAATGGATTTCAGGGTGCGCATCCAGTTGGTGACGCCAAAAATATTCACGCCCACTTCGAATTCGTCGGGCGCAAAGGTCAGCGCTGCCATCGTCATGTAGCCGCCGTAGGAGCCGCCGATGATGCCGATTTTTTCTGCATCAACGTAGTTTTGCTCCTGCAACCATTTTTTGCCCCAGACGCAGTCTTTCAGGTCTTTGTCGCCGTGGTTTTGGTCGTCCATTTTAAAGAAAGACTTGCCGTAGCCGCTGCTGCCCCGGTTATTGACCGCCAGAATTGCATAGCCGTGGTTGACGAGGTATTGGACGAGTGCGAAATACCCCAGCCGGGATTGTCCGCCCGGGCCGCCGTGTACCCACACTAAGGCCGGAACTTTCTGATCCGCCGTGGCGCCTTTGGGTTTGTAATAAATGGCCGGAATTTCCAGTCCGTCAAAGGATTTGAACCGCACTACTTCGCCAGTAACCAGTTCTTCCGGCGCAATTTCCGGGTTGAGCGCATTGGTGAGCTTTTTCAGGTTGCCGTCTGCAAAATTGTAGAGATAGAGGTTGTTTGGCGAGCTGGAAGAACCCACGGAAAGCCGCATTTTCGTTTCGTCTTGTGAAATCTCCACGGCTGCAATGTCGCCGTCGGGGATGGCCGGGAAATCTACTTTTTTGCCGGTTGCATTTTCCAGAACCGTGAGGCTGTTTTTGCCGTCTTCATTCACAGCAATGACGCGGTACTTTTCATTTTCACTGTCGTAAGCGTACATCACGTCCCAGTTGGTTTCAAACAGGGTTTTGCGCGAGCCGGTTGCGAGATCGTACCGCACTAAGTAAGCAAATTCCTTGTCTACATCTGTGGTGTAGTCGAGTGATTTGCCGTCAAGGCTAAAGCCTTCCGGGGTGTAGTTTCCGGGTTTGGCAGGGTCGGAAATTTCTTTCAGTTCTTTGGTTGCAACTGTGTAAATGAACATTTGATTTTCAGCGGTTGTGATGGTTTTGATGAGCGCGAGTAATTGCCCGTCCATGCTCATGGCGCTAACGTTCATCCCATCGTTGTTTTGGTAAATCAACGTCGGTTGCCATACTCCAATTTGCATTTTATAGACATCAAAAAACTGAGGATCGCGCTTGTTGGACGCATAAAACAGTTGTGTTTTGTCTTTGCTCCAGCTTATAAAGGACGCTACTTCCTCTTTACCAGGGGTTAAATCGCGGGTTGTGCCGTCTGGGGAAAGCAGGTAGAGGTGGTTGATTTCGTTACCACCCTGGTCTGCTGAATAGAGCACGTCGCTTGTGCCGGGTACGTATCCTTCAGAAAAAAAAGATTCTTTGTCTGATGTAGTTACCTGGCGCTGTTCGCCGGAAGTTACATCCACTTCGTAGAGGTTGTAGATGCCCGGTTTGTTGCTGTGAAAAAGCAGCTTGGCGCCATCGGGTGAAAAAGCGCCGCCTCCGATGTTTTCGTTTTTGTAAAACTGCTCAATGCTGTACTGCACTGCAGGTTTTGCGGTTTCTTTTGGCGCGCAGGCCGATAAAAAACAAGCTAAAGAAAGCGTGATTGAAAAGGTGATGGTTTTATTCATGACATCAAAGTTTTAGTGAACTGCATAAAGACACCTGTCAAAGATAAGATATATCTGATCTTGAATGCCTTCGCGTCGTTGAATCAAGTTATTGCACTACATTTGAAGCAGAAAAACGAAAAACGTATGCTGGAACATTTGTTGCAACAGGCCTCGCTCGAGCCCGAAGCCGCCGAAAAAATCCGGCGGTTTGAAGCGCAAAAGGCTTTTTCGCTGCATTGGGAACTAAAAACCCTGCTTTACCTCGGCGTTTTGTTGCTCAATGCCGGATTGGGTTACCTCATTTATGAGCATATTGACGACATCGGCCACATGGCCATCATCGCTTTCATCGGCGCCATCAGCGCAGCGTGTTTTTGGTATGCCTTCAAGCACCGGAAGCCGTTTTCAACCGGTGAAGTGGTCAGTGCTACGCCCTACTTCGATTATATCCTGCTGTTGGGCTGCCTCATGTTCTTGGTGATGGAAGGGTACCTGCAATTCCAGTACCAGCTTTTCGGCGAGCGCTATGGCTTAGTCACTTTGATTCCGATGGTGCTGTTTTTGTGGCTGGCCTACGTTTTCGATAACCGGGGCGTGTTGTCGCTGGGCATCACGGCGATGGCGTCCTGGATAGGAATTACCCTGACGCCGCAGGATTTGCTGGCAAAAAATGATTTCAACAGCTATACCATCACGAACACAGGCATCGCTTTTGGCGCTTTTATGTGCATGGTAACTTTCCTGGGCGAACGGTTGGAAATCAAAAAACATTTTTCCCTGACCTATCTCAATTTTGGCGTTCACATCGGCATGATCGGGTGCCTTGCGGGCATGATCGCGCTGGATTTATCCCTGATTTATTTCCCGCTGTTGTGCATCGCTGTTGGTTTTTTCCTTTGGTACGCGCGCACCCGGGGTTCGTTTTATTTTCTGACCGTGGCGGTCTTGTACGGGTACATCGGCGTTACTTATGTGATCCTCAACAACATGCAGGGATTGGAGTTTGAGTTTTACCTGTTTTATTTCTTCTTTTCCTGCATCGGAGTCATCCTCTTTCTGACGAACTACAAACGTTTCATCAAAAAAGTCGCGCCATGATTGCCTATAACCGCGAATGGTTAGATGCCCTGCTCATTAGAACTACTGCCCACAGTTGGAATAAAGATGGCTTACTTTCTGATGAACAATTGGCGGCATTGCAGGAACAAAAACCTGCGCCTTTTTATTCGCCAAACCTTTTCATCCGCATTGGCTTGGGCATTTTTTGTCTGATCCTGATGTACGCGGTGATGGGGCTTTTTGCCTTAACCGGGATGCTCGACTCCGAGGCGGGGCTTACGGCATTTGGCCTTTTTTGGGCCGTGATCTGGATTGTCCTGCTGGAATTGTGGATCATTCGTTCGCTACACCATTATGGAAGCGGCCTCGACGATATGTTGCTCTATGTAGCAACCTCAACCTTCCTCGGGAGTCTATATGCTTCTTTCCCGTACTGGGCTGATCCCGTAGTTTATTGTTGGGTGGCTTTGCCATTTTTGGTTGCCGGCAGCATTCGTTACCTCGACCGGCTGATGGCAGCCGCTGCTTTTGGTTGTACCCTCCTGATTATTTTGCTAACGGTGAACGAAATCCCCGGGCTGGCACTATACCTCCTTCCTTTTTCCGGCATGGCGTTTTCAGCGGCGGCCTGGTGGTGGGTGCGGAAAGCCCAAAAACGGGTGGCCTGGCGGCATTGGCACGGGATTTTTGTGATCGTAGAACTGCTGTGCCTGCCAACTTTTTACGCCAGCGGCAATTATTTTGTGGTGCAACAGGTGGGCGCAAATCAGTTTAACCTGCCCCAACCGCCCATTGGCTGGTTTTTTTGGAGCTTCACGTTTGGCGTGCCGGCGTTGTACCTCGCGCTGGGCCTACGCCTGAAAGACCGCCTGCTTTTAGACATTAGCATCCTTGCGGCAGCGGCGGCTGTATTTACCTTCAGGTACTATCACCACATCATGCCTTTGGCCTGGGCCTGCACCATTATTGGCGCCATTGTTTTTGTAGCCGCTTATTTTTTCATCAATTACCTGCGCAAAAATCCGGGCGCCTACACCTATGAATCAGGTGCAGAAACAGCCTTGCTACAGGAGATCGAAGAACAGCTCATCGAACAATTCATAGCAGCGCCAACGGGTAAATCGGAAGCGACAAAAGAAACCTTCGGCGGCGGCGATTTTGGCGGCGGAGGCGCAGGAGGGGAGTATTGAAACGCCCCTTATTCTTTATTCATCAACCGGGTGACAAGCGTTTCGCCTGTTCCGCCCAGCAATCGCACGATATAAGAACCTTGCGGCAAATCGCTGATGGAATACCACTGCCCAGTGCCGTATTGGAATTGTTTTACTGTGCGACCAGCCAGATCGAAGATGTCAACCCGCTCCACCTGATCTACATCCGAGATCGTAAACAGGCCCTGAGTTGGGTTAGGATATACTTTTACCGCCTGGTATTTCGCATCCACGGTTCCGTTCGTCTCCTGGTTAAAATAGTAAACCCCGGTGACCGACTGCGTCGTATCTTCCGTATTGACTAAGGTCACCTCGATGATTGCTGCGCCCACAAAATCGTTGGGATAAACGTGTACGTCTAAACGGGCAGCCTCGTTGGGTAAAAACTCAAATGGCTGGGAGCTGACCGAAGGAAAAAAGCACTGGTTTTTATCGCAAATGGCGCTTTGCCAGCCTTGCGTAATGCTGATGACTTTGCGAGTCCAGCGCACTTGAAGCGTATCATTGGTGTTATTGATGGCCTCCGCATAGCCAACCCCTTCAAAATCGGATGAAGCAATACCGTTCGTTACGACCGGGTTAGGGTTAATAACCATTGAGCTTTGGGCAAAAAAGCTCTGCGACGAAAAAAACAAGCCAAACAGGAGTAAGCATTTTTTCATATTCTGAAATTATGACTGATTATAAATGAGTTGAAAACCTTTCGTACTGCAAAAATAAGCAAGTACGCGGTATGTCTGCAAGAAATTTGCAATCTGGTCGGTAAGCGGACTTCCGGAAGCACAAAATGGGCCGCCAATTCAATAATTGGCGACCCATTTTGCGTCCGCCCATTCAGGCGGTGTCTGTTCTTTAGAGTTCGATAGCAAGGCATGTTAAGACCCCAAAAGCGAGAGTTTACTCGCGTAAATGACCGATTTTGGGGTCTTAACATAACGCAGCTATCGGACTATAAAGACAGACGCGAATTAACGCGTCACGATGATGCGCTGAGTAGACTCACCCAATTCCGTACGTATACGCGCCATATAAACACCGGCATTTTCCGGAGTCCAGGTACGAATGTACTGGCCGGCAGCGTAATCGCGGTTCTGGTCGAGCGTGGCAACTTTCTGGCCATTGACGTTCAGAATCTCAATGGTCACAGGAGTAGCTGCTACCAATTCGAACTCGATGTTTACCACCGTGTTGGTCGGGTTCGGGAAAACCGCAACTTTACCAGCCAGAAGGTCTTCCAGATCCTGTGTGCCAACAACGAGGCCAGATACATTGATGTTGTCAATGTAAAGGTTGTTACCCCAATCAGAAATTACTTTAAACTGAATGTTCAATTCAGGTGTGCCATCAAAAGCGCTCAAGCTTACAGAGTCAGTTACCCAGCCGTTTGCAGGTGGGAGGAAGAATGGCTCTGCGTCAGGTTGGGTTGCCA
>JBJXFD010000263.1:0-3471 GCA_046153985.1 Saprospiraceae bacterium
GGCAATGGCGACTATGTCCTCGACGACGCCCAGGCAGCCAATGAACGCGCCTACCGATGGGTGGCGCCCGACCCGACTACCTGCCGCCCAAGGGGCAACTACGCGCCGGTGGTGCAATTGGTGGCGCCCAAACAACAACAAATTTTAGCCGCTGGGGCGGATTACCGCTTTTCCAAAAACGGGATCATCAAAACCGAAGTGGCGTTGAGCCGCAACGATCTGAACCGCTTTTCGGACCTCGATCAGGAAGACGACACCGGGATCGCGGCGTTCACCAATATCCAGGATGTTTTCCGTTTGGGGCCGGACACCAATGCCTGGAAGCTGGAAACGGCCCTGGCGTACGAATTTGTGCAGCGCAATTTTAAAGCACTGAACCCTTACCGCGACCCCGAGTTCTTGCGCGACTGGAACATCGCCAACCAACAGGGCGTGGGTGTGGCGCCGCCTGCCAATGAACATTTAGCGCGAACAAACTTCGTGCTGCAACGCCAAAATTGGGGGAGTTTGCAATACGGATTCAGCGCATTTTTGCGCGATTCGCTGTACACTGGCTTGCGGCACAATGCATCCCTGCAATGGATGCGCAAAGGCTGGGAAGTGACCGGCGAAGCCAGCTTAGTGAATACAGATGAAACCGCACAGCGCACCCAGTTTTTCCGCCCCCGCGCTTCGATTTCCAAAACCATCCCGAAGTTGAAAAACTGGCGTTTTGGCGTGAACGGAGAACGCGAAAAAAGCGACCGCAGGCCAGTGAACAACGATACCTTACTGGCGACCAGTTTTTTCTACGACCGCCTCCGCATATTCGCGGAAAGCGCCGCCTCAGAAACCAGCAACCTCAGCCTCTCCGCCAGCAGGCGCTGGGATTATACGCCTTTCGGCGAATTGTACCGTTCGTTGAGCGTGGCCACGGAATACCAGGCAACGGGATCCTGGCAAATCGCCAAATCCGTCCTGTGGAGCGGGAGTCTGGGCTATCGGGATTTGGAAGTTGCAGCCAGCGCACCGGCTTCGCTCATCCCGACCAGCACGTTTTTAGGGCGCATGGATTTCAACGGCAGTTTTTTCAAAGGCGCAGTGCGGGCGGTGACCGTATACGAACTCAGCGCCGGGCAGGAACCGAAACTATCGTTCACGTTCGTGCCGGTAACGCCCGGCTCCGGCACGCACGTCTGGTTGGATTCGCTGTACAACAACGACGGCAAAATTCAGTCTTACGAAATGGAAATTGCGCCGTTTCAGGATCAGGCCGACTACATCCGGGTCAGCAGCGTAACCGACGAATACGTGCGCACCGACAACGCCAGCCTGAATTACAGCTTGCAAATTGAACCGCGCGCCGTGTGGTTTGCCGCCACGGACTACCGCAAAGCATTCAGCAAATTTTCGGTCATTTCCTCACTGCAAATCAACCGAAAAACCCGCGAAGCGCCGGACGTGGACGCCTGGAATCCCTTCCAGTTGGCCATTCCGGATACGGCCCTCGTTTCGGTCAGCCTCAATGCAAGGAATACGTTGTTTTTCAATCGTGCCGATCCGCGCTACGACATCCAGATCGGCGAATCGGACCTCCGAAGCAGGATTGTGCAAATTTCGGGTTTTGAAAGCCGCCGAACGCTCGAATATTTCCTGCGGGGGCGATTTAATCCCTCCTCGCGCTGGAGCATCCAACTCGGGCTGACCCAAGGCCGCCGCGAAAGCGATTCGGAGTTTTTCGACACCCGCGATTTTCGGATTGAATCCTGGAAAACGGAACCGCAGGTCACTTTTTTGCCCTCCAAAACCTTCCGAACAATCGTCCGCTACCGCTTGCAACGCGACCGGAATACCCTGGGTGACACCGGCGAAACGGCCCTGCAAAACGATGTGAGCGTGGAAGCGGCCTACAACCAATCGGCCAAATCTTCGCTCCGGCTGCGTGCTTCTTACATCGCCGTAGATTTTGAAGGACAGCCTAATTCACCCGTGGGTTTTGCGTTGCTGAACGGCCTTCAAAATGGTCAAAACTACCTTTGGAATGTAGGATTGGATCGCCAGCTGGGCAAAAACCTGCGCCTTTCGGTGAGCTACGAAGGCCGCAAAACGGGCAAGGCGGATATGGTGCACGTGGGGCGGGCGCAGGTGACGGCGGTTTTTTAACCTTTCTCCCGATCAAAATCCAAAAAAGGAAACTCCTTTTCCAATTCCGCAATTGCCGCTAATTGCTGTTGCACAAAACGCAAATGTTCAGGCGTGTGGGGGTGCAAAGGGCGGTGATTGGCGGCGCTGATGATTTTCGCAATGCGCTGGTTGAGTGCCAGGGTATCTTTTGTAAAAAACGTTTCCGCAAAATAATCCCGGATATAGCGAATCGCCTGCCCGTTGGGATGAACCATATCGGCTTCGTAAAAGCGGTAATCGCGCAAATCGTCGAGCAACAACTCGTAGGCCGGGAAATAGTGTGCGTACGGGAACTGCCGGCAAAGTTCTTCCAAAGCCAGCGCGAGGGTGGCTTTGCTGCGCTGGTTTTCCACAATGCCATCGCGGATATGGCGCACGGGGCTGATGGTGAGTATGATTTCCAGATCCGGGCGAGCTGCTTTCCATTGTTCAATCGGAACCGAAAGCGCAGCCACCACCTCCCCTACCCCAAGGCGCCGTTTCTCAAAATCCGAAGCCGGGAATTTATGGCAATTTGCTACCACCTGGCCCGTCTTTTTAAACGTGTAAACATGAGCCGAACCGGGCGTCAAAATCAGCCGATTGGTTTGTTGGGTAAAAGTGGCAGCCTCCTGCAAGGCAGCATTGACGCCGGAAACAGCCTGCAACAAATCGGGATGCGAAAAAACGCCGTGGTGGTCGAAGCTGTGCCACAACCCGCCCTGCTGCGCGAAATCCTCCTGCGAGTAGGGTTGCTGTGCCAGCAAACGCTGCATGTTTTTTCCAATGGAAACCGGGTTGTAGAGGATGCCAAAAGGATTGAGCAGGCAAGGGAATTTCAGTTCCTTCATCCACGCGCCGATATGGGTGGCAAAACAGGAACCCATACACAAGGTAACATCCTGGTGGCCGATGAAAAAACTGCCCGGATGCGGTTGCGGCAGGCGCGTTCGAAATTCGCTCATAAATTACAGCTTTGCGATTGGTCAAAAGTACTAATTTTGTCGGTCTGACAGCTAACGTCTAACATCTAACGTCTTTAAAAATGAGTTTCTGGAACCGCCTATTTGGAAATGAAGATACGGAAGTCCCACAGCCGGACATCAAATTTGGGCGGTACAGTGATGCCTACAAAACAGAAGCGCAACACGAAGCCTGGGATCGGTCGCTCACACAATTTGAAACGCAGGACTACCTTGGCGCCTATATTGCTTTTCTGGAATACCTCAAAGACCCCGAAGAAGGCAACGTGCACTGGCAATTAGACGGCGAACAACTGTGTTTTGAATTGTATCAGGGTTCCAAAAAAATAAACGGCTACGCCGACGC
>JBJXFD010000267.1:0-14305 GCA_046153985.1 Saprospiraceae bacterium
CGTGAAGAAGAAACCGTTCAGGCGCCTGATTCCATCCAGGATCTGATTGCTTATTTCAATTCCCAATGGGGAATTTTGCTCGTCGCGCCGGGTTATGAAGCCCAGGTGCTCGATTACCTCAGCGCCCAGCCTACCGCCCAGGTCAATCATTACCTGCTGGCTGTGTTTTCTACTTCGGGAGAACCTGTAACTTTTGCCTTTACGCTCCGGACTGTGCCTCAGGAAGAAATTTTTCTTATTTCCAATGAGCCTGTTTTTGAAGAGGCGGGCGAAGAAGACGGGGTAAAATTCAAGGTGTATAAAAACGCCAACTGCCCGGACAAGACGAATCAAAATACGGAAACAGGCCCCTGGGTCAACCTGCCTCAAATTGACCCGGTGTCGGAAGCGGCTTCCTTCCGATCCAAGGTTGAAGAAAAACACACCAAGTGTATTTACAATAAAAATGAAAGCAATAAATGCACGGAATTCCTCAAAAAGGTAGGCACGACTATTTACAATGATAAATTAGAAGGAAAAGGGGATACGGTGAAGACGGAGGACTATTTACGGTATCGGTGTGATTAGTAATAAAAGGTTTTTTTACTGCATAGTTTTTTTACCGCATAGTTTAGTTTTTTACCACATAGTACACATAGGGGTTTTCACATAGAACACATAGTTCTGATGCACCCGGGGAGCAGCTCCTATGTGAACTATGTGAAACCATCTATGTGCCCTATGTGGTAAAAAAACTATACAGAAAAAACTACATGGTAAAAACCATTCACAAAATCAGCTCATGACCGATTAATTCATTTGCGGCTCCTTCTTGTTGTCCATGTATTTTCCCAATAAATCCGGCAGTTTTTCAATGGCTGCCGACACCCCGTGCGTGGTAGTAGCTGGCACAAACTGGATGAGGTCGCCGCGGGATACCAAAAAGCCCATCGGGACGATGCCCATGCCTGCGCCCGCACCGGCGCCTTCGCCGTGTCCGGTGACCTTGGCTTCGCCTTCGCCGCCGCCATAGCCAAAGCCCATGCCGACTTTGATGACGGGTACACAGGTGAATTCACCGAGTTTGAATTCTGTACCCACGACGGTACTGGTTTTGGTTTCATCTTTCAGAAATTCGGTGACTTTACCAAGCACCTCTTCATAATTTCCTGTTTTCATAATCACAATATTTTAGTGAAAACGTGATGAAATAAATGCCCATAAAACCCGGCCCAAGCGGTTTTCAACCAGCAAGGCGCCTTCGTTTTTTCCTTGAAAATTAATCCATACGCCAATATTGGGTTTTTGCAAAAACCACCCCACGGGGAAAAGCCAGGCGTTCCACAGGTAGTCGCCGGTATCTATCCATAGCCGGCAATGCCGAACCTTGAAGGTCCGTGCGATTTTTTTCACCAATCGCCACCCGGCAAGTCCACTTTGGGATTTTTTTTTGGCGGCCTTGCTTTTTGGCTTTGCTTTTGATGGCTCCTGCTTTGACTGTATTTCGGAGAGCGCCCAGCGTTTTTTCCAAAAAAAGAGTTTGATCTCAATGACATCCAATCCTTCTTCCGGCAGCCAGTTCAGCGCTCCAAGTCCGATCCATTCCACCCGGTAAATCCCTTTCCACGTGTTGATCTCTAAGCGGATCGGCGCCCAAAGCAGCCAAAAAACTGCGGCAAGGAATATGGAAAGGAACACCCACCACATTGGCGTAATGTTTTAGTTTTAAGAAGTAATACAAAGGTCAGGGCATGGCTTTCCCTTGGCAATGACGGTTATCATAGGAGTAGATGATTCAAGTCACCGAAGCTAAAATTCACCCTATGCGCTTGTTCAACTTGTTTAAAATCAACCCCGGACATGACCCTCCTCATTTCTTTTTTATCTGACTTCCTGCACCTTACTCCCGAACAAGGTCTGGCAAAAGACGCCAAGTAAGTGCTTTACATCATTCAAAAACCCATGTTTTCTTCCTGATCTCACGTTAAAATAAACGTATTATGAAAACGAAATTTTTAAAATCAATCGCCTCACTAATTTTTTTAGTGGGCACCAGCATTTGTGCATACGCGCAAACGGATAAGGAATTACTCGCTAAAATTGTGGAAGAAAACCAAAAAGCGGTAGACGCTTTGGTGCTGTACCCGGCAGAAACGCGGCAGGATATTTTGGAGGTCGCTTTGTACCCGGAGGCATTGATCAAATTGGAGAACCTGCAGGCTTCAACCGGCGCGGCCTTTAACAAAGCCGTGGAGAATTATGCCAAAGAAACCCAGGAAATGCTTTGGGATATGACCCGTTATCCCGGTTTGGTACGGAAAATTGCCCGGGAATCCGGCGGGTCAAAAGCGGGCATTGACCGGGTATTGACCGGTTATCCCGAAGAAATTCACGAAAAAGCGCTGCGCGCCGGAATGGATCACTTCGGCGTGTTGAAGCAGATTGACGAACTGAACCAGGCTGCCGAATCTGCTTTTGAAACCATGGTTTCCGCCTATCCGACAAAAACAAAAGCGGCGTTGAATCGCTTGCTCGAACTGCCGGAAGTGTTGAGTTTGCTGACGGAAAACATCCGACTAACCATTCTGGCCGGCGACCTTTATCGCAAAGATCCGGCATGGATCCTGCATCAGGTTGACAGCCTCAACCTCGTAGTTGCCCGCCGGAATGCCCAGGAGGTTGAAGCCTGGAAAAAAAGCTTAGAAGAAAATCCGCAGGCAAAAGAAGAGCTGATGGCTGCAGCCCAGACTTATGCGGAAGAAAATGGTTACGATGACGACCTGTATGATGGCGACCTGTACGATGGCGACGTTTACGATGAGGGGCAATACGAAGGGCCCGTTCGCATTGTCGAGCGCCATTACCACCACTATCCATATTGGTTTGGATATCCGTCCTGGTACGATTATCCACGCTGGCGTCCTTATCCCTGGTGGTGGGATTGGGGATTCTATTACCCCGGGTCGGTTCGCACCATCGTGGTCATTGGTCTGCCGTCCTACCACTTTACGCATTGGTACTTCTACGATCCGTGGCACCACGACCGCTGGTCTCATTTGTCGGATCATTTCGTCCGGCACCACCACCGGCATCACAATAGCGGCGGCAGCATCACAACCGGGGTTGTGGTTTGGCAACAGCGACACCGGGGGATTATCAGCGATGAATGGCTCAGAGATGATGACCGTCGAGTTGACCGCTTCCGGGAATTTAGCCGCTTAGAGGCAAATCTCGACAAATACAACCGCAGCAATCCGGATAAAAAATTGGATGAACGGGATTATTTGGATCGAAATGCCGGGCGTTATCCGGAACTTTCTAAAGTAAAACCGCCCAGGGCGCCAGTTGAACAACGAGAAACCCGCGCCAAACCGCCTGTAAGGGACATGCGCGATGAAGGCGCCCCCGAGTTGAAAAAAACGCCGGATCAGGATCGCAAAAAACAACCGGCGCCGGATACCAGAACCAAACCAGACACACCTCCCAAAACAAAACCAGACACCCAGCCCGTAACGCCGCCAACCCGGGTGCCCCGAACCGTTCAGCCTGAAATAAACAAAGGCCGGGAGCACCACGAAACCACTTTGGAAAAGCAAAAAACCAAACAAAGCGCTGAGCCGCGCCGCGAGCCTTCGCCCAAAGTGACGGCGCCACCAAAGCCCAAACCTGCCACGAAAGAGCCGCCGAAACAGGAAAAATCCAGAAGTCAGCAAAAGTGAGAAGAGTGATTTTAACAACATAAGTCATCCCGAATTTTGGGATGGCTCATGTTGTTTCTGGGGGCAATTAGCGCCATGGAGGGAGGTGCAGCGCACCCGAATCTTTGTAACCCACATGAAAGTAGATGAAATCAGGTGCAGCGCACCGTAACAACGATTGTCACGACACCCCAAGATTGCGGTGCGCTGCACCTCGCAACCCTTTATTCCCACGGTTCTACAAAGATTCGGGGTGCGCTGCACCTCAACCAAAAAATTCGGGATGACTCATGTTCATTGATGCGCTGCGCAGCATTCGTTTAAAATCCCCACTTCAACCTCAAAATCAATGAATTTCCTTCGTTTTTAAATCGCTTGCCCGCTGGAATAAAAAACGATTGCGCCACGAGATTCAAGTCCCAGTTGTCGTTCAGGGAATACGTCAGCACCGGGAAAATGATCAGCGCATCCGGGCCAGGGCAATAAATCACACTTAGGTTGGCCATAAAAATTGGAGTAATTTGTTTGGCAGTTTGAGCTAAAACGGAATGCTTAAAAGGCATGAGCCTTTTAGCAGATAATTGCTGGGCATTCAGCAAATTTAATGCATTGGGACTACTGTATCCGCTGCCGGTGTAAAGGTAAGCGCCGCCGAGGTACCACCCGCTTTCAAAGGTAAAATTGCTCTCTAACGTCAAGGAAAGTGTTCCGGTCGTATCCCCAAAATTACTGCGCGGCTGAAACCAGGTTGCTTCGCCTTTGAAACCCGCATCACCGATGTTGCCCGCCCAACCACAACCCAGAGCCAGGTCGTTCTGGTACCAGGCGCCCAAAACCTGAACATCATACCCCTTGCTGTTGAAGTGATACTGCAATGCTGCAGTCGTCGTTTCTGCTGCCTTTCCTTTGCTTACCGCAACATCGAAGCCCGACATGCCATCGCGGCTGTAGCGCACCCGCAAGGCGTCGCTTCCGGGTCGCTCTTCATAGTCAAAATCAAAAAAATTAAAGGCATTGAACAGGTCGTTCGGGTTCCAGGCCGTGGTGATGCCCCAATTGATCCGCTGCCGGCCGAGGGTAATGTCCCAATATTCGTTTTGCCAGTTCAGGGAGAGCCGATCAATGATAACATGGCCGACCAGCGCCGGTTTTTCAACGGGTGTCCACGATAAATCCATGATCCCACTTTCATAATCTGCCAATTGGGCAAACCCGGGAGTGATGCGCACCTGTTCCCCCCAAAAGAGGCGGGTGCGCAGTTCCAGTCGCGCTGACAGGGTGGATGAAACCTGATATTTGAAATTCAGCCGGTTGTGGAGGAAATTATTGGTGAACAAGGATCCTTTTTCCGGCCCAAAAGTAGCGGTTTGAAGGTTTTTTAAATAGCCTTGAACCTGGAAACGCGCAGGTTTTTCCTCTGGTATGGAGTCGGTTTGGGCTGTTGCAGGGTACAACAACGCGTACAAAAGGAACAAGATGGCAAATAGCTTTTTCATATTTTTTGGCTTATGTCTTGCCTTCGCCGGTGTCTGAAGCCACACGCCCGTCTACCAGCGTGATAACCCGCCTTGCGCGTTCGATCACGCGGGCGTCGTGGGTAGAAAAAATAAAGGTCATGCCTTCCTCCTGGTTGAGTTTGGCCATAATGTCTAAAAGATTGGTCGCAGATTTGGAATCGAGGTTGGCCGTGGGTTCATCGGCGAGGATAAACTGCGGCTTGGACGCCAGGGCCCTGGAAACCGCCACCCGTTGCTGCTGGCCGCCGGAAAGCTGGGCGGGCCGCGCATCCATTTTATCCCCCAACCCCACCGAGACCATCAGATCGTGTACCCGCTTGTCGCGCTGGACCTTTGGGGCGCCTTGCAACAACAAAATGAACTCAACATTTTCGCGGGCTGTCAACACCGGGATAAGGTTGTAGGATTGGAAGACAAATCCGATGTTGTGCAGGCGAAACCGGATGAGTTGGTTTGCCGACAAGCCGGTAATGTCCGTTCCATTGATGATGACCTGACCTTCGCTTGGCACATCCAAACCGCCGATGATGTTCAGCAGGGTTGTTTTGCCCGAACCTGAAGGTCCGACCAAGGCCGTAAATTCGCCCCGTTCAAAGTGCAGGTGGACGTTGTTCACCGCAGGGACCGGAATGGTATCCGGATTGTATATTTTGCTGACGTTGTGGATGTCTATGACGGGCGTATCCATGGTTTATCTTTTAATGGCTTCTACTGGATTCATGCTCAGCGCTTTCCATGCCGGAAAAACCGAAGCGAGCAATGCGGTGACAAAAACGGTTAGTACAATTTGCGATACTTTAAACCCTGGCAAATCGGGGTAAATGATGGCGCCGTAGCCAAAATCCTTCATTAAATTCCCTGCAATGACGCTGAGGTCAATCCCGACTTTAGACAACCATTCGTTCAGGGTCCAGGCAAGCACGAATCCAATGGGGCAGCCAATCATGGTCAGCAGCACGGTTTCGAGCACGACCATGCCAAACAGCCGGATTTTGGTCATGCCTATAGACATCAGCATCCCGATTTCGCGGGTGCGCTCGAGTACGGCCATCAGCATGGTGTTGATGATGCCGAACGCTAAAGCCAGCACGATGATGACAATGATGATGAAGGAAGAAATGTCCAAAGAAGACATGATCAGATCCGTTTCCGGCGAGATGGTGCGCCAGCTTTCCACTTCGAGGTCCGGAAGTTCTTTCTGAAGGAAGGCCAGCGCTCCCGGTATTTCGTTTTCTCCGTGCAATAAGATGGCGGCTTCCGTACCACAGCCCTGCATTCCGAGCAGTTCATTGAGTTCTGTTCGACCAACGTATACATTGCGTTCATCTAAAGGTGCATTGCTGGTTTCGTAGATGCCACAAATGCGGAAAGCTCCGGACTGGATGTTTTGTTCTGCGTCCAAAAAGGTCAGGACGATTTTGGCGCCGGGGACCAATTTCATTTTATTGGCTAATTTTTTCCCGACCAATACCTGGTTTTTTTTTCCGGGATCGAAATACACGCCGGCAACGATGAAATGATCAAATTTTCGGGTCGCTACTTCTGCTGCCGGATCAACCCCATTGATTTGTACACCGTTGCTGCCGGCAGCATTGGCCAGCATGCCCTGTGCGGTTGAGCGCAGCGACCAGGCTTTTACCCCCGGTGTACGTTGCAAGGCGCCGTCGAGGCGATCGAGTTTAAAATTCCAGACGGCTTCAAAATCTTCCCGAAATTTAGGGTGGTGAACTTGCAGGTGCGACACCTCTTCTTCAATGGCAATGCGCACCCGTTCGTTGCCCATGCCGTAGTAAAGCGACACAATAAACGCGCCCGCCCAAACCCCAAGCGCTACGGAAGCGATGATGGCCAAACTGCGCGTCCGGTGACGCCATAAATTCCGCCAGGCGATGGAGAAAAGCATTTTATGATTCGTTTTTTATGGAACCGAAACAGGAGCTGCCAACTGCCAACTATTCCCTGCCAACTGCATCACCCCCTCATCGCTTCCACCGGTTTCAAAAACAATACCTTCAACACCGGGTACAGCGACAGCAATAACCCGATTACCAGCACGACTACCGCCTGATTCCAGAAAATGGAAGGCGCCAACGACGCCGGAAAAACGGCCTCAAACCCAAATTTTTCAAACACTTCAGCGATTTCGCCGCCAATTCGGATGGGATGCCGGGCCAATTGCCAAACGAGGGGCAAACTAACCAACATGCCCAGCACACAACCCGTCAGGGTGATAAAAACAGATTCGAACAAAACCATCCGCGCCAGTTGTATTTTTTTCATCCCCAGGGCTACCAACATCCCGAATTCGCGCTGCCGTTCGGCCAGCATCATAAGAATGGTTGCAAAAATGCCGAACGAGATCAGCAGGTACAACACTCCGAGGATGATGGCGCTGCTCGCGGTATCCGTTTTGATGTGTTCGGAAATATCGGGCATGATTTCCTGCCAGGTCAACGTTTCAAAATCGGCTGATAAAGCTTTGCGCAATTGATCAGCAGTTGCCTGGGCGGCAGCGGGATCGTGGGGCGAAATGACCAGCGTAGTTGCCATGCCCGGCGCATCAAGCCAGTGTTGAGCGGTGGCTATCGGCAAAAAAACCACCTGGTTGTTCAACTCTGGCGATCCAAAATGCAACAACCCGCCAATCCGGTATTTTCCGGCAGCGGTGGTTCCGTAATAGCCTTGCCCGAGTAACAACAGCGTATCGTTTAGCCCCAGTTGCAGGCGTTTGGCCAACCCTTCTGCCACTAATACGGTCGAAGCGCTGTCGCGCAAATATTCGCCGGCAACGACTTTGCTTTTGAGGCGGGTGACCAAATCTTCACGGGCCGGGTCAATGCCGGTCACTAAGCATCCCTTGGTTTTTTCGCCCGAAGAGGCTAGCGCAAACGCTTCCAAACGCGGAGTCGAAAAGGCCACTCCGGGCGTGGAAAGCACCGTTTGCTGTATGGAATCGGTGAGCGTAAAACTATTTTCCAGCGTTTGTTCCGCCTGGTACCCCGCATGGTGCACCTGTACGTACCCGCTGTAAAAGCTGACCACATTGTCAATCAGCCGGTCGAAAATGCCTTTTTGAAGACTACTCAGCACAATAGCCAGCACCACCGCGCACCACACCGACGCCATGGCGATGAGGGAGCGGTTGCGGTTGCGCCAGAGGTTGCGCCATGCGAGTCGTAGGATCATTCGTTTATTTAACTTTGGACATATACTCCGTCGTGAAAAAATTATCCGCTATGACTTTGTTAAAAACCAGCGATTTATAAACCATAGTCGTGCTCTGCCCTTTTTTTTCGGCCGGCGTCATTTCCATGCGGGAAGGCAGCAAAATACCGCCGAGCATTTTTAGTTCAGAGCCGATCATCGTCTGAGAAAGCGCTCCAAACTCATCGTAGAATTCGACGCGCATCTGGTTGTAGTCTTTTTTATCAATCCAAACCAGAATTTTCCCCCAGACTACGGCTGCTTCGGGTTTGGGGATCAACTCAATTTTGTAGCAAGCCAGTCCGCCCTGCTGCTCCACGCCAAGGAGTTTGTGCTCGTAATCCTCTACGATAGAAGATTCCTTCACCAAATCGTCGTTGGTAAAATCGGTACCCATCCACGACTGCGACATCATTGAAGGCGGCAGTTTGATCGTGCGTTCCAGCGTAGGCAACCAGTTCCATACCTCTTTTTTGCGTTTCAGAAATGCCGTGCCTTTGTCTTTTGCGGGCGCTTTTACCAAAATCAGGGCATGGTCATTGCCTTTCGTCCAGGCTTTGATGTCCATCGAACGCGTCCATTTGGGGCGCGTCGTGATGATGGTTATTTCTGCAATCGAAGTTTTGCCCCGCACGCGTTCATCGGATTTGCGCACGATGGCAACGGCGGTTTCACCGGTTTGCGCCCCAAGCGATGACCCGATGAAAAGCACCGCAATGGCCAAAATTAAATACCTGGGCATAGCTATTTTTATTACAAAGATCGGCGGGTTTGGAAACAGGAAACGATGTGGGAAATCAAACTTGCAGGTGACTTTTATCATCATTTTTTGAAAGATTAGGTGCTATATTCATTTTTTAGTACGTTTACCCTGGTCGCAGTTATACTTCAAGGTATAAAATAAACAACACATGGACTCACTCACCCACATTGCCATCGGCGCCTGCATGGGCGAAGCATTTGCCGGAAAAACCGTCGGCAGGAAGGCCATGCTGTGGGGGGCTTTGGCCCAAAGTGTGCCGGACATAGACTTTATTGCAAACTTTTGGATGGACACCCCAAGCAGCCTGCTGGCGCACCGGGGTTTTACGCATTCCTTTTTATTTCTGGCATTCATTACGCCTTTTATGGCGTTGCTGGCCGAGCGTTGGCACCGTCCTCACAACATTTCTCTGCGAAAATGGATTTTGTTTTTCGGAACGGTCATCTTTTTCCACCTGCTCATAGATGTGTTCAATAACTATGGCGTCGGTTGGTTTGAGCCGTTCAGCCGGCTGCGGCTTTCTTTTAATGTGTTGTACGTTGCCGATCCGTTTTTTTCAATCGGACCGGGCATAGCCTGCGCAGCGCTGATTTTGCTGCGAAGAAGGCATCCAAAACGAGCGTTTTGGTGGAAATTTGGCCTGCTCACGAGCGGTTTGTACTTAGTTTATTGCACGGGCAACAAGCTCTACATAGACTCGGACGTGCGGGATAACCTGGAAAAACAAGAAATTGCCTACACCCGCTATTTTACCACCCCGGCGCCGCTCCAAAACTGGCTTTGGTACGTGGTTGCCGGAGATGACCGCGGTTACCACGTCGGATTTCGATCTTTGTTTGATGATGAAAAGGCCATCCAATTCGAATATTTCCCGCGCAATGATTCGTTGCTCAATGCCGTAGACGACCACGAAAGCGTGCACCAACTGAAACGCTTTTCCCGGGAATTTTATACGGTAGAAATGTATTCGGATACCCTCGTGTTCAATGACTTGCGATTCGGACAAATCATCGGCTGGAAGGAGCCCCGCGAAAAATTTGTTTTCCATTTTTTTGTCAACCACCCTGACGATAACCGATTAGTGGTGCAACGCGGGCGTTTTGATAAATGGGATCGGGAGGTGGCTGTTGGGCTTTGGCAAAGAATTAAAGGCCGTTAGCCGCCCCAAAACCGCTCCGCAATCTGCAAAGGCCGGAACACATACCGTTTTTTGACATGGTGCCCGCCGCTGCGGTGCAGGATGTCCTGGAGCGTGGCCAGCACGGTGAGCAGGTATTTCCCTTTGTTGAGCATGACGCACTCAGCCTGAGCGGCACGAACGGCATCGCTGACTTCCGAACGGGTGGCAATCCCGCTTTTGTTCAGGGTTTCCAGCACCTGCGTGGCCCAAATCACCGGGACGTGGGCAGCTTCGCAAAGCCAAAGGATTTCTTCCTGGATTTCGCTCAGGCGTTCAAACCCGATTTCTACCGCGAGGTCGCCGCGCGCAATCATTACCCCAAACACAGGTTCCGCCATCCCCTGCAACAACAAAGCGGGAAGGTTTTGCACCGCTTCGAAGGTCTCGATTTTGAGTACGAGCGGTAATTTTCTGCCGCCTTCCTCCCGTATTAATTCCTGCAATTCTGCCACATCTGCGACTGAGCGCACGAAAGAAAACCCCAAAAGGTCGGCGTGTTCCTGTGCGAAGGGCAGCACCGATTTGTCGAAATCTGTGAGGCAGCCCACTGTCAATTCGGTGTCTGGAAAATTGATGCCTTTTTCGGGCTTGATGCGGGGTTTGTTTGCCGAAATGCGGGTCATCCGCAAGGTGGCTATCTGGTTATCCGAAATTTCCACCTTTGCTTCAAACAATCCGTCGTCAAACAGCACCCGATCACCAACGCGTAAATCTTTCACGACCCCGGGCAGGGTGCAGCCCAGCACTTTCTCTTTTTTATTGAATACAGCGTTGGCTTCTGCCAAATAGAATTTTTCTTTTTCGAGCAATTTTAACCGGCCTTCTTCTTTCCCTTTTCCGAGCAAGGTCGTGCGGATTTTCGGACCGGCCAGATCCATATAAATTTTACAGGGCCGTTGGGTTGACTGGACGGCTTTGTGGACGTTGGCAATCATCTTCCGCCAATCCTCGGGTTTGTCATGGGCGCAGTTAATCCGGGCAATATTCATCCCCGCTTTTAGCAAGGCTTTTACGTCGGCATATTCGTCGGCTAACCCGGTGTCAAACGTCACCATCAGGTGCGGAATGATCGTATTTTCTTTGTGGCCAAACAAAGTAGCCGCGCGCCGGTGCAGCAACTCCGTCCCGGCTTCGTAGGTAATGGCTGTGTTTTTTTTCGGGAATTCTGCGCCGAGACGCTGCAATACCGCTTTCACCTGTCGCAAAATATGGCTTTCCGAGCTTGCCAGCGAAGAAAGCCCGGCAACGTGCAATTCGTCCTGCAAAGGGCGCAAATTCTCGCGCCGAAGCGCAAGGTAATGAATCAGGTTGGTTGCGCTCTTCTTTTGCTTAGGGTGTACACCCGCAATGATTTTCCCGGCCCCCTGCTCCGCAACAATCAGGTTTTGATAGAGCTGCTCAACGGCGGCCCGAAGATGTACGAGTGCATGTTTCATAATTATTCAGTGTTTAAAAAAGGCCAGGGGCAACCCCTGTTTTACCGCCAATCTTTTGAAAACCACCGAAATAATACTGAACCCCCAGAGACAGCGAAAACTGATTGGTTCGGGTATCTGTCGTAGCGCTTATGCCGCCGATGGTTGTGTCAAAATTGCTTCTCGCAAAATTGTATTTAAAGATAGCTTCTATCCCAAACCCACCTTTAGAATAAACCGTCATACCCGGGCCTACACCAAGGGCAAAAACGTTCGTTTGAATTTTCTGTTTGTCTTCCCCGACAACTTGCTCATCCTTAGAGTTGCCAAAACCAAAGTTTCCAACCAAAAAGAAAGCAACATTTTCGTCTATCGGGAAATAGTAGCGTGCAAACGGGCCAAATAATAAGTCGCTGTCTTCGGTTTTATCTTCGTTCGGTTGCGTAACGGAATTCAAAGTAAAGTCAGCGCCAAGCCCGGCGGCGAAGTTTTCCATCATAAAATACCCAAAGCTTGGGGCAATGTTGACTTGCCGGGCAACAAGCCCTTCGTTTGCCGAACCATTGGTCGTGACCTTGGAATTTGCAGTAGAGAATCCGATGCTTGATCCGATGATAAAATTGCCTTGATCCAATATCTGAGCAACCAGACTCCATTGAACCAGCATCGCAAGAACGGATAACAATGCAATCTTTTTCATAAGTATTTTCTTACAAAGATCACCTTGTACTATGGCAGGAACGATGAGTAAGGTCACCTGGCCGTTTGACTTTCATCAAACTTTCCTGCCCTACTTTCCAATCTCAAACAACAACCACCCGTCAGGATCCACCACCGGCTTGTCCTTTTTGCCCAGTTTTAGGGTGATGCCATCAGCGGGGATTTGAATGCGCTGTCTTTTGCCGTCAATTTCTACTTCTACCGGCATTGGAAACGGCATTTCCCCAACCGGCGACTCCCACCGCAGGTTAAGCGTTTGGTTTTCAATTTTGGAATAGAGTTTAGGAAGGGCAGCTTGCCGCAAATACACCTCAAAAAACCAGTCGAGTTGCATGCCCGATTCCGCTTCGCAAATGCTCAAAAAATCGTCGGTGGTGGCAAAACGGGCTTGGCGCCCATCCGTGATTTTTTCCATCGCCGGGTCGGGGTAAGCCATGCGGCGCAGCGACCGGAAGAAGGCATCCTCGCACAGGAGGAAACGCAGCGTGTGCAATACCCAGGCGCCTTTGACGTAGATGGGCGCCTGATAAATCTCCTTGCTGGTTTTTGAAGCGCGGGGCGCTATGGGCAGGGTATTGCTAAAACGGCGCATACTCTGCATGTATTCGCGATAGCGTTCTTTGCCATTCAGTTGTTCGGCGTAGAGGGGTTGCATATAAGAACCAAAGCCTTCGTGCAGCCACATGTCACGCCAGTCTGAATTGGTCACCAAATTGCCCCACCATTCGTGGGCCAGTTCGTGTTGGTGCAGCGCATCAAATCCCCAGTCTTTGCCCCTGGTCATGGAGGTGTTGCTGAAATTTGCGCCATACGCGATGATGCTCTGGTGCTCCATGCCGAGGTGCGGGGTTTGGGCCACCCCATATTTATCGGCCCGAAACGGGTAGGGGCCTACGAATTTTTCAAAAAACCGCAGGTGTTCAAGTATTTCGGGGAAAAGTTTTTGACCCTTTTCATAATCTTCCGGCAGCACATAAAACACAACCGGGTATTGTCCGCCGGCAACGCAGTCCATCGTTCCTTCGATGGTTCGGTAAGGCGCAATATTCAGCGCCACATTGTAAACATTGATCGGATTGGAGATGAACCAGTGGTAGGTCGTGGTGCCGTCCGCGTGTTTTTCGGTCTGGCGCAAACGCCCGTTGCAGGCTGCCACCAAAGGATCGGGTACGCGCACCTGCAAGGCCATGGAATCCGGTTCGTCCGATACGTGGTCTTTCACAGGCCACCAGATGTCCGCGCCTTCGCCCTGACAGGAAGTGGCGATCCAATGTGCGCCGGTTGTGGTTTTTGACCAGTCAAAGCCGCCATCCCAGGGCGCGCGCGGGGCCTTGCGGGGTTTGCCGCTGTATGCGACCTGTGCCGTTACTTTTTGCCCCGGTTGATGTGTTGCGCCGAGGTCAATCCACAATTTGCTCCCTTCGCGCCGAAAAGGCCGGACCTCGCGTTTGCCCGCCTCAGAAAAGCGCCAGGCGCCGTTCACGGTCAGCAGCGTATCCAAATCAAGTACCAGCCAGTACATGGGTTGTACGACCTTTGCTTCTGCCCGCAACAGCCCTTCGATGCGCTGCTCATCGGGAAATACCTGAACGCGCAGGTCGTAAAATGTGACATCGTAGGAAGCCTGTTCGGTCATCAATTCGCCACCGCTGTCGTAAACGGACGTTTGCGCGAGCAGCTGTGGCGTCCACATGTAGGCAATAGCCAGGAGAAATATGGTTTTTGTTGATTTCATGATGTTTGTTTATTAGGATAAGGCTTTTTGCGAGGTCATTCTTTCGCAAATTAATCAAAAACCACCACCTGTACCCCTTCACTCGACCGAATTT
>JBJXFD010000278.1:0-8954 GCA_046153985.1 Saprospiraceae bacterium
TGTACGGGAGGGTTTACATCACTAAATGCCCACTCGTAGGCTGGCAGTTGGCCATTTGGATGCATGTACCATTCCCGTAAGAATAGGATCAACTGGTTTTTGGCAAATTCAGCATCCACTTTTGCCAGAGGCACACAGTGAAACGCCAGATCCCAGGCAGCGTACCAAGGGTATTCCCACTTGTCGGGCATGGAAATAATATCTTCGTTATTGAGGGTGCGCCAATGGGCATTGCGCCCGGTTTTGCGGCTTGCTGGTGGAGGGATTTGCCCGGGGTCTCCGTCGAGCCATCGAGGCATGTCAATATTGAAATATTGTTTTGACCACAACATACCTGCAAATGCCTGGCGCTGGATATTTTGGGTATCGGCGCTGAGGGCATTGTTGCCTTCTTTTTGCGCAATATGTGCATAAAATCCATCTGCCTCCTGCTTGCGCTCGGCAAAAACCTGGTCAAATCTCTTACCAAAAGGTGTTTTAAGAGCCTGTTTGGAAAGTCGGAATTGAAATTCCATACTGCCGCCGCTTTCTATTGAAACCTGATACATGGGCGAAAACTTCGTCCCCTCTGTTTTACCCCCCAAGAGGTCAAAATCATTGTTTATCAAGGCATTGTGGAAGGCGTCTTTTACAAAAGGCGTTTCATTGGGTTGACCCCAGAGCTTAGCGGTATTGTTTTCATTCTCAGTAAAAAGCAACCGATCAGGCTTTTGGAAATAAAAATGAAAGTCGCCAATTTTTTCATGGGAGAGGGCGACCTGGCCGTAGTCGTCGGACGGCTTTGAGCCGTCAGACGACAGACTGATACTTGGTTTTTCATTCATTAAGCCAAACGACCATAAGTTGCGAAACCAAAGCGTGGGCAACAGCCACAGATCGGCCTGTTCTGAGCCGCGATTGTGTGCTGTGATTTTGATCAAAAGATCATCGCCGTCTGCCTTCGCATATTCGGTGAATACATCCCAATAACGGTTTCCAGCAAAAATGTCTGTTTCCAGCAATTCGTACTCGGCCTGGTCACGCCCGCGTTCCCTGTTCTCCCGCAGCAAATCAGCATATGGAAATTCCCCCTGCGGGTATTTGTACAAATGTTTCATGTACGAGTGCGTCGGGGTGCTATCGAGGTAATAATACAATTCTTTTACATCTTCTCCATGATTGCCTTCGTTGCCCGTGAGACCAAACAGGCGCTCTTTCAGGATAGGATCCTTCCCATTCCAAAGGGCGACTGAAAAACACAGCCGTTGCCACTCGTCAGAGATGCCTGCAATGCCGTCCTCGCCCCATCGATACACACGGGAGCGGGCATGGTCGTGTGGAAACGAATCCCAGGCAGTGCCTCCTGGGGAATAATCTTCCCGCACCGTACCCCATTGACGCTCAGAGAGATAGGGGCCCCAGCGCAGCCAGTTCTTTTCTCCTGAATAGTGCTCCTGCAAACGGAGCTGTTCGAGGTTGGATTGGGCGATCCCGTCATTTTTAAGGGATGAAGTTGTGCCTATATTTTTAACGGGTTTTGCGGCCGATTTTTGACCGCTGGCTTTATTTTCCATGATGTTGGCTGGTTTGTAGATTTGACGCCACAAAAGTCCGGGCTGCTTTCCGGGCAAGGTGTTACGCAGGTAACAAGATGAAAAATAGTTGGGCGTTGAACCTTTATTCCACCTCTGATGCCAATTTGCGATGAAGCAATACCCAATTTACTGCAATTGGTTTCCCACGTCAGCGTGCTTTATTGGTAACGATTTGGTACGAAGCCTGACGAAAAAGAATTAGCCGGGATGCAAGCAATAACAATCAAGGCCATCCAGTTCCTTATCAACCCTTAGCCCCCTTCCCTCCACCCCGCCCCCTTCCCAAATCTATCCCGAATCTTATCCATCGCTTCCAACAGCCGCGACTCCTTTTCCGTATCGTCAAACAAGTTGAGTTGACTGGAGCCCTGCACCAGTTCGCTGAAACGCACACCCACGAGCCGGATGGCCTGGCGGCGTTCGTACAAGCGGTCGAACAGGCCTAAAGTATGTTCGACTATCGGGCCATCCAGTAGAATGTAAGAAATTTTGCCGCCACGCCTGGGTCACAAGACCTATAGAGAAAGACTTGATAATGTTCCAATTAAGACAACACGCGGGGCGGGGAATGGCATCACCAGCACGGACCATTTTTTGCTTAAAACTGATCTCAAGCCGCCACGGCCGAACGTTTGATCCTGCCGGCGACGTAAATTCCGTTAAATCTGCGCTTTTCTTCTCAAGCTCCGGAGCCACGGCGTAATTTTGGCGAAGTTTATATAACTCCAGTATATGCCGAAATCACTCCTTTTTGCCGTGCTGATCTGCTTCAGCAACCTTGGGGCAAGTGCCCAATGCCTTTCCGGCGATTATATTCTCGGCCCCGCCGGCGATTTTCCCAGCTTCCAGGCCGCCTGTTCTGCGCTGGAGACGCAGGGCGTTTGCGGACCCGTTACCATCCATGTACAGGCCGGCAACTACGAAGAACGGGTCTTTCTGGGCGCTATCCCCGGCGTCTCGGTCGTCACCCCCGTGGTGTTTCGCGGGGCGGACAGCGTAGCGTTCAACACCACCCTGAGCTTCTATTTCGAATACAATTTCAGTGGCCCTGCGCAAATCCTGCAGCTGGCGGAAACGGCGCACGTACGGTTTGAAAACCTGAGCTTCGACCAGAAAGGCCCCGCATTCGAAGCAAACTGCGTGGAAATGGCGGACGGCACCCACGATATCACCTTTCGCAAATGCTGGTTCTGGCACATTCCACATGCCACGCAATCAATCAATGCCATCGGGATCTGGGCGCATGGTCTGGGTCTGCAAAACCTCAGGGTGGAAGATTGCGACATCTTCGGTTTTGCCACTGGCATCCACGTGGAAGGCCCGGCAGGCGATCCGGTGGAGGACGTGCAATTGAAAAACAATACTGTGCGGGACTGCCCCTACCGTCATGCATATCTGATCAATTGCGCCGCGCCGCTGATTCAAAGCAACGACTTTAGCAAAGGCAACGCATTTTTCCTCTATGACCCATGGGTGACCCTGGAAGGCGGCATCGGTGGACGGCTGGAGAAAAACCAGTTCCTCAGTGCCAGTTATGTGGGTGGGCATCTGCTCTTTCTAAGCGCTCAAGCCAGCACGTTGGCTATGCCCTGCGAGGTGGTGAACAATTTTTTCTATGGGTCCAATAACAATGCCTTTGGGCTTGAATTGGGGGGCGAAGTAAACTTCGCGTACAACACCGTTCGGACTGGTACAGGCATCAATTTGAGCACGCTGAGCAATACGCTACACGTGCTCAACAATCTGTTCAATGTATCCCAATATGTTTATTCCCTGGCCGGTACCGCAGGGCTCGGTTTTCTCCACAGCGATTACAACGTTTTTTTTCCGCAAATAGCAGACGATATAACCGGCAACGACTTTCCGACACTGGCTGAATGGCAGGCAGCCTCCGGGCAGGATGCCCACTCTGCAGTAAAACAAGTGGCATTTACCGGTCAATACCCGGGCTGGCAGACTATTCCGCCCGACCCGGTGCTGGATGGAAAGGCCCTGGCCCTTCCGTTCGTGACGGACGATTTCGGTGGCGAAGCCCGGGATCCGGTGAGCCCAGACATTGGTGCGGACGAATTTTCTATTCCTTCCCGTAATGTGACGGTATCGGAGGCCCTGGTGGATGCACCCAACAGTCCCGGTTGTGCGGGTGAAGCGGTGGGGTTTTCCCTGAAAATCGCTAATAACGGCGCCGACACCGTGCAATCCATGCGCATTGCCGTATGGCTGGCCGGCCAGGCCTTCGATACGCTGGACTGGCAGGGCAGCCTGCCGCCGGAAGCGGGTATTCCAAAAATGGTAGCACTCGGCTATCTGGCGCCACCCGCCCATAAGGTGCAATTCACATTTACTGTGCTGACGGTCAATGGCTTAGCCGATGCCAAACCGGATGACAATAGCGCGGAAACTGGCCCCGTCCGCATCGGGATAAAAGGGACCTTCCATGTAAACGGGTTGGCGGGCGATTTCCGCGACCTGGAAGAGGTTGCAGATACGCTGGCCGACCGGGGTGTTTGCGGCGAGACTGTTTTCGTACTTGATCCCGGGCGTTATTTCGGACCTTCGGTCAAACTGATCAATATTCGCGGCGCATCGGCACTGAACCGCATTGTTTTTTCCTCCGCAGCCGCCAACCGGGAAGCGGTGGTGGTGGAATTAAAGGATTTCTCCAATCCCAACCCGGTAGACAACCAGTTTGAATTGATCAACACGCCCGGTGTGACGTTTCGCAACCTGACGTTCTTCCACTTTTATTCCAATTATACCGTCAATTTTATAGCCGCCACCGGCAGCACGGACTTAGTGGTGGAGAACTGTTCTTTTCTGAATACCGGTGGCAACGCCCTCTGGCTTAACGGGAATATATCCGGTCTTACCGTGAGCCATTGTGCCTTCCAAATTCCCCAGGGCAGCATATACCACGAAAATGCCTTCTGGGTAACCAGTCACAATGTGCGTATCGAGGATAATCATTTTGGCAAAGGTGATTTCAACTTTTACCTTCCCGTTGAACTGAAAAGCGTGGATGGGTTTGCACTGCGCCGCAATTATCTGGATGGTGTCGCGCAATTCCGGGATTGCCGGAACGGGGTGATCGCCGATAATCGCATCGCGTCGCTTTACACCTACTTCTGCACCAACCTAGTGCTGACCAATAACCTGTTTGTCAACAGCCTCTACGGATCGGCCGTCAGCCTCGATGATAATATCCACAGTTCAGTAACGCTCCTGCACAACACGATAATTGGCCAGGGGATCGTACCGGCCTTGAACATCGCTACGGATACCTTGATTTTTCAGAACAACATCGTAGCCAACTATGGAATGGCCAAGGCGATCGAGCTGAATCCGTATACCAGGATTTCTTCCCAAAACAACCTGTTCTTTGCCGCTCAATCGCCCTATATGATCTGGTCTGGTTATGGTTTTGATGCCTATACCACCGATTCCCTTTGGCGGAAGGTCTGGAAAATGGACACCCTGTCAGTATTCGCCGATCCGCTGCTCGCGGAAAAAAACGCCTGGCTGCCCCAAAATGATACGGCCACCGCGAACCGGGGCGCGAACCTGCTAAGCCTGGTGCCGCAGGATTTCGAAGGCCACGACCGCGATGTTCAACCGGACCTGGGGGCCGTGGAGTTTTCAGGGCAGCTGTCCGACCTGCAGGTGGAATTGGAAGACGGAACGGGCGGGGGCACCTGCCATGGTCAGCCTCTGGTCCGGGTGCGGATTCACAACCTTTCCGGGGCAACGGTCCACCGTTTTGAAGCAGGCTGGACGGTAAACGACACGCTGCAGGCGACCTATAGCTGGTCGGGCGCGCTCGCGCCGGGCGCGGTTACCGGCTGGCTGGAGTTGGGCTATTATTTCTTCCGGTATGAGGGTGACAGTCTGAAGATCTGGACCACATATAGCACGGAGAGCAATTATGCCAATGATACCTTATTGTTGCTGAATCATAGCCGTCCGCTTGGCGGCACGTATACAGTGGGTGGAGACGGCACGGATTTCCCCCAGTTTGAAGCACTCGACGAAGCGATCAATACGATGGGCACCTGCGATTCATGCGTGTTTCTGCTTTCTACCGGTCAGCATTCCGGCCATTTCCGTCTGCGCGACATCAAAGGCGGTCAGCCTGTGCTGGTTCGTTCGACGGCCGGGAACCGGGATTCTGTTATCTTGAGTCATGGTACTTTCACAGGGTTCGAAGCAATGTCGCTCCAAGGTACTGACCACGTGACGCTGCAAAGTATGACCCTGCAAAAGGGTGATTACTCCGGGGTGGTGATAAGCGCCTGGGGCCTGGACGAAGCCGTGCACAATGCGGTGATCGATTGCGTTTTGCCAGAGGGGATCAGCCTTCAATGCGATACCAACCTGGTGGAAGGCTGCCTGTTCCCGGGCAGCGTACTTCGGGCCGAGGGCGGGTTTGTTGGCTGGTTTTACGACACCCTCAGTTTTCTGACCATCCGGAACAATGTATTCGAACCGACCATCCCGCTGGTTACCGACGACCCGGTACCGGTATATCTATCCGACCAGCGCTATCTCAAACTGGAAGGCAATTATTTTCACGAAGGCCGCCCGCTACTCGGAGAACGCTGGGGCATCGGCTGCGAAGTGACCGGTAACACCTTCGACAATAATCCCTTCGGCCTCGATATCGACACCTGGACGGCGACCCCCGCCTCCCTGCTGGTAGCCAATAATTTTTTCTGGATCGACACGAGCGCCGCGCAGGGAGCGGCGGGGCTGGTGAACATTATTGGAAAAAACATCCGCTTTCTCCACAATACGGTCTGGGCCAATTTCAACAGCGAGGTGTCGAATTTTAGAAAAAGCTGCGCCCTATACATTCACGGATCGTCCATCGTTTTTCAAAACAACCTCATCCATACTACCGGCACCATTGTGGCCCTGAGCCTGGACACGGCCGGTCTGAGCAGCGATTACAATAATTTCCATACTACCAGCGGCTGGATTTACCTTGATTATACTCCCAACGCTAACCTCCCGCTCGGCCAGTGGCAATCCGGCTTCGGGCAGGATTTGCACTCCTCCATGTTCCAACCGCGCTTTGTTTTTGAAGACCTGGGCGGCGGGCATGATCTTCACCTCAGCCCCGACAACCCGTTTCTGGTTCGTTCGGAAAATCCCCTGAACGAGGTGCCGACCGATATCGACGGCGAGGCGCGTGACTTTTTCGAACCCTGTACCGGCGCCGACGAACGCGACGGTCCCAACCTTTCCGACTTTATGTGGCCGGGAGATGCCAACCGCGACAAAAAAGTAAGCAACAAGGATTTTCTGTTTGTCGGCCTGGGCACCGGCCTGCAGCTGGGTGGTCCGACCCGAAGCGATACATCAATTGACTGGTCGCCCAAAGCCTCCGCTGACTGGATCGGGGAGATTGCCGGCGTAAACGCCAAAAACATTGACAGCGACGGCAATGGAGCGATCTCCGCCGCCGATACGTTGGCAGTTATTCAGAATTTTTCGTTGGAACATTTTCTGGCGCCTCCCCCGGAATCGGACCTAAGCGCGCTCCAGCTGTCCATTGCCAACCCGCCGCAGCAAGTCGTGGCGGGCCAGGCCCTCGCGCTCGAAGTCTTGCTCACCGATCCCGATAGCGGCCCGATTTCCCTCCATGGCCTAGCGTTTACGCTTTCCGCTGACGAGAACGCGATTGTCGCCGGAAGTCTGCGCTTTGTGCCGGCAAGCAATGGCTGGCTTGGCGCCGCTGGGCAGGACCTCTGGGAAACCGTACTCGCGACGAGCAATCCGGGGGTACTGCAGGTTGCCCTAACCCGCCATGATGGGCAAAACGCCACCGGCGGCGGCCTATTGGGCCATATTCTTTGTACGGTAGCCGACGCAGCGGGCTCCTCCCTGGCGATCAGCCTAAGCAGTAACCTGGCACTGCAAAACGATGGCAGCATGCTTTTGGTAGGCGGCGCCAGCCAGAGCTGGCCGATTCTGGTCGCTACGCAGGAAGCCATTCCCCTCAGCCGACTGATCCTATATCCGATACCCGCCGATCAGGTGGTCTGGGTTACCCATGGCACTGCCAGCCTGTTGCGTCTGTATGACGCCTTTGGCCGGGTGGTGCTGGAAAAAACCGTACGCGGAGAACAGACTGCCCTGAACCGTGAAAACCTGCCGGGCGGCGTTTATTGGCTGGAAGCCTGGGAGGAAGGGCGGAAAGTAGGGACAGGAAAGGTGGTATGGCGGTGACAAAACCGTCCGAATTTATGCGTTTGTCATCCTGCCTATATTTGCGCTACAGTCATTCCAAATATGAAAATTCAACTTTCCACCCTCTAGTTTTTCAAGGACCTCGCAGCCAATAACGATCGCGAGTGGTTTCAGGCCAACAAAGACCGTTATGAAGCGGCGCTCGACAATATGAAAGCATTTGCCCGGTCTGTCGAAAATGGGCTGGGCGAAACCGATTTGCTGGAATCCGCTACGCTGTTCCGCATTTACCGGGATGTGCGTTTTTCAAAAGACAAGTCGCCGTACAAAAACAACTTTGGCTTGAGCATGAGCCGGGCCACCAATTTGAACGGAGAAAGTGTTCTGGAAGATTAAGATAATAACATATGCTAGTCAAATCAATTTTCTGGTCTATAGCCTTTGGGCTGATCTGCTTATTTGGCTGCAGGGCAAAACAGGAGTGTCCAGGATTTAACCGACCAGAACACTCAGACAAACAAGTTGATTCGGTTTTAGCAAAACAAGCGGCCGTCTTTCGGGACACGTTGTTAAATAGGTTTGGCGAGACCCCCATTAAAGGATTAAATTATAAGGCTTATCATCTTCTTTTTTATTCCTCCCATGGTTACGGGGAATCCATAAAATTTGAAATCAATGACTATGGCTGTTTCCTAACCGTAAAATGTATTAAGAAAGGCGATTACTCCCCTGAATGCCAAAATTATAAAACAAAAATTACGGAGGAAGAATGGAATGAACTCAATGCAATGATTTATGAATTCGACTTTTGGACAGCCGAACCATTTAGAAAAAATGAAGATGTATTGGATGGTTATATATTGTTTCTAGAAGGCAACAAGCCCGAAGCGGCCATCTGCGATCAAAGGACCTATCAATTTGTTGGCCGGAGTTCACCCAGGTTTGACAAAATGGAAGCATTATGCGAGTATATAAGGGAGTATAAAGAGCACTTGGTTTTTATGTATAGCCAAAGATAACACCAGATGCTGAGGCACTGACATTTTAAACCCTGCCCTTCCCCCCCCGCCCAACCGCCCCCTTCCCAAACCGATTCCGAATCTTATCCATAGCCTCCAATAACCGCGACTCCTTTTCCGTATCATCAAACAGGTTGAGTTGACTGGAGCCCTGCACCAGTTCGCTAAAGCG
>JBJXFD010000301.1:0-5179 GCA_046153985.1 Saprospiraceae bacterium
GCTTGTCTTTCTCGCTTAAATTATCGAAAAAAACGATCATTAAATCTTCTGTATCTTTGTCGTATCTTTCCATATCCCCAAATATAGTCATATCTCAAAACTGACAGTTATTTTTTCAGCAGCCCTAAAGTATATAAATCGCAGAAAGGCCGAATCGTTGTAGAGTTGGATCGCCTTAACGGGAAGTCCCCGATGCCGCTATCCTATGTAAATCTTGCGGATACCAGCTTATCGGATAAAGATTGCGAATATGAAATGGTGCAAGGGAAAATCACCAGAATTGTGATAGAAGGCAAGGATATTCTTGCTCCGGCGTCTGTGCCGCAACAGCCCCGAATGGGCGAAAATATAGGCCAAAGAGGAGGGAATCAAGGGCAGCCTTTAGCAGCTGACAGCTTCAATGTCACGGAGACTTTTTTACCAAAATATTTGAAAACCCTTCCCATTCGGGATATTGATAATTTTTCTCTCAAATTATTTAAAGCTGCGCGATTTATTCCTGATCATAAATTTGGAAAATTCTATTTTTATAAAAATGATTACAGGCGCAAAAAAGATGGGAGCGAATCTGGCCATAAATTCGAAATCAGACCAAATTTCGGGGACGAACGGAAATTTGCAGCCATTAAAAATCGCCAGGAAAAACTAACCGAAGCATTGTGCCCCCAGTTCAGAAAAACAATTACACTGCACCCCGATTGGCGCATGGTTATTGGCTTGGGCGGCGGCGGAGCATCTGTTTATGAAACAGGAATGACCCTGCATCATGTTTACGGGTTTCCTTACTTGCCCGCCAGTTCTATTAAAGGGACTTTGAGAAGCTGGATTATCGGGGAAATTTTTTCAATCAGCGAAGAAACGGGGAAGATTGATTTAAAAAATGCAGAAAAGCGAGCCTTAAAAAATAAGTTATTCGTCTATATTTTCGGGAGTGATGACAACAGCTACGATAAGAAACATCAAAGGGGGCACTTTACCTTTTTTGACGCTTATCCGGTTGCCCCGCCGGTGCTTGAGGTAGATATAATGAACGTACATTATCCTGACTGGTACAACCAGAAAACGCCGCCTACCGATTTTCAAAACCCGAACCCCATTCCTTTTCTCACAGTTGCCCGAAACACAAGATTTTATACCTGTATTGGTGCGAAAGAAAACCCGGAACTATCTCAATGGCCGGATAGTGAAAAATGGGTATCAAAATTGGGATCGGGCAACATGACCAGGCTTTTGGAGCTCGTCCAGGGTTGGCTCGAAAATGCCCTTACCAACCACGGAATCGGGGCCAAAACAGCTGTAGGGTATGGGTATATGCAAGTTACTTCCTGAGTATCGTTAAGAACACTGATCTTGTACGAAACTGTTTTCAAAAAATGCACACTCTCTACCACAACATCCTCCAAATACTCCAAAATGCCCGCGTGCAGGCTGCCAGGGCGGTCAACTTCGCGATGGTAGAAGCCTACTGGGAAATCGGGCGTATGATTATCGAAGAAGAGCAACAGGGAAAATATCGGGCTGAGTATGGGAAAAATTTATTACAATATCTTTCTCAAAGACTTACATCAGATTTTGGAAAAGGTTTTAACGAGACTAATCTCAAGTACATTCGACAGTTTTACAGCACTTTTCCAAATCGTCACGCACTGCGTGACCAATTGAGTTGGACCCACTACCGCGCCCTCCTCCGCGTCGAAAACCCCAGCGCCCGCGAATTTTACATTGCCGAAACCATCGCCAACAACTGGGGTACCCGCGCTTTAGACCGCCAGATCAACAGCTTGTATTACGAGCGGATTTTGTCGTCCGGCGACCGCACGCCGGTGGCCGCTGAAATGCAGGAAAAAACCCGCGAGCTTAGTCCAGAAGACGTGCTGAAAGACCCATATGTGCTGGAATTCCTGCAATTGAAAGAAAACAAAAATTTTGTAGAATCGGAATTAGAGCAGGCGCTCATTGATAAACTCCAGGAATTCCTGCTCGAACTCGGCAAAGGCTTCGCTTTTGTGGCCCGGCAAAAACGCATCTCCACAGAAACAAAGCACTTTTATGTTGACTTAGTCTTCTACAACTACCTGCTCAAATGTTTTGTGCTGATTGACCTGAAAACTACAGAACTTAGCCACCAGGACATCGGGCAAATGGACATGTACGTGCGCTTGTACGAAGACAAATACAAAGGGCCGGACGACAATCCGACCATCGGACTGATTCTTTGCACCCATAAAGACCACACCATAGCAAAATATTCTGTCCTCAATGACAGCAAACAGCTTTTTGCAGCGAAGTACATGCTTTATTTGCCCACCGAGGAAGAACTACAAATTGAATTAGAGCGCGAAAAATCGTTGATTGAACAAGCTCAAAAATTGAAATAACCATGTCCCACCCACTCCACCTCCGCCTCAAAGCCCTCCTCCTCCAAAACACAGGAGAAGTCCTCCAGCACCTCCAAAAGGTATTTTCCAATAATCCGCCTTCCTACAACGAGGTCATCCTATTGCATTATCGCTTACAGGATTTGCAGCAAAAGCAAAGAAAAGGGACGCTGCGGGCAGAAGAAGAAAACGTACTCCTCAGAGAACTCACGGACAGCATTCTCTCCCTCATAGACACCATCACCCCCGAAGAAGCCGCCACCTACGACCTTGAAAACGCTATTTTCAAGCGCATCCTGGTGGTCTGCAAATCGGCGGAGCGGGAGGAGTACCTGCGGGCGTTGTTTCCGGAGGAATATTTCAAAGGCGTGGAGTTTGATGTGTCAGAGCGGCCCCGACCTGCCGCTTCCGTCAACAAATTTGACTTGGTAGTTTTTGACAATTTTCCATCCGATGATCCCAACGACACGAATGATTTATTGCGTTATTATCTAAATGACACGAAACCGTACTTACTCTATTTTAGTAGCCAATACCTTCCTTGGCTGGGGAAAGATTACCCCGAAAAGGCTTATTTCGCCAATTCCGTTTTTTCCATCCATGCGCGCATTGAGGAGATGGTGTTGTATTTGAAGTACCGCCCTCGTGGTCGCCAGCTTTAGCTGGCTGACCCCAATGCCCGCCAGTAAGTCTTTTCGGTGCAGCAACAGGGTCTGCCGGCTGAAGCCGGCGACCACAAAAAAGCCCCCGGAATCAACTCCCGGAGGCTTCATTTCAAATGAAAGGGCATTGCCTTTTATCTGATTACGACCACGGCCTTCCGCTGCTTAGGCGGCTGACCTTATCGAGCCTCAACAAATGCCCCGGTTATCAACGGGTCTTACCAGTGTAGGTAGGATTACGCCCCCCCAGGCCTTCTTACCACTGCGCCGTGAATGTCGTATCGGTGAGTTATTCCAGCATAGCAAAGCTTGAGAAAACGCCGAATCAGAGTTCGGCGGTACAAGCCCTCGTGGTCGCCAGCTTTAGCTGGCTGACCCAATGCCCGGCCAGCAAGTCTTTTCGGTGCAGCAACAGGGTCTGCCGGCTAAAGTTGGCGACCACAAAAAAGGCCGGCCCCTTATCAGGCCGGCCCCAGGTGTGTTTAAAAAATTTACAGATAAGGCATTTCTTTCTAAGAAAGTTGCCGTGTATCTTGTTAGATATTAGATTTAAAACATTAGATTTTAGACAATCCAACTCACTAGGGTGAAACTGTCCCAAGTCTAATATCTTAAATCTTACATCTAATATATAGCATCTAAAATTTAGGGCATACCGTGCGCACCCGATCCTTACTCTTGCTCGTATAAATCAGCGACAATTCAAACGCGCCACGGGAGTTGTTGGCGGAAGCCAGTGTGGACACCGTGACGTCGTAGCTGACACCGAAATTCCAGCGCTCGATTTCTAAGATCGCCGTAAAGATCATGGCGTCTAAGGTTTTGCTGGTTTCCAACTGATTGGCCATGTGGCCCCAGGCGCCGGCGCGGATGGCGACCTCTTTCCAGTCGCGGTTGGTGATGCGGAAATTGCCGCCGAAGGTTGCGCTGAACGAGGGGCCTTGGCCCATGACGGCGATTGCAGGCAGCAAACTCAGGTTATTGGTGAAAGGAATTTCGCCACCGGCGTTGCCCACCCACTTCGAGTAGAGCTTTTCTGAGTCGTCGCCGAGGAAAGAGATGTTGGGTTCGTTCAGGTGGTGCATAGAGCCACCGACGTAAACGCTCATGTCGTTGTCGAACAGCGCGTAATACAGGAGGCCTGCGTTGAAATCGAGGTAAACGTTCGTTTTGCTTTGATCGAAGTTTTCGCCCGGATCGGAACCGTAGTCCACCAGCGCCTGGTCAATGTTGAACTGGTTGGTGAACCAGAGTTTGCCCCAGTCGAACCCGCGCTGGCCGATGCCGAGCTGGGCGCCGACCACGAGGTACTGGTTGCTGCGGGAATAGCGGCTGCCGTTGAGCTGCTTGAGGAACGAACCGCCCAGGTTAGCGCGCACCCGGTTGAAATTGGCCACGCCAACTTCATCGCGCATGACGCTGAGTCCAAAACCGGCGTAATCGCCGCGCATGACGCGGAATCGCATGTCGAAACTGGCCGCCAAAGTCCGGAATGGATTGTCTTTCAGGACGCTGGCGTACAATTCGCGGTAATTGACGACCACCCTCGACTGTCCGTCGAACACGCCAATCATGGCGGGGTTGACTTGCAGCGGCGCGGCGTAAAATTGAGACAAACGGGCATCCTGCGCGGCGCTTTGGCTCGTGCAGCAAACGAATGCCAGGAAAAAGAGAACGAGGTGTGTAAAGTTTCTGCGCATTAGTTTTGGTTTAGTTGCTGATTCGTTGAGTTGTTTATGCGTTTATTCGATCCTTCAAATAAAACAACAACCCAACGAATCAACACTTTTTACAGTTAAAACAATTGTATTTGCAGGTTTCGCCGAATCGGAGTTCGGCGGTACGGGTTACCGAATTAGGGTGGTTTGGCCTTTGAAAACCTCCCGAACACCGTCCGCGTATTCCGCGTCTACATACCACAAATAAACGCCGCCATTCATCATTTTTCCAATAAAACTGCCATCCCAGCCAAAATTATCATCGTTGACCTCAAAATCGCGGGCTTCGTACAACAGTTCGCCCCAGCGGTCGTAAATGCGGAACGTGCGGATGGTGGTGCCTTCCTGCCCGTGTACCAGCAGCCGGTCGTTTGCGCCGTCGCCGTTGGGCGTGAAGCCCGTTGGTACCGCCACAATCCTC
>JBJXFD010000303.1:0-13767 GCA_046153985.1 Saprospiraceae bacterium
ACGGCGGATTAAGCATTTTCACCACACAGGTTATATTTTTTTACCACATAGTTCACATAGGAGTTTTCACATAGAACACATAGTACACAGGGAAGCCGCCTATGTGAACTATTGTGAAAAAAACTATCCCGCCAAGTCGGGACAAGTTGTGAACTATGTGGTAAATAAATACTAAACAAAAAAAACTAATCACCCAAACCCCTGCAAAGCAACAAGCTTCCTATACTCCCCATCCTGCTCCAACAGCGCCGCATGGGCGCCTCGCTCCAGCACCCGCCCGTCTTTCATCACCACAATTTCATCGGCGTGCTGGATGGTAGACAAGCGGTGTGCGATGACAATGGAAGTCCGGTTTTTCATCAGTTCCACTAAGGCCGATTGCACCAATTTTTCCGATTCCGAATCCAGTGCCGAAGTCGCTTCGTCAAGGATGAGGATGGGCGGGTTTTTCAGCACGGCGCGGGCGATGGTGAGCCGTTGGCGCTGGCCGCCGCTGAGTTTGTTGCCGCGGTCGCCGATATTGGTTTGGTAGCCGTTTTCGGTGGCGATGATGAAGTCGTGGGCGTTGGCAATGCGGGCGGCGCGTTCCACCTCGGCTGGTGATACGCCTTCCATGCCGAACACGATGTTGTTGTAAATCGTATCGTTGAAAAGAATGGCTTCCTGCGACACAATGCCCATCAGGGCGCGCAGGTCGCGGATTTTGTACTGCCGGATGTCCGTTCCGTCAATCAGAATGCTGCCGGCGGCCACGTCGTAAAAACGCGGCAAGAGATCGGCCAGCGTGGATTTTCCGGCGCCCGAAGCGCCCACCAGCGCCACGACCCGGCCTTTCGGAATTTCGAGCCAGATGTCACTGAGCACTTTTCCTTCTTCGACGTTGTAGGCAAACGTAACATCGCGGTATTCGATGCTGTTGTTGAAACCGGTGATCGCCTTTGCGTCCGGCGCTTCTTTGATGTTGCTTTCGGCGTCTAACAACTTCTCCACCCGCAACATGGCCGAAACGCCTTTCTGGATATTGTAAATGGCTCGTACAAACTGTTTGGCGGGCTGGATGACGTTGTAAAAAGCAAAGATGAAGGTCAGAAAGGTTTCCGCGCGCATGTCTCCACTGAACACCTGCCGCGAACCAAACCACAACAGCACCGCCACCACTCCGATGCCCAGAAATTCCGACATGGGCGAAGCCAGGTCGCGCCGCCACAGCAGCCGGGTGAGGATGCTTCGGTATTCGTTGTTTTCGCGGCTGAACTTGTTGCGCTGGTAGCCTTCCGCATTAAATCCTTTGATGATGCGCAGGCCGCCGAGTGTTTCTTCGACAATGCTGACCAACGTGCCCAGTTTTTCCTGCACCAGCGTCGAGCTTTTGCGCAGCGTGCGTCCGATGCCACCAATGACCACGGCTGTGAAAATGAGCAGCAGGAATACAAACCCGGTGAGTTCCGGGCTGACGTAGAGCATGAACGCCAGGGAGCCTGCAATCACCAACGGTTCGCGGAAAACAGCTTCCAGCACATTCAGAATGCTCCATTCCACCTCCTGCACGTCGGCGGTAATGCGCGACATCAGGTCGCCTTTGCGCTCGTCGGAGAAATAGCTTAGCGGCAGGGTCAGGATTTTTTCAAACAATTGCCGGCGGAGGTCGCGGATGATGCCGTTGCGCACGGGCGCCATAAAAAACAGCGAAAGGTAGTGGAAGAGGTTTTTTAGAAAAAACACGCTCAGGATGCCAATGCATACGTACACCAGCGCCTGCTCGCGCCCCTGGGTGACGATGACCTGGCTGAGCTGGTATTTGATGGAAGCCGAAACACCGTCAATGCTAAGTTCCCACACCGGTGCTTCTGTCACCAACGCTTCGCGTCCAAACAGGATTTCGAGGAATGGAATGAACAGCGGGATGCTCGCCGCAGTGAATACGGCGGTCAGGATGTTGCTGAGCACGTTTAATGTGACCGACGATTTGTAATCGCGGAGGTAGCCCATGAGGCGCCAGAAACTGCGCATGAATGATTGTGTTTTTTAAAGCGGGGCAAAGATAGCCGGTATTTTGTTTGGGGGAGAACAAAAGGAAGACCCCGAGGGTTTATTTGTTGCGTAAAACATCTTTGATTTTATTAAATTTGCAACATGAACTCGAAAACACAGCAGGACATACCTATACATATTACTCCGGAAATGGTGGCTCAAAACAGCCAACCGGGGTGCAACGTGCAGCGCTACGCTTCTTCTGAAAACAAAATGATCCTACCTTACAGTCGGAGAGACTATTTCAAAATATGGACCGTCAACGGAGAAAGCATGCTGCACTACGCGAACAAAAGCATTCACATTACCCAACCGGCGCTCATTTTTTCCAATCCCCTTGTGCCCTATTCGTTTGAGCGTATTTCCGAACACATGTCGGGTTATCTATTTATTTTTAACAACGATTTTTTGAAAAGCGGCCCCCAACAGGAAAGTATGGTGCAATCTCCGCTTTTTCAAGTGGGCCACAATTCGGTTTTTTTCCTGAGCGAGGAGCAATTGTTGTTGATATCCGCTATTTATGACAAAATGATCGCAGAAATTGACGGCGATTATCTCTACAAATACGATGTCATCCGCAACTATGGCAGCCTTTTGGTGCACGAAGCCATGAAAATGCAACCTGCCTTGTCTGCATTTCGTCACCATACCGCCACCGCCCGCATCGCCAACCTGTTTATCGAACTGCTGGAACGCCAGTTTCCCATAGATTCTCCCGACCGCATTTTGAAACTGAAAAAGCCGTCGGATTATGCGGCGCATCTTTCCGTACACATCAACCACCTCAATTTTGCGGTGCGCGAAATTACCGGCAAGCCTACCTCTGCCCACATTGCGGAACGCATCCTGAACGAAGCCAAAGCGCTATTGAAAAATACGAGCTGGAGTGTTGCGGACATTGCATATAGCCTGGGCTTTGAATACCCAACGTATTTCAACAATTTTTTCAAAAAGAATACCGGGGCCACGCCGCTTTCCCTGCGGAAGTAATTCTTTGATTTTTATACTTTTTACTTTGAAAACAGTTAGCCCTGCCGACCGCCAGGCCGATACCTTTGTGGCTGTATCGGGATGCTTTTAAGTATCCTTTAAACCACAACACAAATATGAAGTACAATTTATTGGGCAACACCGGATTGAAAGTTTCCGAGCTTTGCCTTGGGACGATGACTTTTGGCGGAAGGGGCTTCTGGACGGCTATTGGAACCCTCGATCAGCAGGCAGTGGATCACCTGGTGCGCACTGCGGTGGACGGCGGCATCAATTTTCTGGATACCGCAAACGTATACTCTGAAGGGCTGTCGGAAGAAATGACCGGAAAAGCGATCCGCAACCTGGGTCTGAAACGCGAAGACCTGGTGATTGCCACCAAAGTACGCGGCAAAATGGCTGGCACGCCGAATGGCACGGGGCTGAGTCGCAAGCACATCCTGCATGAAATTGACGCCAGCCTGAAGCGGCTTCAGGTGGATTATGTGGACTTGTACCAGATTCATGGTTTTGATCCGCTGACCCCTTTGGAAGAGACGATAGACACGCTGGACACCCTGGTAAAAAGCGGAAAAGTGCGCTACATCGGATGCAGCAACCTGGCGGCCTGGCATATCATGAAAGCTGTCGGGTACAGCACGCAGCACCGGCTCGCGAAATTTGTATCGTTGCAGGCCTATTACACCATTGCGGGCCGGGACCTGGAACGCGAACTCGCGCCACTGCTGCTGGATCAGCAACTTGGTTTGATGGTCTGGAGTCCGCTGGCCGGGGGCTTTTTGAGTGGAAAATACAAACGTGATGGTACAGGCACGCAGGATGCCCGGCGCATCAATTTCGATTTCCCTCCAATTGACAAAGACCGCGCGTTCGACATCCTCGACGTGCTGGAGCCGATGGCTGCAGAAAAGGACGCCACCGTGGCGCAACTGGCCCTTGCCTGGCTGTTGCACCAAAAGGTGGTGAGCAGCGTCATCATCGGCGCCAATAAACCCGAACAATTGGAAGACAACCTGAAATCGGTCGGCGTGATGTTCACACAAGCTGAGTTGCAACGCATAGATGAAGTGAGCAAATTGCCGGAAGAATACCCGGGTTGGATGATTGATAGGCAAGGGGGGGATCGGAAGAAACAATAGATAATTGGTTGCGTGGCTGTCGGGGATCAAGAATTATTCTACCTACGTCGCTTATGTCGGGTTGGTGATAAAACATGGTCGCTGGCAGCCTGAAATGTATTATGGGATAGAGATAATTGATTCAGACTCTGATATGCGGTATTGCGGTGCGCTGCACCTGAAAACAACACAACGATTGGGTCTACAAATATTTTGGCGGCGATGCCGCAGGGTGGTGGTTCGTTGGATGTTTTTGGACACGAACGTGTTGGCGACGCTATCGTGGAAGGGCTACAAATATTATGGCGGCGATGCGGCTACAAATATCATGGCGGCGATGCCGCTGGGTGGAGAACATTCGGTGTTTTTGGTTCCCGAAACATCAACTATTGAACAAAAACAGGCGGAAATGTTTATTGCTGGGTATGTAATAAGCCCTGACAGAGATAATTTTCGGACATTTCTGGACATTCTCGGACATTCAACTGGTCAACAAATCGCACGGTGTGGCATACCGAAATATTTGGTGTATTTTCGAAAATTGTTTTAGCTAGGTGCAGCGCACCGGAACATTTTCATGAAAATTCAATGCCATGGCCAATACGTATACCCAACTCTATATCCACCTCATTTTTTCGCCCAAAAACCGGGCGGCGTTAATCAAAAAAGAATGGAAAAACGATCTCGAAAAATACATCACAGGTATTGTCCAGAATCACAACCATAAATTATTGGCTATCGGCGCCATGCCTGACCATATCCATATTTTTATTGGATACAATCCCAACCAATTAATCCCTGATTTGGTTGAGAACATCAAAACCTCAAGTAATGCCTGGATAAAAGCACAAGGGTTGTCCAGATTCAAATTTGGATGGCAAAAAGGCTACGGGGCATTTTCGCATTCACGGGCCCAATTAAACACGGTTGTCAAATACATCCTGAATCAAGAAGAACACCATCGAAAAAAGGCATTCAGGGAAGAATACCTTGAAATTCTTCAAAAAAATGACATTGATTTCAAAGAAGAATACGTGTTTGAATTTTTTCCGGATGTTATGGGATGGGAATAATTGATTCGGACTCTGCTCTTCTTGGATATTGAATACGGTGTTGCGGTGCGCTGCACCTGAAAACAACACAACGATTGGGTCTACAAATATTTTGGCGGCGATGCCGCAGGGTGTGGGTTCGTTGGATGTTTTTGGACACGAACGTTTTGGTGCCGCTATCATGGAAGGTCTACAAATGTTTTGGCGGCGATGCCGCAGGGTGGGGAACATTTGGTGTTTTGGTACACTAACGTTTTGGTACCGCTATCATGGAAGGTCTACAAATATTTTGTCGGCGATGCCACTGGGTGGGGAACATTTGGTGTTTTTGGTTCCCGAAACATCAACTATCGAACAAAAACAGGTCGAAATGTTTATTGCTGGGTATGTAATAAGCCCTGACAGAGATAATTTTCGTACATTTCTGAACGTTCCCGGACATTCAACTGGTCAACAAATTGCACGGCGCAGCGTATCAAAATATTTGGTGTGTTTTCGAAAATGGTTTTAGCCAGGTGCAGCGCACCCAAAATATCTGTAGACCTCAGATGCCGTTTCCGCAAGGTGCAGCGCACCGAAACATCGAGATCATCCTCCAAGAAGGCATACCATTGACAAATCTTATTATATTTGTCAAAATAATAATTCCCGGCCAATGCCCGAACCCACATCGCCGCTCAACATATTCATCATCTACGCAAGGGCTGATGCCGACGCCCTGGCAGAGTTCAAAAAATCGCTCACCCCATTGGTGCGCCGGGGCGAAGTTGCAATCTGGTACGACGCCGAAATCATTCCCGGGCAGGAATGGGAAAAGGCGATCGAAAAAAACCTCAAAGCTGCCGACATCATCGTCCTCTTCCTGAGCAGCGATTTTTTCAATTCTCATTACATCGAAAAAAAAGAACTCCGCGAAGCCCTTTTGCGGCACGAAAAGGAGGAAGTCGTTGTCACACCTGTAGTTGTGCGCCATTGCCTGTGGCAGGAACATCCGCAAATTGAAAGCTTGCAAGTGCTCCCCGACAATGCTCTGCCCGTTTTTTCAAAAAAACACTGGGATGGGCCGGATGAGGCGTTTACAAACGTTGCTGCCGGGATTGCACGCGTGGCACGGGCGATCGTCAAAAAAAGGCAGGAAGGAAGCGTTGAAGCCCTGCTGGAAAAAGCAGCAGCAGAATACGACCAGGAAAATTTTGAAGCAGCTTTTTTAGTTTTCGATCAATACAAAGACAGTCCTTTGTTTTTGGTGGAATATCAACGCAGGCTGGGGAGAATGTATGACTTGGGGCAATTTGTTTCGATAGACTACCACCAAGCAAAAATGTGGTATGATAAGGCAGTTGAAAATGAAGATGGCTGGGCAATGAACAATATAGGTACTCTTTATTACAGGGGCCAAGGTGTGGGCCAAGATTATCAAATAGCAAAAAGCTGGTATGAAAAAGCTGCTGAAAAAGGAAACGCGGTTGCAATGAACAACCTTGGCCTTCTTTACCAGAATGGCAATGGTGTAACTCAAGATTACCAAATAGCAAAAATATGGTATGAAAAAGCTGCTGAAAAAGGAAATGCAGATGCAATGAGAAACCTTGGCCTTCTTTACCAGAATGGCAATGGTGTAATTCAAAACTATCAAATAGCAAAAATATGGTATGAAAAAGCTGCTAAAGAAGGAAACGCCATGGCAATAAATGATCTTGGTGTATTATACTATAATGGCCAAGGCGTAACACAGGATTACCAAATCGCCAAAAACTGGTATGAAAAAGCTGCTGAAAAAGGGAATGGAGTGGCAATGCACAATCTTGGTGGACTTTACTATAATGGCCAAGGTGTAATTCAGGACTATCAAATGGCAAAAAACTGGTATGAAAAAGCTGCTGAAAAAGGGGACGCGGATGCAATGGAAAATCTTGGCCTACTTTACGAACAAGGCCTTGGCGTTCCCAAAGATCCTCAGATGGTAAAGCATTGGTACTACAAAGCTGAGCAGCAAAAAAAGCAATAACCCCTACCTCACCAACACCACATCCCCCGACACCAAAACCTTCCCCCCATCACTAAAACCCACCTCCAACAACCAAGTATACACGCCCTGCCCCAGCACTTTCCCATCTTTCCGTCCATCCCAACCATTTTCAGGATCCGCGAACGCCCGATTTTCGCTTTTAAACACGAAGCCACCCCAGCGGTCAAAAACGTAAAAACGAACTACCTGCGCTTCCAGATCGCCGATGGCTTGCGGGCGGAAACGGTCGTTAATGCCGTCGTCGTTGGGGGAAAACGCATTGGGCAGGTAGATTGGGCAATTGATGCGCGGAATGGCGAAAGCCAGGGTATCCACACAGCCGATGGAATCCCTAAGTAGCAGCAGATAATCATCAGCGGCAAGCCCCGTTATCGGAAAATCCAACGCCTGGGCCTGCCCGTTCAACGTCAGCGTCAACGCCCCTGAACCCCCTTCAAAAGCAGCCATCAGCGCACCGTTGGCTTCCTGGCATTCGGCAGGTTTTATGGTGAATTCGCCAAAACGCGGGGGCGTAGTCCCGGTAATGCTGCGTTGCAAAGCGGCCGTACAACCGGCGGCGTCCATAACTGTGGGTTCGTAGTTGCCGGCAATGAGGTCGTAGAAGGCATTTTCCGCACCAAAAACAGCCCCATCTACCGAAAATTCGAGGGGCGCTGCTCCGCCGGAAGCCATGATAATCATGGACCCGTTGGCTTCACCGCAGGTTGCGTTTTTGATCAGCACGCCATTGAGCAGGAGTGCCTGACTGGCCGCAATAACCGCCGTTTCCGTCAATGCACAACCGTTGGCATCCGTGATGTCGAGTGTATAATTGCCCGGCGGTAAATTTATGAAATCGCCCGTTGGTTGAGGGTTACCGCCATTGAGTACATAACTGATTGGCGCCAAGCCACCCTGAACGCTGGCAACAATGCGGCCATTATTTTCTCCACAGGAAGTCGGCGTCACGGCGAGTCCGGAAATCAGGGGCGCAGCGCCGGCAGGAACCACCGCCGTTGTGGTGACGCTACAGCCCTCTGTGTCAGAAAGCGTCAATTGATAAGTACCAGGCGCTAAATTTTGCAAATTGAGATTGGGAACTGCCGGAGCGCCATTCAAAGAGACCGAAAAAGGGGGCGCGCCGCCTGCAACCACGATGCTGATGCTGCCGTTGTTTTCTCCGCAACTCGCCGGTGTAATTGTTAGGTTTGTTATGCCGGGAAAATCCAAGCCGAGGTCCACTTCGAGGGTTACGATGCAACCAACCTCGTCCTGTACGTAAACGTTGTACTCGTTGACCGGCAGTCCGGAAAAATTGGCGTTTAACTGGTAATTTTGACCATTCAAAGAATAGCTCAACTGCCCGATTCCGCCCGAAGCGTCCACGCTGATGGCGCCGTTGCTGCTTGCGCAATCGAATCCCGAGGCAGCTACCTCCGCATCAATCGGGTTCGAGCCAAGGTATTCAAACATGCTGGCGCCGCCGCTCACCGACAACGGAATATTGCAATAAGGCACAAGCGCCGCATTGGCATAATCTACAACATAAATACTGGCCGCATTGTCCGTAAAGGCATAAGATGAGACGCTGTCGCAGGCCGCTGCATAGGAAACTACCCCAAAAATCCGCCCCGATACATTGCCATTCACCGCAATGGTGCTGTTGGCGGGATTATTGATATCCACGCGCACAATATCATCGCCGGAAGCAGCCATGTAGAGCTGGCCATTGTAGAAAGTAAGGTCGCCCTCTGCGGCGTAGCCTACATTTCCGAGGTACGTACCCGTGTTGGTGGCTAAGTTATACGAGTAGAGCCTGCCGTTCAACCCGCAGGTATAAAACACCCCATTGGCGTCGGCGGCTAAGGAGGTATACAACTGGCTGGCGGAGTTTTCGAAGGTATGCACCAGCGTGCCGGCGCCGGTTCCAATATTCACCTGAAACAAGCGCCCGTTTCCGCTGACCGAATACAAATAGCTATTCGGGTGAAAACAGATGTCGGTGGAGCCCTGTGGCACATTGCCAACCTGCTGATAGCTGCAATCGTCCAGATCCAGCTGGAAAAGCCGGTTATCGAGCGTGCTCAGGAAAATTTCCTGGCTGAAAAGGAAAGCCGGAGCGCAGCATAACGCGAGGAAGAGGAAACGCTTCGCCGTATAGGTGGAAGAAATATTCATTAAATAGTGTTTGTCTATTTAGTCAGGTGTCTGTTCTTTAAAACTTAGCGAATGGTAACCACGAAGTGGTTGAAGGTGAATAGCCCCCGATGCAATCGGGGGTTGGTCATAAACGAATTGTAACGCCCAACCCCGAATGGGGTTGAATGTTAAAACGTCACGCCCTTTATTCAATATTCAACCCCATTCGGGGTTGCCCGTTACATCCCCATTTCCACTTTTCCCCAGATTGCATCTGGGGCTATTCACATTTGACCCTTGCAGGGTCGTTCACGTCCTTAAGTTCACTACATTACACTTAAAGTGACGCCCTCACTTGTCTATATAAGACACTAAATTACCGTTTTTTCAATTCAAACAAATCAGTCCGCCGATCTTTTAAATTCCGGACACTCCCGAATTGATTCAATTCCCGCAGTAAATCAATATCTACATCTGCAATTAAAATCATTTCTGTGTTGGGCGTCGCTTCCGCCTTGATGCCGTTGGTTGGGAAGGCAAAATCGCAGGGCGTAAACACCATGGACTGCGCAAACTGGATGTCCATGTTGTGCACTTTGGGCAGGTTGCCTACACTTCCGGCGATGGCTACATAACACTCATTTTCAATTGCTCTGGCCTGCGCGCAATGCCGGACCCTGGAATAGCCGTTTTGGGTATCCGTCAAAAACGGGACAAATAAAATATCCATGCCTTCGTCGGCAAGCAGCCGGCTCAATTCCGGGAATTCAGTATCGTAACAGATGAGGATGCCAATTTTACCGCAATCCGTGTCAAATGCCCGGAGTTCGTGGCCGCCTTGCATGCCCCATATTTTTGCTTCATCGGGTGTAACGTGGAGTTTTTCGTATCGTTCGATCGTGCCGTCTCTTTTGCATAAATAGCCTACATTATAGAGCAGTTCGTCCTTTATTTCGGGCATGCTGCCGGTGATGATGTTGATGTTGTAGGAAATGGCCAACTCTGAGAATTTCTGGACGATGGACGAGGTGTGCTTCGACAGTTCCCGGATGGCTTCGGGTTCCGACAAATGGTTGTTTTCCGCCATTAAAGGCGCATTAAAAAATTCAGGAAACAAGGCAAAATCGGAGCGATACCCGGATACCGCATCCACAAAGTATTCTGCCTGCTGCATCAAATCGTCAAAGTTTTTATACGGGCGCATTTGCCACTGGATCAATCCGAGGCGAACAACCGTTTTTTTGGCAGCGGTTTTATTGCTTGGTTTTTCGTAGTAAATATTGTCCCACTCCAGCAAAACCGCGTATTCATTCGAGGCTTCATCGCCTTCCAGATAGCCTTTCAGGATTTTGGACGGGTGAAAATCATTGGAGATTTGAAAATTCAAAACGGGGTCGTGAATTTCTTTCCTTCTGACTTTTTCGATGTATTCTTTTGGAGAAATTTCATCGGAATATTTGTGGTAATTCGGAATTCGTCCTCCAAAAGCAATGCCTTTCAAATTCAGGCGTTCGCACAATTCTTTTCTGTAATCATAGAGCCTTCTGCCCAGCCTTAATCCGCGAAATTCTGCCTTGATGAATACGTCAATTCCATACAAAACATCGCCGTCCGGAGAATGCGTGCGGAAAGAATAATTTCCGGTTATTTCCTTATACGTGTGGCGCTCGTCAAATTTGCGGTAATCCACAATGATGGACAACGCGCAACCCGCAATCTGGTTGTTGACTTTAATCACCACCTGCCCCTCCGGAAACCGGTTGATCAATGACTTGATGTGGTGCTCCTTCCAATAGGCGTCGGGCATATTGGTGTAGGCTTCTATCATCATTTGCTTTAACTCCTGATAATCGCTCAGCGTTAAAAACTCCAGTTCAATATTTTCAATTTTCTTTACCATGCTTTTTTTAAGATGTTGAGATCCGATCAGGTTCAAATGCCGGTTTGTTTTAGCGTAGAGCTTGTTCGGGGTTACCAAACAAGCTCTAAACGCTTTGAATGGGTGAAGGTTGTACTTCACGAACCATCTTTCAGTAAACCGAAGTTAGGATTTTTTTCGGAATGCGGCGAGTTTGGTTATCTTTACCTGTTAAGCATGTTGACGCATCAGATGCCATATAACCAAAGGCTATAGCGTATGTTATTCTCGAAAAAGGTAATAAGATGGATGCAGCGGAACTACTAACCTTAGCAGCAGGTGGTGAAAACAGCCGGGTTCAGTTCAAGGAAAACGTGACCAACGCGGTGAGTATCGCGCAGGAAATGGTCGCTTTCTCCAATAGCAAAGGTGGTATTTTACTTATCGGCATCAATGATAAAAACGGTGCAGTGACGGGGTTGTCTTTTACAGATATGCAGCGCATCAACAACTTGCTCACTACAGCCGCGAACGAACATATCAAAAGCGCCATTGTAATCGAGACAGAAACAGTGGACGTGGAGGGTAAAAAAGTATTGATAGCCCATATCCCGGAAGGCACCGACAAGCCTTATATGGATAAAGAGGGGCTGATTTTCGTAAAAAACGGGTCGGACAAACGGAAAGTCATCAGCAAAGAAGAAATATCGCGTTTGCTGCAAAGCAGTGGCAACCAATATGCAGATCAGACAATTTTGCACCAATCCACAATAAAAGATATTGACTGGGGGCTTTTCCGCGAATTTTATGAGCGTAAGTACAAGGAAGAAATCACCTTCGAAGATTTCCCTGCCAAGGTGGAAAACCTGTCGCTGGGAAAAGATGGAAAAATTAATCTGGCCGGGAACCTGCTGTTTGGGAAAAATCCGCAGCGCCTTGCTCCCGATTGTTACGTCACGGCCATCTGGTTTCAAGGCAATGATCTGGCTGGCACAAAGTACAATTCCAGCGAAAACATCGGGGGCGACCTGGCCCGAATGTTCAAGGATGCCCAAAAATTTGTAATCGGCTGCCTGCGAAAGGTCCAAAACGGCAAGGATTTTAACAGCCTTGGCGATCTGGAAATACCGGAGATTGTCATCAATGAACTACTCATCAACGCGTTGATTCACCGCGATTATTTCATACACGATTCCATCAAAGTTTTCGTATTCGACAACCGAATCGAAATCAAAAGCCCCGGCCGCCTTCCCAATAGTCTTACAACAGAGCAGGTCAAAGTGGGCGTCAGCCGGCGCCGCAATCATATTTTAGCTTCCTATGCACTGGATGTTTTACCTTATCGCGGCGCGGGCAGCGGCGTGTTGCGGGCCTTACAAGCCTGGCCCAATATTGAATTCCAGCACTTCCCGGAGGCAGAGCAGTTTAATGTCGTGATTCATCGAGCGGTGGAGGAAGGGTGATTTGGCGTTTCGGGGTATTGGAGCGTAATAATTGTGGCTGGGAAAACGTTACCCTCAACGTTCAGCGTTTATGAACCCACACCGATCCATACAAAGCCAAAAATCATCTACTTTAAATTTCAACTCGAGATGCGCACAAGCCATTTTTTCTTTTGCCTCCTAATCAACATTTTTTTCATTTCTACCACCACTTCTGCTCAGACGGTCAACTTTGACCAAACCTGGAAGGAATTTTTGGACAACGACAAGATTTCCAAAATGAGCGAGTTGGCCAAGCCCAACAAGTTGTATGACCAACCAGACTATGCCAAATACTTATTGATGAACACCAACACCTGTTTCTGCCAAAGCGAGTTGGACGATGCAGAAAAGCTGATGGCAGAAATCCAGACTTTGGACGCAGCGGTACTTAAGGCGATTCCGGGGTATGTTAAAAAAAAGGATGACCTGGTATCAAAAATCGAAGCCTATCATACCATCGATGCGATTTGGAAGCAGTGGTTGAAAACCAAATCAGTCACGCCGGAAGAATTGGAAGCAGTCACCGCAGCTAAATCGCTCTGTGAAAAAAAAACGCTGGCGAAGTATTCCTTCATGATAGCTTATGATCATTTTTGTCAAGGGAATATCCCGAAATCAAGGGATGTTTTTGAAAATCGCACCCTTAGTCTGACTGAAAAAACCACTTTACGGGTAAAGGATGTCGAAGGATTAGGGCCAGAGGTCGCTAAAATGAAATCCATGTTTCAGGACCTGGCAAAATTGGACGTTGCCTGGAAGACCTATATAAAAACCGGCGTTTCTCCCGGCTTTGATATTGAATTACCACTTTTCGCCTGTAATCCCACACCAAATATGAGGGCATTGGTTCTGAAGGGCGCTGTGGATATGTGCAATTTGGCCCCGGGAATGCTGGACAAAATCAAAAAAATGCAAGCCGAAAGCAGCCTAGCTCCCGATGCGGAGCTGGGGAAAAAAATAAAAGAACTGGAGGCGGGGGTTGAACAAAAGGAGAACGATCTTTCTGTTTTGAATGAGGAGTGGGCAGCCTTTATTGTAAGCAATAAGGTGAAAGGCAAATACGGTTATGACTATTGTAGCAAAGAGC
>JBJXFD010000348.1:0-11364 GCA_046153985.1 Saprospiraceae bacterium
GGCGAATTTTTAGATGCCCGGAATGAAACCCATACCCAAAAAGCTTTGCAAATGCTGGCCGGGCAAATCGCAGCGCTGGAAGCTTCCAATCAATCGCTGGACCGCCAGGTCAATACGCTAAAAAAGGAAGTGGAATTGGCCGAACGCCACGCGACATTGATGCTACGGCTCTACGAAGCCGGCGCCAACAGTGAAGAAGACAAAGAAAGAGCTGAAGCGGCTTACCTGCGTTACCAACGCGAACTGGAAGCCAAAAAAGCGGAAATACTCACCAACCGGCTTTCTATCACGCGCATTGGTTCTGAACGACTGAGCTTAGAACGCATTGCCGACGAACGCCTGCGCTCGGAAAAACTGCTTTTGCGCGAAAGCGCAGCCACGGTGTCCGCAGCCATCCAGACCTGGAAACAAAATCACGGCATTGTCGCTCCAACGCCCGGGGTGGTATTTGCGGAGGGCGCCTGGACGGCCCAGCAGTACATCCAGGCGGGCGAAGCGGCCTTTACGATCCTTCCGGTTGGGTCCAGCATCGCAACGGCCCGAACCTGGATTGCCCCGGAAGGGTTGGGCAAGGTGAAGCCCGGCGCGGTTGTTCAATTGCGTTTAGACGCTTTTCCTTACAAAGAATATGGAATCCTGGAAGGCGTCGTCAAAAACCTGGCGCCCGTCCCCACCGGGAACCCGCAGGAACAATTGCGCTATTTGGCTGAAATTGAGCTGACCGGAAATTTGGTCACCACTTACGGCATCGCTTTACCCCCACAGCAGGAAATGCCCGCCACTGCACGCATCATCACCGAAAAACGAAGCCTGCTGGAACGGATCTTTGACCAGTTTTTGGATGCGGCATATAATCGGTGATTGGTTATTGGTTATTGGTTATTGGTTATTGGTGATTGGTTATTGGTTACTCGTGGCAAACCAATAACTAATAACCAATAACAAGTAACCACTTCTCACACCCGATGCTCTCCAAACTTCGGCCAAAGCCGGTCTTTATCAGAAAGCGAGAGGTCGGCAGCCGGAATTTGCCAATCAATATTCAACGCGGGATCATCGTAACGCAGGCCGCCTTCGTGGGGGCGGGAGTAATAGTTGTCGCACTTGTAAAAGAATTCTGCGGTTTCACTCAAAACCACATAACCATGCGCAAAACCGCGGGGGACAAACAACTGTCGTTTGTTTTCGGCGCTCAGCACTACGCTGTACGACTGGCCGTAAGTGGGCGAATGAGGGCGCAAATCAACGACAACATCCAGCACTTCTCCTACGAGCATCCGGACTAATTTAGCCTGGGCATAAGGAGCGACCTGGTAGTGCAATCCGCGCAGCACGCCATAACCGGAACGAGCCTGGTTGTCCTGTACAAACGCGTCGCTGATTCCGCCGCGGTGAAAATCGCGCAGGCTGTAGCTTTCAAAAAAATAGCCCCGATCGTCTCCGATGACGTTCGGTTCAAACAGAATAAGGCCGGGAAATCCGGTTTCAAGGAAGGCAGTAGGCATTAGATGGAAGATATTAGATGGAAGATATTAGATGTTAGATTTTAGATATTAGATGAGTGCTGGCTCATGTGGTGATGTCTGTTTTTAGAGTTCGAGAGCAAGGCATGCGAAGACCCCGAAAATGGGAGCTTACTCGCGTAAGTGACTGTTTTCGGGGCCTTCGCATAACGCAGCTATCGGACTATAAAAACAGACACCATTCAGAGTTCAAACTCTTCTTCGCTGACAACCCGACCCTTGACACAGCGCACAATGCGGGCCGGAAAGCGCTCAATGATGCGATAATCGTGGGTAGCAAACAAGACAGCCGTGTTGTTTTGCCGGGCCAATTGGCGCAGGAGCAACAAAATATCGTCCGAGGTTTCCGGGTCAAGGTTTCCGGTTGGTTCATCAGCAATGATGAGTTCCGGTCGGTTCAGCAAAGCACGGGCAATGACCACCCGCTGCTGTTCTCCACCGGAAAGTTCGTGCGGCATCCGGTAGCGTTCTTTTTCCAAGCCCACTTGCTTAAGCACCTCCACAATGCGTTGTTCGATGAGGGCTTTGTCTTTCCAGCCCGTTGCCAACAGGACAAACCGCAGATTTTGATCTACATTTCGGTCGGCCAGCAGGTTAAAATCCTGAAAAACAATCCCCAGCTTGCGCCGGAGCAGTGGAATGGTGTGGCGGGTCAGGCTGCGCAGGTCAAAATCGGCCACTTCTCCCCTGCCCTCTTCCAAGGCCAGCGCAGCGTAGATGGTTTTCAGCAGGCTTGACTTCCCGCTGCCGGTGCGGCCAACCAGATAGACGAACTCCCCTTTGGAGATTTTCAGGCCCACATTGGTTAGCACAATATTGTCTTGTTGGCGTATAGAAGCGCCGGAAAGGTGAACGATCAGGTTTCCCATATGTTTTATTACAGCATTTTGACGTTGAATTGTCTGCATAAGCCGGCAAACATGTCGTAAATTTGTGAAAATTTATAACAAGCGGTCATGAAAAAAACATATCTTATTGCAGGAGCCATGGTTTTGGCTGCAATTTACCTGTTAACCACAGCAACCAAAGACCTGACTGTGTACGCTTCTTTTGCCGATGCTTCGCAAAGTGGCCGCAAAGCTAAAATAGCAGGCCAACTGGTGCAAACCAAAGAAATGTACTACAATCCGGAAAAAGATCCGAACTACTTCAGCTTCTATGTGCGCGATGCCAGCGGCGAAGAACGGAAAGTGGTGCTGCTTTCTGAAAAGCCTCAGGATTTTGAGATGTCGGAACAAATCGTGCTGACCGGCAAAATGAAAGGAGAAGAATTCATTGCCTCAGAAGTGCTGCTTAAGTGCCCTTCCAAATACAAAGACGAAGAAATTTACATCAAAGGGAAAGAAAGCTAAACTTCCTACAAAAAGAACCTTCCATGCAGGAGATGCAGTATTTCGGCGAGCATTTGTGGCCGGGCAGAATCGGACATTTTGGTGTCCTTCTGGGATTTATGAGTAGTTTGCTCGCCACGGTGGCGTATTTTTTTGCAACCCACCGCAGAGACCTCCCGGAGGCTGCGATGTGGAAAAAAATAGGCCGCGGGGCTTTCATCGCCCACGCTGCGGGTACGTTTGCCATCATTGGCATGCTTTTTTTTGTGATGACGAAGCAGTACTACGAGTACCAGTACGTTCAGGCGCACGTTTCTGAAGACTTGCCTTTCAAATACATTTTTTCGGCGTTTTGGGAAGGCCAGGAAGGCAGTTTTTTATTATGGATGTTCTGGCACATCATCCTTGGCGCCGTATTGGTTTTTAAATCAGGCTCCTGGGAATCGCCCGTAATGGCAACCCTGATGTCCATTCAGGCAGTAATCGGTTCGATGATCCTGGGCGTCTACATTGGTTTTGGGGAAGACGCCATGCGTTTGGGCAGTAACCCGACGCTCCTGCTCCGCGAAGTGATGGATGCGCCCCTTTTTGCCAATGAAAACTACGTTTCCCTCATCAAGGGCAATGGTCTGAATCCGCTCCTTCAGAATTACTGGATGACCATTCACCCGCCAACGTTGTTTCTTGGATTTGCGTCCACCTCCATCCCTTTCTGTTTTGCCGTGGCCGGTTTATGGACCCGCAGGCATACCGAATGGATGAAACCGGCTTTGCCCTGGGCGCTGTTCTGTGGCGCCATTTTGGGCACCGGCATCCTGATGGGCGGTGCGTGGGCGTATGAAGCCCTGAGTTTTGGCGGCTACTGGGCCTGGGATCCGGTTGAAAATATGTCGCTGGTGCCCTGGATCATCCTGATCGCGGGCATTCACACCAACCTGATTGCCCGGCATACCGGCTACGCGATCCGAAGCACGTATATCTACTACCTGCTGTCTTTTGTATTGATTGTTTACTCCACTTTCCTGACCCGCAGCGGGGTATTGGGACAAACTTCTGTCCATGCCTTTACGGAAATGGGGCTGGAGTGGCAGCTGATGTTTTTTATTTTTGCTTACCTCGGACTTTCCGTTGCCCTGTTGGCATGGCGGTACAAGGGTATTCCGGCCCCTGCCAAAGAAGAGCACGCCGCCTCAAAGGAGTTTTGGATGTTTATCGGCTCATTGGTCCTGCTGTTTTCAACCGTACTGATCACGGCTTCCACCTCCCTGCCGGTGTACAATAAGATCGTGCAATTCTTCGACCCCACTTTTGAAGGGCGCGTCATTACGGATCCGGTTGACCATTACAACAAATACCAGTTGTGGATCGGGATTTTCATCGGTTTGTTGTCGGGCTTTACGCAATATTTGCGCTTCCGCGAATTCAACTGGGAAAACCGGATGAGAAAATTTTACATCCGAACAGGTATTTCCATTGCGATTTCAGCTGCCCTGACCGGCCTGACCACCCTTTGGATCAGCACCTACAACTGGCAATATTCCCTGCTGCTGTTCAGTGGCATTTTCACGGTGGTAACCAACCTCGACTACATCGTCTTTTTTCTAAAAGGGAACCTGAAAACCGGCGCTTCAGCCATTGCGCATATTGGTTTTGGACTCATGATTGTCGGCGTAATCGCTTCTGGTTTGAACAAACAGGTCATTTCTTCCAATCCTTTTGTAATGGATGGCCTGATTGAAGGCGCTGACGAACAAAGCCTGCGCCGGAACGTCTTGTTGTTCAAAGGTTCGCCAACCATGATGAGCGGCTACGAAATTACTTATACCCACGATACGCTGGAAACCTTCACCCGAACCTATACCGTAAACTACAAGAGACGCGACGGGAAAGGCCAGGTGGAAGAAGAATTTAATTTACACCCTAACATTCTCTACGACAAGACGTTCACCAAGGTTGCTTCTTCCAACCCTTCAACCAAACGCTATGCCGGGCGGGATGTTTTCACGCATATCGCGTCGCTGCCACAAGTGGAAATGGACATGGATTTTCGCCGACAGCGGGAAGACAGCCTGCGCTACCGGCTCATCAATATTGACAACCGGGGGCCAAAGACTTTTATAGATACGGTACGCATCGAAGACCAGGACACTTTTGTGCTCAAGCGGTACACGCTGTCTTTTGAGGGATTGGATCGAAATCCAACCCATCCTGAATACAAGCCACAGGCAGGCGACTTAGCCATCGGCGTCCGGTTTCGCATCGAACGCGCGGACGACGACAGCGTTTATACCGTCATGCCCGTGCTCGTGCTCCGGGAAGAATTGTTGTATACCTATCCGGTGCAAATCAACCAGTTGAGCGCCCGGGTACGACTCAGCGACGCCATTTTTGGCCAATTGTTCACCCCCGAAGACCAGCTCAAGTACCAAACGTTGACGTTCAAAGACGGCGAAAAATTTGCTTTTGAAGGGCTCACCCTGCATTTTACCACTTTCAACAAAACTCCCGGCCACCCGCTCTACAAGGCGACCGCCGGCGATATTGCCGTTGGCGCCAAGATGGAGATTACAGACGGAGCCGGTCAGACTTACGAGGCAGAACCGGTTTATTTTATCCGTGGAAGCCAGCCGTTTAATCTGAAGGACGAAGTGGAAGCGCTGGGGCTGCATTTGCGCTTTGTGGGGATTGACCCTGCAAAAGGAACCATTTCCCTGATGGCCGCCAAAACGGAACCCCGCAACGTAAACAGCGCTCCAATTGAGATTGCAACCAATTCGCTGCGTTCAGATTATATCGTGCTGGAAGCCATCGAGTTTCCGGGCATCAACTTCTTTTGGCTGGGATCGGTGATGATGATGCTGGGCTTAGGGTTGGGAATGTGGCGACGGATGCAGAAAGAAAAAATGCCCGCAACGGAAAGCGATTTTTCATGAAAAATCTCCCCATCACCCTCATCGGCGCCGGAAATGTAGGCACGCATCTGGCCAAGCGCCTGCACGAAACGGGTTATCGGGTGACGCAGGTATTCAGCCGCGACAAGGCTAAAGCAGAAGCGCTTGCGGAAATTGTTGGCGCGGTCGCAATCAACCAACTTTCCGAAGTAGCTGCTCATGGAGGCCTTTACCTTCTGGCGGTCAGAGACGACGTGATTGCAGAGATTGGGCGCCAAATATCGGAAGCTGGGATTAGCGAAGGCCTGGTCGCGCATACCTCCGGTGCGACTTCAGCTTCTGTGTTGCAGCCTTATTTCAGGCGGTACGGGATTTTTTACCCACTTCAGACCTTCTCCCCGCAGCGGACTCCAGATTTTTCGAAAATCCCCATTTGTGTGCAGGCTTCGACGTCAGAAGATGAAATGCTGTTGAAAAATATCGCAGAAAGCATTGGTCAACAAGCTGTTGTTATGGAAGAACAGCAACGGATCGCGCTGCATGTCGCCGCTGTTTTTGTTAATAATTTCAGCAACTATCTGTACCAAACAGGCCAGCGCATGCTGCAAAAAGAGCATTTGGATTTCGACCTGCTGCTCCCGCTTATTCGGGAAACCGCAGAAAAAGTTGGGCACCTGTCGCCGGAAGTCGCCCAAACCGGCCCCGCAGCCCGCGGAGACGAAAAAACGATTGCCCGCCACTTAGCCTACTTGCAGGAAATGCCCGAAGAGGCAAAGCTCTATGAAATGATAACCAAGCTGATTTTTTCCTCCCGGAGCCAAAGTTAGTGTCTGCTCTTTAGAGTTCGAGAGCAAGGCATGCGAAGACCTCCGTTTCGACTTCGCTCAACGTCCGGTCATTGAGCGAAGTCGAAATGAACGCAGCTATCGGACTATAAAGACAGACACGAGTTAAAGTATTTTTTCCCAGCTCAGGTAAACCGGCGCAGTTTTCCCCCCTGGAATTAACCCGGCCAATTTCTCCAAATAGCCGTCGCGGGTGGTGCGGTAAAAAGATTTTTGACCTTCAATCCAGTCTTTTGCAGCGTTGTTGCTGCTTTTGACCCCCAGGCGCTTAGCCGCCGTATCAATGGCATTCAGCGCATCGGTCCAGTTTTTCAGGCCCGACAATTGTGCCATCAGCAGGTATCGTTGAATTTCGTGGGTAGGTTCTGCTTTCATTTTTGCCTCGTCAATCGTTTCAATGCCTTGCCAAATGGAATTGCGGGAAATTTGACGGCTGAAAACGAATTGCTCAAAGTGCATTTTAGATTGTTCATACAACTCCGAAGCCTTTTCTTTTGTGAAATTTTCCGGTTTTTGAGCAGCGTCCAGCAGGGTTTTATTCATTTTTGAAATGGTGTCGTGCGCCAGGTCAATGGCAATTACCCCACCCATAGCAGCCATCAAAGCTTTATCCCTCGCTCCGGCGTCTGGTTCCATTTCGAGTTCCGCACCCGCAGCTTTTGCAGCTTCACGGGCTTCTTCATATTTTCCAAGCTTCCAGGCAGCGAGCGCCTTAATAGACAGCGCTTCACCCAAAACATCACTTGACTTGAGTTTCTCGCTGGCTTTCAAGGCTTTAACTACCTGATCATAAGCATTTTGATAGTAGGAAGCTGGTTTCAGGCTCATATCCGGTTGCCCGGAAGTCGGGAAAAAATCTATCAGATCGGCTGAGGCCGGTAAACCGTTTGCCTGCGCGGTTCGTTGTTTCATTTCGAGGCTTGCCCCCAAATTAAAGGAATCCTGCGCTTTTTTATACTCCTTTAATGCTGCGCAGCCCGTTGCAGTTACGAAGAGTGCAATCGCTATAAAAACCTGAAAAACAACGCGTTGTTTCATAATGAGGATAGGTTTAAGTTTACCCGGATAAAGTTAGCAGGATTTTTAGCATTTTTGCGATGCTGATAAGAAATGCCACTAAAGTGTAGTTGCTTTCAAATCAGGTTTTGGTTTTTTAACGAGGATTGATATGTTCAGGCACCAACTTGTTTCTTTTGGCAAATATGAAAAACATATTTTCCAGCATGTTTCCGGCAAAACGCTTTTTTCACTGGTTCCGGATTGCGGCGCTTGTCTGACCGATCTGGTACTCCAGGGAAAACCTGTCTTAGATGGTTGTAAAACGCCGGTGGAAGCCTCGCTAAACAACTGGGGGAAAAGCGGGATGCTGTTTCCTTTCCCAAATCGCCTGCGCGATGGCCGTTATGAATGGGGGGGTGAAATTTTTGAATTCCCGGTCAACGACCCAGCGACCGGCACCGCCCTGCATGGGTTGGGGATGGACAAAGACATCGAACTCATTGGTTACGAAGTTGGCGAAAACGAAGCAACGGCAGTTTGCCAGTTTCAAAGCGAAGGCGAATATCCTTACTACCCCTTTCCTTTTACGTTTACCGCTGTTTTTAAAATCGAGCACCCCGGACGGCTTACGATTACGCTGGCTTTCCGCAATGACGGAGACCGCGCCCTGCCGGCAGGTTTGGGCTGGCACCCTTATTTTCATCTGGGTTATGATCAGATAAAGGACACCGCCTTACAATTGCCGGACTGCCAATTGGTAGGCATTGATTCGGCGATGATTCCCACCGGTAAACGATATGCTTACGACGATTTTGCCGTTTCAAAAAAAATCGGGACGACCGTCTTGGACAACTGCTTCGCGCTACCTGATGCGGAAGGCATTGCAGAAATTTTCCTTCGCCGGGAAGGCCATCAATTGCGTTTTTGGCAGGAAACGGGACCGGGGAAATTCAATTTTTTGCAGGTCTTTACGCCGGCACACCGCGGCTCCATAGCGATCGAGCCCATGACTTGCAATATTGATGCCTTTAACAACGGGGACGGACTTGCGGTGATAGAACCGGGGGCGGAAATACGCGCTAAGTTTGGGATGGAATTCACGGGTTGACGATCGGGCGTCAACTTACCGAATAGCCGGCAATTGCTCAGAGAGCTGTTGTAAATAATGCGAAGGATAGAACTGAACCCCAGGTTGAAATTGTTGCGCCACGCTCACCATTGCAGCGGCGACAACTTCGGCTTCTACCGGGCGGTATTTGCTCAACAAGCCCCCGGTAAGGGCATCAATGCGCCTGCCGATTTTGGCTGCCCACTGCTCACCCCAGCGGTTTTCGTTGCGCTCACCCAGTAACACAGAAGGTTGAAAGATATGTACCGCCCAAAAAGGCAATTTTTTCACCGCGTCTTCCAACTCGCCCTTCACCCGGCTATAATAAAAAATGGAATTGGCATCGGCGCCTACCGAAGACACCAGCAGGAACTGGTTGACCCCGTTTTCAACCGCAGCGCGCGCTATCTCATAGGCATAGGTATAATCCACTTTGAAAAATGCTTCCTTGCTGCCGGCTTTTGCCATGGTGGTGCCAAGGCAGCAATACAAGTCGTCGCCTTTTAACAAATGGGAAAACGTTTGCGGCAGGTCAAAGTCCACCACATGCTGCTCTAATTTGCTGTGCGAAACGGGCAATGTCCTGCGGGTAAACACAATCACTTTTTCGTAAGCGCCATGATCGAGCAAGAGGCGCAGGCAGTAGCCGCCAACCAACCCGGAAGCGCCTACCAGCAATGCCGTTTTTTGATCTTTGATAATTTCCAATGGTGTGTTTTTATTTTTTTTACCACATAGGGCACATAGTTGTTTTCACATAGAACACATAGTACTGGGATGCCGCCTATGTGACCTATGTGAAAACCCCTACTGTGAACTATGTGGTAAAAAAACTATGTGGTGAAAAACATCATCCCCCAAAACCAGGCCATCACTTTCCAGCTCACCCAGATCACAAAAACCAATAGCCCGAACAAAACAAATAAAATCAGGAAAACGACGCCCCAGGCGCTGCCCTGGTGTTTGCCTTCTTCGTAATGTTCCTTCAGCAGGCGTACATTCCGGGTATTGGATTTGAATTTCAAATCGAATAAATCGCCCAGAAACGGAACCAGGCCTACGATGGTATCCAGCAAAATATTGCCCAGCATTCTGACAACAACCATACCACTTGCCCCGTAACGGGCCATCATGATGAGCAGGATTCCGGAAATTCCAAAAGCAGCAATATCGCCAAGGTACGGGAAAAGTCCGATGATAAAGTCCAGTCCAAAGCGAATATTGGTGCCGGGTATGCGAAACCGGTTGTCCATCAGCGCGGCTAAGCGCTCAATCCATACCAAGCGCTCGTCGGGTATTTCCTGTGCCTGTAAGACTTGTGGTTTGGTTCTTTCCATTTTGCTAATCAAGGTAACGAATGGTCGTTAACAAATGCCCGTCCCGGAGTTCAATTTCCCTGAACCCGATCCGGTAATGATCAACCGTAAAAGCTGCTGCGTAAGGATGAATCTGAAAAAAGCAGGAAGGCGTCACATAAACCGTGACATTGCCCGCAGCAACCACGCGGTCAACGTGATAATGGCCACAAAATACGTGGATACGGCCAGGTTGTTCCTGTAGCAGGGCCAAAACTTCGGCGTGATTTTTCAACGGATAATGGTCGTCCATATACTTCACCCCGGCCAGCAATGGCGGGTGGTGCATAAAAATGATCCAGTCTCCGGCGTGTGTAGCCAATTGCTCCGCCAGCCAGTTTAATTGAGTTTCGGAAACTACATAGGGCGTTGTATCCAAAAAAAGCGCCGGAAAAGCGCCGTAATCCGCGCGGTAATACAATTCGCCGGTTTTCATCAATGTATCCAGATCAAAGGCCTTTGCCATCAACTTTGGATCATCGTGATTCCCTGAAATCAGCCGGTAAGGCAACCCCAGCTTTTCTAAATGCGGTCGAATCCAGTCATAGATTTCGACCTCGCCTTTATCGAAGCAAAGATCGCCTGAAAGCATCAGTTCATCCGGATGTACAGCGCATGCGGCTTCCAGGATTTTCAAAAAATTGGCGCGTACGTCAACGCCGTGCGTGTCTTCTCCTTCCTTTCCAATATGAAAGTCCGTAATTTGTGCAATTCTCATCCTTTGGTATGTTCGCAATCTGCAAATGTAAAAAACTGTACATCAGCAAACTGCCAACTCCCCTAACTAATTGTCCAAACGACGATATTTCAGCCGAATCGAGTTTCCGATAACCACAACGTCAGAAAAAGCCATGAATAAAGCGCCCCACATTGGATTCAAATAGCCCATGGCGGCAATGGGGATCGCCACGACGTTGTAGGCAAAAGCCCAAAACAGGTTTTGGCGGATGGTTTGCACCGTTTTTTCACTGATGTTCAACGCCCTGGAAAGGCGCTGGACATTGCCATTCATCAACACAACCTGAGCGGATTGGATGGCGACCTGGGATGCATTGCTGAGCGAAATACCGATGGTGGCTTTTGCCAAAGCAGGCGCGTCGTTGATGCCGTCGCCGATCATGGCTGTGGGCGCTTCGTTCGACATCGTCCCGATCAGGTCCAATTTCTGCTGCGGTAATTGCGCAGCAAAAAACCGCTGAATGCCCAGCTGCTGCGCAACGGCCTCCACTTTTTCGCGTTTATCGCCGCTCAACAGCACGGTTTGTGTACCGGAAGCGTGGAGCCACTGAATCAGTTGGGGGGTGTCGGGGTG
>JBJXFD010000349.1:0-6087 GCA_046153985.1 Saprospiraceae bacterium
AACCCCGAATGGGGTTGAATATTAATGCGTCACGCCCTAATATTCAACCCCATTCGGGGTTGGGCGTTACCTCACCACTTCCACTTTTCCCCCGATTGCATCGGGGGCTATTCAAATTTGACCCTTAAAAGGGTCATTCAAGTCGCTAAGTTGACGACATTACCCTTCAAGTGCCGCCCTCACTTGCCGCTTAATTACCATTGGTTGTTTTTTGTTGGTACTGCGCCATCAATAACTGAATCTCATGCAGGAGTTTGTTTTGCCGTGCATAGTCTTCGGCGTTCACTTCCCGCAAATAATCATTGGCATTGACCACCCCGTTTTCCAACTGCACCGAGGTCGTGTTTTTAATCCCCGACCGCAGCGCGATGATTTGCTCATCCGTCTGAAGCAGGGATTCCAACTTGGCAATTTCGGCGTTTTGCTGCCGGAGCGCTAAGCGGGTATTGAACAAAAAGGTTTCTTTTTGAAGGCCCACTTGCGCCCGGCTGAGGTTAATCAGGGCTTTGTCGTTTTTGAGCGTGTACAGGAAAGACAAGGGGTATTGCACGCGCAGACCGCCGATGAAATAGGGTTCGAAATCATTGCTCAACAAGTTGAGCGCAGGTCGCCCAATGCCGGTTTGCAGGAACAAACTGACCTTGGGGCGGTTGCGGGCGGTCAGCAAGCTGTGTTGCAAATCAATGCTTTGGTTTTGAACGTCATACAACAGCAACTCAGGTCGGTTGATGGCTTCCAAAACGGCAACAGGCGGGGGCGAAACCAGCACCAGCGCTTCGTCCGGATTTTGGGCAATCAACAGCGCCAGCATGCCGGAATAAGCCTGGCGGGTGGCGGTCAACTCGATTGTGCGCTGGTCCGCTTTCAGCAATTCGGCTTTTAAAATATCAAGGCTGCTCCGGAGCGCGACCCCGTTTTTGATGGCAGCGTCAGTTTTGTTGATGCCCGATTGAAGGTCTTTTTTGAGCAGCACCACTTGCTCCAATTGCGCGTCAAGCAACAGCATTCCGAAAAACAACTGGTTGACCCGGTCTTTTAATTTATACAATTCTACCTCCAATTGCTGCCCTTCCACTGCTGCCCGGGCTTCCTGGGCTTGTTGCTGCTGGCGGATCAACCCGCCGTCGTAGAGGGTTTGGGTGGCTTCTGCAAAGAGTTTATACTGGTCTTTGCCTGGCGCTGGAAAATCGAGGCCGGGCAGTTGGATGGAAATCTGCGTAACGTCCGACTGGTACGTTGCCTGCCCGCTGAAACTGATTTGCGGCAAGCGCCCTTTGGCAGCATTTTCAATGGAATAGTCTTTGCTTTTCGCAATCAGTTCCCGTTGTTTGGCCAGGGGGTAGTTTTGTACGGCAAGTGCGTAGCAAGTCTCAATGCTCAGCGGGGTCTGCGTTTGTGCATGCGCCGCCAGGGCAAGCATCAACCCAAGTGTCAGTGTGTTTAAAATCCTTTTCATTGTATCAAATCATTGATTTTAAAATTTCATTTTAATCATTTGATTAAGGCGGGGGTAAAAAAAGGGCGCCTCGAGAGTGACCGGGTGACTTCAAGTCACCCGGTCACTAGCACCCCGATTCCAGCATCGCTTTCACCCAAACCGGGATCAACTTTTTCCGTTCCTCCATCATGCGGGCAAAGGTTGGTTTGTCAACCAGGCCCGCTGCTTCAAAAACCGGGCCGCCGATGAACGGGAATACGGTCATGCCCAATAGGCTGAAAATGAGCTGCATGGGGTGAAGATCAGGGCGTTTCTCCCGCAATTGCGCTACGAATCGGGAGTTTCGCATCAGGTCGCCCAACGGCAAACTGCCCGGGAACCGCCCCGGATGATTGCGGATTTCACTCAGTACAAAAATGGGCAAATCCGGGTGCTCCAACAGCATATCTATATAATTCGTCACCATCAGTTCTAACTTCGTCTCTAAGGTATTTTCGGTATCGTTCAGGATCACGGAAATGACACCGAACAACTTTTGCATTTTTTCAGCCATGACCAGCTCGAACAACTTTTCCTTGCTTCGGAAATAGTAGTTCAGCAGCGCAAGGTTGAGGCCGGCTTCCTCTGCAATGTCCCGCGTCCGCGTAGCCGCATAGCCTTTTTGCTGGAACACCTTCCGTGCGGCTTCCTTTATTTTTTCTTCGGTGGAAAGGTCTGCTGCTGCTTTGATTCGCTTGGCCATGAATGGGTTTGTTTATGCCTCGCGTCCCGACCCACAGTCGGGTGCGAATCCTTTTTTGTCATACTGAACGCTGCGAATTATATGGTTAAGCTAAATGCAATTCATAAAACTAAGCAGCGTGAAGTATAAAAGTCGAGGCAAAGATAAGGGGAGGAGGCGCGTTAGTCAAGTGTTTTGATCAATTTTTTTAATCATTTGATTAAAAAACATTCAAATGCCAATAAAACCTGGTCTTTGGAGTAAGTCTTTAGGCTTTTGCTTTGGAAATCAAACTCGCAATCCATGCACGAAATCGGGGGCATTTTTGTAGAAGGGTTTCGATTCCAATTTCCATAGCAATGGTGTTGCCATCAATAACTTTTTGATAATCAGGTATGATTTCAAGCAAGCGCTTGGAAGGAGCCGTTTGTGGGTGACTATTGATGTCTTCCGGATTTGGAAATTGTTCAATTACCTCACCTGTTTTATGGTATACCTCTTTACCGAAACAATACTCAAATCCGGCATTGGAAGAAAACAGCAAGGCTTCAAATTCGTGTTGCTGAATGTATGGGATGAACAGTGGGCTATTAACAGTACGATGAATATCCTCAGTCAAATAACTTTGCAGGCATTCTATTTTATCGGATGAAGAATTGAATTTGATGCATTCAGCATAACCAGGAAGATCATTGGGAACCCGGAAAAAATCAACCATCGTGGTAACCACAACGTCCGGCTCTTCCTTTATTAAGCGAACCAGCAGTTTTTTCAAGTGTTGGAAATTCACAAAACCGCCTTTGTTTCCCCTGCTCGTCTCAATAATAATTGGGCGGGTATCATAAATTTCTGCGCTTTGAAAGTAAGGTGCTATGACTTCTTTCACAAACTCTGCCTCTGTTTGCCCTTCAACGACGAAATACACCCGCCTCATGGCTGGCCTCCTATGACATTTTTATTCCATAATTCTCCCAGGGAAAAATCTTCCAGCCAGTTTTGAAGGCTTTGATTGTCAAGTCGTTCAAAAACTGATTCCCCGTCTTTTCGATCAACCGTAATGATTTCTTCGGGTTCAAAGTTGTTTACTAAACCAACCGACTGGGTAGAAATGATGACCTGGCTATGGACAGCAGCCTTTTTTATCAACCCGGCAAGTTTGTTGATGGCAACCGGGTGCAGGCCCAATTCAGGCTCGTCTATGATGATTGTTTTTGGAGGTTCGGGCTGCATTAGCAATGCCGTCAAAGCCATGAAGCGCAGGGTTCCATCCGACAGGTTATATGCATCTAAGTACATGTCCGATCCTTGTTCTTTCCATTCAAGCTTGATCTGGGCTGTATTTAGACTTCTGGGTTTGAGGTCAAACCGATCAAAGAAGGAAGCAATCGAGCGAATCGTCATTTCAATCCGGTGAAAATGCTTAGGATGAGTTTCCTGAAGAAAATATAAGAAGGCCGCTAAATTGCCAGCATCTTCCCGAAGATATTGATTGTCATCTATCGGATGGCTTAACTTCATTGAAGAGGTATCGCTGGTATCGTGAAAATGATATAATTTGAAATTATTCAAATATTCTAAAATTGCCTGAACTGTGGGCGTATCCGGATTAGGTTGAGTAGAGGTATAAGAGCCGTAGTGCCACAATTTATAATTTTTTGTTTTTTGATTCTGTGTATTGTGATAATACCTATGCTTACCTAGGAAAAGAGATTCATCATTGAGTGGGACAAGCGTAAAATCATAAGCATATTTATTCTCAAAATCAAGTAAGCCCTTAATGTATTCCGAGTTCTTCAAACCTCTGTAAAGTAAATTATTAGACCCTTTTTTTAAGGAGTATTCCCGAATTGCGCCTGTGTAAATTCGGTTGACCAGTTGAAAAAATGAAATAAAATTACTCTTGCCCGCGCCGTTGGCTCCAATCAAAAGGTTGATTGGCCCGAGTGACAAATCCAGCATCCTGATGGATTTGTAATTCTCGATGATGATGCGTTCAATCATATCCGGCGTGGCTTTATAAATTCATGAGGTAAGATACAAAATTTGCAGCAGTTATAATGCCTTCTAAAATTATCCGGTGAAAATAGAAAATCTTTATCTCCCCACGGCACCCTAATGCCAATTCCTCTAAAAAACGACAGCCCGACGCAGCGGATTGCTACGTCGGGCTGGTTTGGGCGACCGCGAAGGTCTTATGATACCCAGGGCGACCGCGAGGGTCGCCCCTACATCGCCATCGGCACCTCCATCAGCAACAATTCCACCTCCGAATCTGCCAAAATCGAAATTTGATCGGTATCCCAAATACCCAGCGCGTCGCGGGTGTTCAACGTTTGTCCGGCAATGGTGACGTCGCCTTTCAGCACGAATGCGTACACCCCGTTGCCTTGTTTTTTGATGCGATAATCTACGCCGTTGCCTTTATCGAACTGCCCGAGGTGGAACCACGCATCCTGGTGGATCCAAACACCTTCGTCATCTGGGTTTGGCGACAGGATTTGCTGCAATTTGTTATGGCGGTCTTCGGTTTTTAGCGTAAGCTGGTCGTAGCGGGGCGCCACATTTTTTTTGTTCGGGAACACCCAGATTTGCAGAAATTTCACCAATTCGGTCGCATTCCGGTTGTATTCGCTGTGGCGAATGCCTGTGCCTGCGCTCATCACCTGCACGTCGCCGTTGCGGATGACCGCCACATTGCCCATGCTGTCTTTGTGCTCCAGGTCGCCTTCCAGCGGGATGCTGATGATTTCCATGTTGTCGTGCGGGTGCGTACCGAAACCTTGTCCGGGCGCTACGGTGTCGTCGTTCAGGACGCGCAGCACGCCGAAGTGCATGCGGTCGGGGTTGTAGTAACTGGCAAAACTAAAACTGTGGTAGCTTTTCAGCCAACCGTGATCGGCTTTGCCGCGGGTATCCGCTTTGTGCAAAATGGTATTTGCCATGATATTTGACTCCTTGTTTGGTAAATGATTGAATCCTATGATTTCCAGCTCTTTCAACTCGTCAATGTTGTTTTTTACCACATTGCCGAGCGCCGCTGAGGCCGCAAAGATGCCGGTGCCCATCAGCCCTTTTCTGAGAAAGTCTTTCCGGTTCATGTTCGTTGATTTTAGTGTTTTTTAGTTTTTTACCACATAGTTCACATAGTTGTTTTCACAACTTGTCCCGACTTGGCGGGATAGATCACATAGGCGGCTTCCCTGTGCTATGTGCCCTATGTGAATATTTCTATGTTTCTATGTGGTAAAAAAACATATTCTTCATACGACAAAGATACCAGCCTGGCTTACCCCAATCCAATAAGGTAGATTAAGAAAACGGCGTTCTACGCTTGTTTCTTCAATAAGGCGCTGCGCATTTTGCTAAAAAACTCCGGCGTGATGCCGATGTAAGAAGCGATGTGTTTTTGCGGAATGCAGTCCACCAACGACGGATAACGCGTGCAAAAAATTTGGTAGCGCTCCTCCGCGGTCAGGCTGAGGTTGTCCAACAGGCGCTGCTGGTTACTGGCTAATGAGTTTTCCACGATGATGCGGAAAAAGCGTTCGAATTTCGGGATTTCCTGATACAGGAGTTCCTGGTCGCTTTTCGACAGCAACAACAGGGAACAGGGCTCCAGCGCTTCAATGTTCAAAACGCCCGGTTTTTGGGTAATGAGGCTGTACAAATCCGCCATCCACCAGCCCGGTGTGGCAAAATTCAGCACGTGCTCGTCCCCATTTTTATCCACGCTGAACCCTCGCAGGCAGCCCGATACGACGAAGGCGGAATGTCGGCACACTTCGCCTTCCAGCAACAAATAATGCTTCCGCTTCAGGGTTCGGGCCTGCAACATTGAGGTGAACCGCGCCTGTTCGGCATCGTTCAGTTGGATGTGTTTGGCGACGTTATGAATGATGAGGTCGAAGGACATGCTGGTTAAATTTTG
>JBJXFD010000405.1:0-3388 GCA_046153985.1 Saprospiraceae bacterium
TGGTTTTTCGGGAATTTTGTCTAAAGTTTTCAATCGCGAAGAGGTTCCAAAAAACGATTTTTCAGAAAAAATGCCGGCGGTAAAAACCGTCGCGTTTATGGATTCTTTTGCGCAAAGCATCCCTGAATTTATGCTGGCGCCTTCTGCAGAAATTTTCCGGCTTGCTTTACCCGAACTTCGACAGCTCCCCGCTGCGTTGGGGCAATGCACCCGACTGAAGCAATTCAACCTTTCGTGTATTTCGATGGCCGACTTCGGAACGGGCTGGCAGGGATTCCCGGATTTGGAAACTTTTGCCGTCGAAACCTCGGGGTCTTGTGGCCAATTACCCGATTTTGGAAAAGCTAATACTGCATTGAATGCCATCAGCATCAAAGTTGCTGAACTGGGCAGCCTTCCCGATTCGTGGTGCGAATGCCCCGCATTGCAGACCATCAATCTTGAGTCAAAACCTGTCGAACTGCCTGTAACCTGGGATCATTTCCCGGCCCTGAACAACCTGAAAATCCGATGGATAGCCGGTGAGCCGATCTTTATCCGAAAAGAAATTGCCCTATTGCCCAATTTGCAGGCGCTGCGCATCGAATGCCAAAACCCGGGAAGGGACATGAAATTGGTGCAAACCCTGAATGCCACCTTGACAAAATTCAATGCCGAACCGCGCACCCGCTTGGTTTTTGGGCATTTTTTATTGGAAAATCCCGAAAAAGCGGCCCCTTATTCTGATGCATTCAAAACTGATTTTTTGCAAGCCGTCAATATTGGCAGCGGCCCATTGAAGCAGGTCGTTTGGGATCATTTGTACTTGCTGAATCCCGATCGCACCGCCTTTTCAGCTTTGCGCCAATTTGAACACAAAAGCCTTTTTATCAGTGGAGGAACGCGGGTAAAAAAAGTGGATTACAAAGAGAAACTGGAAGCGATGGGCATAAAAATTGTTGCAAAACTCAGCGCTGACGTAGATTTTATTTTGGTGGGAAATGCCTGCCCGGATTTGCCGGAAGGCTTTTGGGCCAAGCCGCACTGGTTTTGCAGCGAAGGAGAAATGGACAAAGTGTTGAAGGAATACCAGCCGGGCTTTATGCAAACCTTACCGGAAAACGATCTGGAGGCGCTGCGCCGGTTGATTTGGTCGAACGACCCGGCCAATGAGCGCGTGGTGCTCGAAATGCTCAAAAAAGGCGGCATCCCGGATGCTGTGATTCCCGATTTGGTGGTGGTGGCTAAAACCTCAGCCGATCAGGCAGTTCGAAATGATTTTCGTAAATTGCTGAAAACCAAAGCATCAGAAGGCATGAGGGCTGTTTTGTCGGAGACGAGAGACCTCGACAAAATCCTGGAGCGGGCTCGGTATCCCTATCAGCGCCCTCCCGGCGTGTCGCAAATGGTGGTTGCCCACTATTACCGCACCAAAAACAAAGCGCTGCTCCTTAATTTTTTTCACTATCGCGAAAGCCTTGAAAACCCTTACAGGGCTGCACTTTTCCAGGATTTGTACCCTTCTCTTTTGCAGCGCCCGCATTATTTGAGTCTCAACAACATGTTGTTCAGCGAAGAAGAATCAAACCAAATTTTGAATGCTCCTGCACTACAGGGCGTACTCAAACGCTTGCTGATTCGTTGTGCTGGGGAAGCCCTGCCGGCTGCGCTTTTCAAACACATCACTTTGGATGAGCTTAAAATCTATACCGATATTGCGCACATTCCGGAAGCCATTGGCGATCTGAAACGCCTGAAAAACCTGGAGGTGAGCGGCAAAAACCTGCGTTCGTTGCCGGATAGCCTCCTGCAGGTCAAATCGCTGAAGTCTTTGCGGTTTTGCAGTTCATTGAACCGGGAAGACTGGGAGATTTCTCAGGCGCTTCAAGACTCAAGAAGTGGAAATCACTGGATGCAGCAGCTTAGATTTGATTACTTAGATTGAGGTCAGCCCTTCTCCAGCATTTCTTTCATCGCACCAAAAACAGATTGCCAGTTCTGTTCGGAATGGGCGCGTCTTTCTTCGTCTTCGATCTTGTCCTGCGCGACGGTTAGCACAGTGGTGTCGCCTTCTTCGTGGAGGGCGTAGCTGATGTTGGCGTAGTTTTCGGGCTCATCTGCCAGGTCGCTCCAGGAGCTCAGGTAGGTGTAACGCAGGTTACTCAATGGATTGAATGCCACCACGGTGCCTTTGTCTTCATAAGCGGTGCCATCCCATTCGCCGCGAAAAAAAATGGGTGAGCCGATCTGCCAGGTGGTGACCAAATCCGTTCCGAAGAAATATTGTTTCACCAATTCGGGTTTGGTCAGGGCTGCCCAAACTTTTTCAATGGGCGCTGTGATTGTAATGCGGGTTTCGAGTGTAATGGACATGATTAAAGCTTTTTGTTTGTTTTTATGTGCACAAAAATACACATTTTGTTTTTAAAACCATGTCCTTTTGAGAAATTGTTTCCCGCAAAGAGATTGTTTCCCGCAAAGGGCGCAAAGGTCTCGCCAAGGACGCTAAGGCTGGCATCAATTCCCTGCTGATTTTATCACACAACGGAGTTTTTATTTCACACAACGGCACAACGATCACAACGGCCTGGCGTCTCGCTTTGCGGACTTTGCGGACTTTGCGTGTCCTTCGCGGACTTTGCGGGAAATTTTAGAAACAAATTGCATTTTGCAGCTTCAAACAACACGCTCTATCGCAAAGGCTCATAGTGAAGTACCACCACCCCACAATCAAAAGCCCGGGCGTTTACCAATTTCAGGTTGGTTCTTTATTTGAAAATGGTCATGCCGCAGCCGATTGCTGCGGGATTAACAAAAAGGTAGTATTCGTCAATCAGTCCGTGGTGAATCAGGTTGGAAACAAAATTGCTGCCGCCATAGGCAATGAGGTCTTTGCCGGGCGTTGCTTTAAGCCGGGTGATGACTTCGACTAAGTCCCCTTTTTCCAATTGCACATTTTGCCCTTCCAGGTGGTCTAAGGTTTTTGAAAACACAATTTTAGGCGTGTCTACCATCTTGTGGGCAGAGGCAGCATCTTCTGTTTCCGGGTTTGCAAGCTGACCTTCCCAGGCCGGGATGAACCCTTGGGCCAGCACACTCCCCAGCAGGATGCAGTCAACCGGGTCGGTCAGTTCAGTGACGTATTGGTTGAGGTCGTCGCTCCAGTTCCAGGTCAGCCAGTCCATTTCCCCATTGGGGCCGGCAATAAAACCATCTACAGATACCTGTGTCTGCAGTTTGAGCTTTCGCATTGTTCCTTTTGACATTATTTTAAATAAATTGTGTTAAAAATAAATATTTTTGTACCACAAAGGTAGCGTTCTCCATTGATTCTGAGGGAGTGCCAGATACGACAACTTGGAGGGCTGATCACGACAAAACAAATTATTTATCTTCACGACATGAAAAA
>JBJXFD010000372.1:0-9726 GCA_046153985.1 Saprospiraceae bacterium
TCTCTTAGAAGTCGTCGTCATCGTCTGGCCATGGCGGCGGATCTCCTCCTCCTTTAATCAACAATAATTGGTGTGCATCCAGCACGTCCTCACCTTGAAAATTTTTAAAGCGTGTCATAAAGAAAAATTTTTATAAAAGAATCGGTTTTGAAAAAGCGTGTAAGGTGTGCTTGTTCAAGGTTCTTGTATGGATGCTATGTAAAAGAACTTTACAGTCTTAGGACTGTTAAAATGATAACGCATATTTATTAAAAAAAATACATGATCATGACGCTTTTCTTTGTTTTTTTTCAAATTTTAATTTTTTATATTCCACTTAACGAAATGCCGGAACATAACCTCGCCAATGGGGTCAACCTCGAAATAAACATCATCAAGGTTAAGAATGACGCAGGACAAATAGCCATTCAGGTGCTGGATGAACAAAAAAAGGTGGTGAAACAGGAATTTTCAACCATCGCCAATAAGCGTAGCGTGTTGATGATTAAGGGTTTGCCTAAAGGCAAATACGCCGTTCAGATTTTTCACGACGAAAATAGAAACGGTAAGATGGACTTCAATTTCGTGGGGATTCCCAAAGAAGGTTACGGTTTTTCCAACGATGCCCGCGGCTTTATGAGTGAACCGGCTTTTGACAAACAGTTGTTTACCCTCGATCAGGATCGGGCCATCCAGATCCGGCTTTCGTATTTTTGATTCTGGGGGCAGAAAATTTTCTGCCCTTACAAAAAAATCGCATCACGTAAAATTTGCGGGATTAAAATGCCGTTTCTATCTTTACAGCTGCTTTTTGAGTAGTTTTATTACTCGATTATGATCGAAATTCTGATTTCTTCCAAAACGCGCATTAAATTATTGATGAAATTTTTCCTCAATAGCAATGCTACTGCTTACCTGCGAAGCTTAGAGAGCGAGTTTGGAGAGTCTTCCAACGCCATTCGCCTCGAACTCAACCGCTTTGAAGAAGCCGGCATGCTGGTGTCGCGATTGGATGGCAACAAAAAAATCTTTCAGGCAAATACGGAGCACCCCCTGTTCAAAGAAGTACACAACATTTTACTCAAGCAAATTGGCTTAGACCGGGTGATCGAAAATGTCATCGAACGCCTCGGCGAAGTGAGCAAGGTTTACGTCATCGGAGAATTTTCAAAAGGCTTAGACAGCCAGGTCATAGACCTCGTGTTCATCGGCAACATTGAAATCAACTACCTTGTACACTTGATTGAGAAAGTAGAAACCCTGATCAAAAGAAAAATACGGTACCTGATCTACAGTGAAGAGGAATTTGAGAACCTCAAAAGCTGGGGATTAACGAAGCCTAAACCATTGTTACTTTGGGCAAAGGACTAATTAGTGCAACCAATAACCGACATACAATCAATAGATGTAGCCATTATTGGCGCAGGAATCGTTGGCTTGGCAACGGCCTTCCAACTTAGTGCCCGAAAACCAAACTTGCGCATCGTCGTCATTGACAAAGAAGACGGGATCGCGCGGCACCAGACCGGCCACAACAGCGGGGTCATCCACTCGGGAATCTATTATACACCGGGCGGTACCCGCGCTGAACATTGCCGGAAAGGATACGCCATGCTGCTCGACTTTTGCGAACGCTACGACGTACCTTATGACATCTGCGGCAAAGTGATCGTGGCGGTCAATGCCCGGGAGCAAATCCAGCTCGAAAAGATTTATCAGCGTGGATTGGCGAACGGATTAGCCGGAATTCGGAAAATTAATCCAGCTGAACTGGCTGAAATTGAACCCCATGCAAAAGGCGTCGAAGCCATCTGGGTGCCTCAGGCAGGCATTACAGACTATAAACAGGTGGCGCAAAAATACCTTGAATTGGTCACCGATAAAGGCGGACGGGCTCTGTTCGGAGCAAAAGTGCTCAACATCCGGCGCGACAACAATCAGGTGCTCATTCTCACTGAACGGGGAGAACTGCGGTCAAAACTCGTGATCAATTGCGCCGGATTGTATTCCGATCGGGTGGCCACGATGACCATCCCCCGGTTGGCGTTGAAAATTCTGCCTTTCCGGGGGGAATACTACCAAATCGTCCCTGAAAAGCAGCACTTGGTGCGCAACCTGATCTATCCGGTACCCAACCCGGACTTTCCTTTCCTTGGCGTGCATTTCACCCGCATGATCAACGGAGGAATCGAGGCTGGTCCGAATGCGGTGCTGGCTTTCAAACGGGAGGGGTACAGCCGGTGGCAGGTAGATTTTCCGGAACTCTTTGAAACCTTGACTTATTCGGGTTTCCGCGGGTTGGCCTGGAAGTATTGGCGCAACGGACTGGATGAATTGCGCCGCTCGTATTCAAAAAAGGCTTTTGTGAAAGCTTTACGACAATTGATCCCCGAAATAAGCGAAAACGACGTTCAGCGATACGGTGCAGGGGTTCGGGCCATGGCTTGTGATGTGGAAGGCAACCTGGCGGACGACTTCCTGATCTACGAACAGCCTGGCGTCATCAATGTTTGTAACGCGCCTTCACCGGCAGCAACGGCTTCTTTGGCGATTGGCGAGACTATAGCGCTCAAAGCGCTGCAACAGTTTGAGTATTGATATTGTTCTAACTTTGCTCCCTTTTGAAACGCAATCCTGTCGAAGAACGGAGTGATTTGTTGGTAATTATTTGATAATAAAGTAACTACGACTTTGTTCCTGCGTGAATAAAGTATAAATTAACGAAAAATGGCAACTGCACTACGCAATATACAGATGGTTGATTTGAATACGCAGTACGACAAAATCAAATCCGAAGTGGATGCGGCTGTACTGGAAGTAATTGGGTCTGCGGCATTTATCAATGGCCCGAAAGTGAAATCCTTTCAGGCCGACCTGGAAGCTTACCTCGGGGCGAAACACGTAATTCCGTGCGCCAATGGAACCGATGCCCTGCAAATCGCCATGATGGCTGCCGACCTTCAACCCGGCGACGAAGTCATTGTTCCTGCATTCACTTATGTGGCTACCGCCGAAGTGATTGCCCTGCTGCGTTTGCGGCCAGTTATGGTGGATGTGGATCCGCATACTTTCAACGTTACCGCTGAAATTATTGAGCAGGCCATTACTCCTGCCACCAAAGCCATCGTGCCGGTCAACCTTTTTGGCCAAAGCTGTGATATGGAACCGATTATGGAAGTGGCGCGCCGGCACAACCTCATCGTCATCGAAGACAACGCCCAAGCCATCGGCGCCGATTACACCTTTCGCGACGGCCATACCCAAAAAACGGGCACCATCGGCCACATCGGCTGTACGTCTTTTTATCCATCCAAAAACTTAGGATGCTACGGCGACGGCGGCGCAATTTATACCAATGACGACGCCCTCGCTGAAAAATGCCGGATGATCGCCAACCACGGCCAAACCAAGCGCTATTACCACGATTTAGTCGGCGTGAACTCGCGCTTAGATTCCATTCAGGCCGCGATTCTCGAAATCAAACTCCGGCATTTGGATGCTTACGCTGCTGCACGTCAGGCTGCCGCCGCTTTCTACGATCAGGCGCTGGCCGGTCTGCCAAACATCACCATACCGGCACGCCAGCACAATTCCACCCACGTTTTCCACCAATATACCCTGTTGGTGGGCGACAACCAGCGCGATGCGCTTCAGGCGCATTTGCAGGAATTGCGCATCCCGACCATGATTTATTATCCCGTGCCGCTGTACGCCCAAAAAGCTTACCGCGACGCCATGACCCATAAAATTGACCATTTGCCGGTTACGGATGCCCTGTGCAAAAGCGTATTGTCGCTGCCCATGCACACGGAATTGGACGAGGAGACGCTGGGGTATGTTTGTGAAGGAGTGAGGCGATTTGAAGATCGTCTGGGATAGTTATTGGTTATCTGTTATTCGTTATTGGTGGGTTTCCACTATTGTGGTGGTTATTGGTTATTAGTTATTGGTTATTAGTAGGTTAGCACTATTGTGGTGGTTATTGGTTATTAGTTATTGGTTATTAGTAGGTTATCACTGGCCTTGAAACCAAAAATTCAATAGCAAGTAACCAATAACCAATAACCAGTAACCAATAACCAATAACCAGTAACCAATAACCAATAACCAATAACCAGTAACCAGTAACCAATAACCAGTAACCAGTAACCAGTAACCAATAACCAATAACCAGTAACCAATAACCATGAACTACTACACGCACGAAACTGCCATCATTGACGAAGGCGCCCAGATCGGAGAAAGCTCCAAAATCTGGCACTTCACGCACATCATGGGGGGCGCGCGCCTCGGACGGGGGTGCAACATTGGCCAGAATGTATTCATCGCCAATGGCGTGGTGTTGGGAAATAATGTAAAGGTGCAGAACAATGTCTCCATTTACGAAGGCGTTACTTGCGGCGATGACGTTTTTTTGGGGCCTTCAATGGTTTTTACCAATGTGATGAACCCGAGAAGCGCCGTTGTTCGGAAAAATGAATACCTCAAAACCCATGTGGGACAGGGCGCTACCATCGGCGCAAACGCCACCATCGTCTGCGGCAACGACATCGGCGCTTATGCCTTTATCGGCGCGGGCGCGGTGGTGACCAAAGCGGTGGCCGATTTTGCGCTGGTGACCGGAAATCCGGCGCGCCAGACCGGCTGGATGAGCAAATTCGGGCACCGGCTCCACTTTGACGCATCAAACCAGGCGGTTTGTCCGGAAAGCGGGGCAGTTTATGAATTGAAAGACAACCAGGTGCGGGAACGCAACTGAGCTATAGCGTGAGAAAACTCAGCAATTGTTCAATAAGAACAGGCGCTTTTTTGAAGAAAAGAACTAAGTCAGGAAATTGTGTTTCAAAAACTGATTAAAAAACAAAACAAGCTCTCAGTCATTGGATTGGGGTATGTGGGGTTGCCCCTGGCGCTCGAATTTGCAAAAAAATTCAGCGTCATCGGGTTCGACATCAACGCACACCGCATTGAACTGATGAAGCTGGGAACTGATCCTTCCAAGGAGTTGGAAGGGTCGGCTTTCGACGATAAGGACATTGCTTTTACGGCAGATCCGGAGCAACTTCGGGAAGCCCATTTCCACATCGTTGCCGTCCCAACACCGATAGACGAACACAAAAATCCCGACCTTCGCCCGCTGCTGAGCGCCTCCGAAACGGTGGGCAAAATCCTGAAAAAAGGCGATTACGTCATCTTTGAATCCACCGTCTACCCAGGCTGTACGGAAGAAGATTGCGTGCCAATCCTGGAACGCCTGTCGGGACTTAAAATGGGGGAAGATTTTAAAATCGGGTATTCTCCGGAGCGCATCAATCCGGGCGACCGCGAGCATACGGTGGATAAAATCCTGAAGGTCGTCTCTGGCAACGACGCGGAAGCGGTAGATGTCGTTGCGAAGGTTTACGAAACGATCATCACCGCCGGCGTCTTCAAAGCAGCTTCCGTAAAAGTCGCCGAAGCGGCCAAGGTCATCGAAAACACCCAGCGCGACCTCAACATCGCGTTTATGAACGAGTTGGCCCTGATTTTCGACCGCATGGGCATTGACACCCAGGAAGTACTGGAAGCCGCCGGGACAAAATGGAATTTCCTGAAATTTTCACCGGGTTTGGTCGGCGGCCATTGCATTGGCGTGGATCCTTATTACCTGCTGCACAAGTCCAAAGAATTGGGCTACAACCCCCAGGTGATCAACAGCGGTCGCCGCATCAACGACGACATGCCGGCCTTCATCGCTAAACGCTTGGTGCAACTGCTCATCCAACAGGGTAAAAATCCCAGCCACGCCAAAGTACTCGTAATGGGCTTTACCTTCAAAGAGGACGTTTCGGACATCCGAAATTCAAAAGTGGCCGACTTGGTTAAGGAATTGATGCAGTTTTCCATTAATGTACACATTACTGACCCCTACGCGTCCGCCAATGAGGTGGCGCACGAATACAACCTGACCCTGATTGACCAGATTTCAACCGAATACGACGCCATTGTCGTGGCTGTCGCACACCGCGAATACCACAACCTGTCGCTCGATTATTTTAAAAGCATCATGAACGGCGCACCGGTGTTGTTTGATTTGAAAGGCATTTACCCGAAGACGGATGAGGGGATGGTTTATTGGCGGTTGTGAGGGAGAGAGTGAGAGTGGGTGAGTGAGAGAGAGTGAGAGAGGGAGCATGATCGAGGTGACACCTTTCTAAAAAGGTGTTACCTCTGTGAAATAAAAACTCCGGAGAGAGAGGGTGAGAGAGGGAGTCTTCCCTGGTTGTTTTATGTAAGCTATCTTTCTACTATCTACTAAAATCTATATACTATAAAAAATGTCCGCAACGCAAGCACATATCACCAATCAACTCGACGAGCAGGAAGCCCGTTGGTTTGCGGTATATACGGCGTACAAGCGCGAAAAATTGGTCAGCAAACGATTGGCGGAAAACGCGATCGAAGCTTATTTGCCCCTGTTGAAATACATCCGGCGCTACGAACGCAAAGTACGCACGGTGGAATTGCCCCTGATCAGTGGCTACATTTTTGTGAAGATCACCAAAAAAGAATACGTACCCGTGCTGGAAACGCCGGACGTGGTCAATTTTGTCAAATTTGCCCGCAACCTCATCGCCATCCCCGAAGCCGAAATCAAAATCATTCAGCGCATTGTGGGCGAAGGAACTGACGTGGAAGTACACCCCAATGAATTTTGTACCGGCGATGAAGTCGAAATCATCGGTGGCAAACTGACCGGCCTCCGCGGAAAGCTGCTGGAAGGCCAGGAAAATAAAAACCTGCTGATCGAGCTGACCCACACGGGGTTGTCGTTGCGTATGTATATCGCGCCGGGGTTGCTGGTGAAGGTGTGAGCGGGAGAGGGAAAGAGGGGGTGAGGGGGTGAACGCCTGATGGAGGTGACACCTTTCTAAAAAGGTGTTACCTCTCTGAGACAAAAACTCCGGGTGCGAGCGGGAGAGCCGGTAGGGGCGACCCTCGCGGTCGCCCTGAGTGGGAACGAAAACATGATCGAGGTGACACCTTTCTAAAAAGGTGTTACCTCTCTGGAACAAAAAACTCGGGAGAGAGGAGAGCGGGAGCCGGTAGGGGCGACCCTCGCGGTCGCCCAAAAGCGGCAGGTGTCGTCTCAATTTTCGCGATTCGGGAACCGGTTTTTTGAGATGTCACCTGCTCCGTGCCTGCGCAGATGACACCTAAAAAACCTTGGCGCCACCCTTTCAAAAAGGTGGCGCCGCGCTGGAAGAACATGATGTTGTTGAAAATACGGCGCCAACGCCCCCTATCACTGCCTGAAGGTAGTAGAAGAAAGGGATTGAGTGCTCATACACACGGCGCGCCACACAGCGCCACACCAGCGATAAGTCCCTGCGACATATCGGCGGCGAAGCCGTGTTTATGCATTGATGATTGACAATTACATAATTGATGATTGTTGATGTTGAAATACGGACACATCAAATGTGTATAGGCTAAACACCGCTGACGCGTTCCTTCGCTTGAATGCCCACCAGGCATTCACCCTGCGGGATCGCTCAGTCACATCATCAATCATCATTCATCAATCATCTATCATCAATTAAAAAATAGTCCTTTCTTGATGTCAGATTGCCAACCAAATAATCCTTCGTGAAAAATTTCGCACTCATCGGCGCAGGCGGTTTCGTCGCACCGCGCCACATGCGCGCCATCCAGGACACCGGCAACCAGCTGCTTGCGGCTATGGACCGAACCGATTCCGTGGGCGTCATGGATAGCTATTTCCCGAATGCCGATTTTTTTACAGAATTCGAGCGCTTCGACCGCCACATCGAAAAACTGAAACGCAGCGGCACCCCCCTTGACTTTGTTTCCGTTTGTTCGCCCAATTACCTACACGACGCCCATATCCGGTTCGGACTGCGCCTCGGGGCCGACGTCATTTGCGAAAAACCACTGGTGCTCAACCCCTGGAATGTGGACGCTTTGCGCGAAATAGAAGCCGAAACCGGCAAAAAAGTCTACACCATTCTGCAATTGCGCCTGCATCCCGTGATCATCAACCTGAAAAAACAGGTGGAAGCAGGCCCCGCAGATAAAATTTACGATGTGGATTTGTCCTACATCACCTCCCGGGGCAAATGGTACTACACCAGTTGGAAAGGCGACGTCAGCAAATCCGGCGGCATCGCCACCAACATCGGCGTCCACTTTTTCGACATGCTGCAATGGGTCTTCGGGCCGGTGCAGGAAAATGTCGTCCACGTGCATACCCACGACCGGGCAGCCGGATTTTTACAACTCGAAAAAGCGCGGGTCCGCTGGTTCCTCAGCATCAATGTGGACACCCTGCCCGATGCCGTAAAAGCAGCCGGCGGGCGCACGTTTCGGTCCATTACCGTAGACGGCGACTCCGTGGAATTCAGCGAAGGATTCACCGATTTACATACCCTGAGTTACCGCGACATCCTCGACGGGCACGGATTCGGATTGGAGGCAGCAGCCCCGGCGGTGCAGATCGTACACGAAATCCGCGAAAAAATGCCCGTTGGCCTCACCGGCGCGTATCACCCGATGGCTGCCCTGCCCCTGAGCGCGCATCCGTTTAAATCCAAACAATGAAGATCTTAATAACCGGTTCCGCCGGGTTTATCGGGTATCACCTGGCCAATCGCTTAGCGGCGGGCGGCCACGAAGTGGTCGGCTTAGACGTCCTCAACGATTATTACGACGTCAACCTGAAACTCGCCCGCCTGCGCGAAGCGGGTTTCGAGGTCATGGATTTTGAATACAATACCCTGGTTACCAGCCAAAAATACCCAAACTACCGCTTTGTTAAATTGGCGATCGAAGACAACGAAGCCCTGCTGGCCTTGCTGGAAGCAGAGCGCTTCGACGCCGTATGCAACTTAGCCGCCCAGGCCGGCGTGCGGTACAGCATCAGCAACCCCCGGGCCTATATTGACAGCAACATCGTCGGGTTTGCCAACCTGCTCGAAGCCTGCCGGCACACCGGCGTCCGGCACTTAGCCTACGCCAGCAGTTCCAGCGTCTACGGCCTGAACGAAAACATGCCGTTTTCTACGTCCGACAACGTAGACCACCCCATTTCCCTTTACGCCGCCAGCAAAAAAAGCAACGAATTAATGGCGCATACGTACAGCCATTTGTTCGGACTGCCAACGACCGGCCTGCGCTTTTTTACGGTCTACGGCCCCTGGGGGCGACCGGATATGGCCCTGTTTTTGTTCACCAAAGCAATCCTCGAAGACCAGCCCATTGAGGTGTACAACAACGGCGAAATGGTGCGCGATTTCACCTACATTGACGATATTGTAGAAGGCATCGTGCGCGTGCTGAACCACCCCCCAACCGGCGACCCCGACTGGAGTGGCAAAGCGCCAAACCCATCCGGCTCCAAAGCCCCTTATAAAATTTACAACATCGGCAACAACAGCCCCGTTAACCTGATGGATTTTATCGGCGCCATCGAAAAAAACTTAGGCAAAACGGCAAAAAAAGAATTTCTTCCCATGCAGCCCGGCGACGTGGCGGCAACCTACGCGGATGTGTCCGATTTAGTTCGGGACCTGGGGTATAAACCTGAGACAACGGTGCAGGAAGGAATTGCCGCTTTTGTGGGGTGGTACCGGGGGTATTATGATCCCACCACATAGGGGAGAGGTTTTTACCACATAGTTCACATAGTTGTTTTCACATAGATCACATAGAGCTGGTGGTACCATCAAAATCCTTTAGGACAAGTTG
>JBJXFD010000382.1:0-13821 GCA_046153985.1 Saprospiraceae bacterium
TGTCTTCGATCTTTTTCAGTCGCTCGTATTCCCGTTTAGTAGCCGTCACCCGCGTTTTTGCCGTTTCGATCTGCACCGCCAGACCGCTGTTGTTGGCGGCAATGTCAACCTGATCGGGCGTGCTCACGGTTTGTTGCAGCACCGCCAACACCTGTCCGGCGCGCACCGATTGGCCAACACGCGCGCTGACCTTCGTGAGGCGTCCACTTTGCGGGGCAACGACCACGCCCAAACCGCCGGAAGCCGGAACAATAGTGCCGAACATCGTGGTTGCTGACTGGTAATCGCCGATTGCGATGGGTTGGGTCAGGATTTCAAACAGAAATTGCGTTTCTTTTGGCGCATAAACCGATTTGCCATAGCCGCCACCGCTGCTTTGTTTCGGCCCGTGTTCTTCGCCGTCGTGCGCAAAAACCGGGCTCCAGTTGGGCGCTGAAAACCAGGCGCTTACCAAAAGTAATGCGACCGTCAAAACCCGGCTGCGACGGCGACTGACAAACCACACCACCAAGCCTCCCAGCAGCAGGCCCCCGACAAACCATAGCCAGGAACCAATCGGCTCTTCGTGTTCGTGCACTTCCTCAGTCGATGTGAGTTTTTCACCGGCTTTCACCCCGGTTATGCCAATGAGGTCGGCGCCGTTTGGGTGGCTGACCTGCACATTGAGGGTATACGCTTTGTTTTCAGGGAAAGTGGTGTGCAACTCATAGACGCCCGGTGCATAAGGCGCTACTTCAAACACCAATTGGGGGTTTTCCAAAGTGCTGATTTTAAGTTCAGCTTTATCAATGGGCCGGTTGCTTTTGTAATCTGCTACATACAACATCAAATGCGCCTCTGTTCCCACAACAAGTTCGGGGTAATAAAGCGTCAATTCGTAGCGGTCCGACTGGCCATACCGGGTGAAGTGGTCGTTTGCCACGCCGGGATCCGATAGAATTTCATCGCCGTGCGCAAAAGTAATTCCAGGTAAAAGCGCAAGGAACAGGGCAAGGCCAAATATCGGGGTATTAAAAATAGGTAATTTCATAATCTTAGGTTTTATCAAATTTATTGTCCTGCAAGATATAGGCGTTGGATACGGGCCATTTCAAAAGCCTGTATCTGAACCGCGTATTCGCGCTGAATGGCAAAAGCTTCGTCAAGCGTCTTCAAAAAGGTGACATAATCGGTTTGCCCGGCGTCGCGCATCCGCAACACGGCGGAGATCAACGCCCGGCTGCGTGGTAAAGCTTCCTGCTCGTAATAACGCACAAATCCGAGCGCAGTAAGTGCCTCTGTATCCGTTTGCTGAAGCTGGATTGCTATCGCCTGGCTTTGCGCAGCTGCGCGGGCAACGGCAGCCAGGCTTTCGGCTTTAGCCACATTGACCCCTGCGCGGTATTGCCCCACCCACAAAGGCAGGCCAATGCTGGCGCGGAAACGGTAATCCATCGGAGTTTCGCGTTCTCCCTGATTCATGTAGCCGATTGAAAAATTGGGTAAAGCTTTGCTTTTGGCCAAAGCCACCTGTTTTTCTGCAACTTGTACGGCTTGTTGTTCATATAAAATGGCCGGATTTGCGCCCGGGCCTGAAATGCCTGCCAAACCAGTCGTATCAGGGCGAAGCGGTAGCAGCGCATCCCAATCAGCCAAACCGGTCAGGGTCTTCAATTGCCCGGTTGCTGTCAATGCCAACTGTTCGGCAGCGCGCCGCTCCTGAGTGACTTTGCCCGCTTCATTTTCAACCAATGTTTTCTGTAAAAAATCAATCTCCCCGGCATCAAACTGACGGCCTGCTGCAACGGAAATGGCCTGGTACAAACTATCCCGCGTCCTCCATTGACGGCTTTGGTAGTCCGCAACCTGTAAATCTAAGTACATCGTACGCACAGCATAGCGCAGGTCGTTTTCGCTAATGCGTTGTCCAGCCTGCGCAAGGGCGGTTTCTGCTTTTGCAACCTGTTTTTGCCGGGCGTAAACGGTCGGAAACTCAAAGGACTGCAAGACGCCCACCGCATAAAATTGGCCGGTCGGACTTTCTGCATTCACTTCAGGGTTGGGCAGGTTGAGGGCTGTTTTTTCTGCATATTTTTTAGCCTGCACGTCAAAAGCGGCAGCTTTGATTGCCGGGTGGTTTTGGAGTGCGGCGCGGATGGCGTCTTCAGGAGCAACCGTGTTTTGAGCCAAAAGGCAAAAAGGAGAAAGGCAAAAAGCAAAAATTGCTAATTTCAGCCTCGAAATATCAGTTATCTTTGTCTTGTCTTTCATCATTAACTGCTTAATTGGTAATGTAATGCAAAAAATCGTAATTCGGAATTTTGGGGCGATTCAAGAAGCTGATATTGACATTAAAAAAATTGTAGTTCTTATTGGAGAACAGGCAAGTGGAAAGAGTACAATTGCTAAACTCATATACTTTTTCAAGGCATTGAGTGACCGGGTTTTTGACAGATTTTATAAATCTTCTACATCTGCTTTCTCTATTGCAGAGCATTTGATTTTCCCTACACGAGATGAGTTTTATAATCTCTTTGGTTCTACTCGTCATTTGGCCAACTTTGAAATTACTTATTTTTACAATATCGAAGAAAGCCGTTTTATAAAATTGACGCTTGGGGATCGAAAAGAACTTTTGGTAACCCTCAGTCCAGACTTTATAAATCAAACCATGATGAGGGCGCTCCGTAATGGGAAAGATCAGCTTAACCATATTGATGGTAGGCTTCAAAATACTCGTGATAGTCGTGAACAAATTGCCTTGACAGAAGATAAACTTCAGCAAATTCAAAACATTTCCATTCAAATAAATGATGCCTTCGCGAACGACCAGGATTTTCACCATTATATTATTGCTGGCCGGGAATCCACTGTAAGCTATCAATCTACTTTTGAATCTTACATGGAAAAGACGCTGATGGAGGTTTTGGATGATAACAGAAAAAAAACAGATACCGATCGTGCTCAAACTGTCGATGAGATATTGATGCTTGATTTTTTGAGAGAAGTTCAACGCATCCGAGGAGTTTTCAGAAAGCATGGAGGCTCTTTTCACAGCCTCGCCTCTTTCTTCTCGGAGCACAATGACCGTGTTAGTTTTATGTCTGGATCTGCATTTCAATTGATCTTGAATAATGCTGAGTTGATCCTCAAAGGCAAATATGAAATTGATCAGTGGGGTGAAAAAATCAGACATTCGTCTACCGAATATGTTCACCTTAAAGATGCCTCTTCTGGCCAAAAAGAATCTATACGAATTTTGCAGCATATCCTTATAGGAGTTTTAGAAAATCAAAAATTTTTCAGAGTAATTGAGGAACCGGAAGCACATCTTTTTCCTGTTGCCCAAAAAGCTTTAATTGAATTATTGGTTCTTATGGTTAATTACTTACCTGAAAACCAGTTGGTCATTACTACACATAGTCCATATGTACTAACGGTTATCAATAATTTGCTCTTCGCTTCAAGGGTATTAACAAAGAACCCGTCTGTAGAAGCAGAAATAATTTCTGTCGTAAAAAAAGATTTCTTCATCACTCCCGATTTATTTAGTGCATACTCTCTTGGTAATAGCTTTATGCCTGAAAGCCAACCTTGTGAGAATATTTTTAATGAAAAAACGGGGGTTATCAAGCAAAACTATTTAGACGTCGTTTCTGAAATGCTTGGCGCAGACTTTAATCAATTATACTCCATTCACGCCAAATCCTTTTCATTAAACCCAATATGAAACATCTTGTCTCAATTCTTGATGCGGCATTCAAAGGCCGGGCGGTTGCACCAAGTAAATGTATTAGCTTTTGTTCTGACCCCTATCTCCTGGTTCAGGATAACAGGGAAACCGATATCTGTGTTTTTGTTATTCCTGGTGATTTGACTCAGGAGGAAATTGCACAAAATTATTTTTCTGTTCACAACGACCATCTCAAAAATGTAAGCCTTTGGGCAGTTGACGGGTGTTTCATGAGTCCCGGAGTAGGCTCGCGATGTGACTGTATTCTGTTCACGGAAGAGGAATTTTGTTTTGTCGAATTTAAATTGGAGGCGCAAACCATACATCCAAAGTCTATTCTGGAACACCGTAAAAAAGCCTCGAACCAGCTTAGATCTACAATAATTCTTGTTTTTGGAGCACTTACTGCACGACGTCTTTCGTTGGGTAATATCCAATTCGAGGCTTACATTTGTTCGCCACCTAAATTCCCATCGAAGGACACTAGCTTGCCTGATGAGCGCATTGAGTTTTTGGAGACTTATGGTGTAATGCTGTTTGAAGAAAGTGAAAAACATTTCAGTTGATTTTATTTCTACTTTTAGAAAAATACCCTTCCACCGCCTTCCTCCCCCACACCCAAAACACCGTCGGCGTCACCACCATATCCAGCAAAGTGGAAGACAGAAGGCCCCCCAGAATTACAGTCGCTACAGGGTATAAAATCTCCTTCCCGGCTGCCTGTGCGTCCAAAGTCAGCGGGATCAGCGCTAAAGCCGCCACCAATGCCGTCATCAGCACGGGCACAAGCCGTTCGAGGGATCCGCGTATAATCATCTGTTTATCAAATTGTTCTCCTTCATGTTCCATCAAATGCAGGTAGTGTGAAATCATCATAATTCCATTGCGGGAAGCAATGCCCGTCAGGGTAATAAAGCCCACCAGTGTTGCCACAGAAAAAGTGCCCCCGGTGATCCAAACTGCTGCCACGCTGCCAATCAGGGCCAGCGGGATATTGAACATCACCTGCACCACAATACGCCAGGAACGAAAATGGGAAAACAACACCAGAAATATGCCCAGCAACACAAAAATGCCCAGGATGCCGATGAGTCGGGATGCGTCCTTTTGCGCCTCAAACTGGCCGCCGTACTGGAGGAAATATCCCTGCGGCATGGTGATGTTTTCGCGCACCGCTGTCTGAATATCGGCCACCGTGCTGCCTAAGTCGCGCCCCTGCACGTTGCAGGAGACAACAATGCGCCGTTGGCTATTTTCGTGGCTCACCGAGTTGATGCCTTTTTCATACTCGATGTGCGCAACGCTTCCGAGCGGGATGAGCAAGCCCTCCGGCGTATGGATTTGGGTGTTTCGGATGTTTTCAAGGTTTTCGCGGTCTTCCGCCACGGCACGCAACAACAGGTCAAACGTTTTTTGGCCGTCTAAGATTTGTGAAATGACTTTACCGCCGTACAGCACTTCCAGGTCGCGGGCCACTTCGCCGGTTTGCATGCCGTAGCGTTGCAGCGCAGCGCGATCCAACCGGATGGTCAGTTGGGGAACCAGCACCTGCCGTTCCACCTGCACGTCCACTGCGCCGGGGACGGTTTCTATGGTTTCTTTTATTTGTCCGGCGATGGCTCGGATTTCGGCCAGGTCTTCGCCAAAAACTTTGATCGCCACCTGTGCGCGCACTCCCGAAAGCAGGTGGTCGAGGCGGTGGGAAATCGGCTGCCCGATGCTCACCGACACCCCGGCAAGGTTGGAAAGTTGTTTGCGGATGTCGGCGATGACCTCCGTGCGGGACCTGGCGTCTTCGCGCAATTCCACTTCCACTTCCGAGTTGCTGACCGGTTCCACGTGTTCATCCAATTCAGCGCGGCCAGTGCGTCGTGCCGTATACAGCACATCCGGCACCCGCAGAATCAGTTTTTCCGCCACCGTCCCGATCTTGTTGCTTTCTTCCAATGAAGTACCGGCCGGGGCGTAGAGGTTGACCGTAAAACTGCCCTCGTTGAACGGGGGCAAAAATTCTGTCCCAAAGCGCGTGATCATAAAAACCGCGCCAATAACTAAGGCAAGGGCTGAGCCAATGACCAAACGTGGGTTTGCAAGACCAAAATTCAGGAGTTTCAAATCCTGTCGTTTTAGCCAGCGCACAAGACCGGATTCGCCCGCTTCCTTTCGGAGAACGGAGGGGGCCAATAAATAACTGCAAAGCGCCGGCGTAACCGTCAGCGACACCAACAACGAAGCTAAAATCGAGGTAATGTAAGCGATGCCAAGCGGGGCAAAAATGCGCCCTTCGATGCCCTGCAACTGAAATAAAGGCAGGAACACCAGCACCACGATGATGGTGGCATAGACGATGGAATTGCGTATTTCTCTCGATGCGTCATAAACTACCTGCAGGGCAGGTTTGGGACTCCCGTTTTCCTTGTTTTCCCGCAATCGCCGGAACACGTTTTCCACATCCACAATGGCGTCGTCTACCAATTCGCCGATGGCAATGGCAAGGCCGCCAAGCGTCAGGGTGTTGATGGATATATCAAACCATTTGAATACCAAAGCCGTAATGACCAAGGACAATGGGATTGCGGTCAGGGTAATCAGCGTTGTACGAAAATTCAGGAGGAACAAAAACAGTACAATCACCACGAGAATAAAGCCGTCGCGCAAGGCGTGTTCAACATTGGTCAGCGCGTTTTGGATAAAGTTTTTTTGCTGGAAAACCTTCGAATTCAGGCGCACGTCGGACGGGAGCGAAGGTTGCAGGTCCGCCAAAGCTTTTTCGATCTCGTCGGTTAGGGTTACGGTATTGGCGCCGGGTTGTTTTTCGACGGTCAAAATAACGGCTGGCTTCGCGTTGACGCTGGCATCCCCGCGTTTGATGGCTGCGCCAAACTGCACATCCGCAACCTGACTCAGTAAAACGGGCGACCCTTCGCGGTTGACCACAACGGTTCGCTGAAGATCTTCGAGATTTTTGGCACGACCCAGCACCGAAATGAGCACTTCCGAACCATAGCGGTTGAAAAAACTGCCACTGGCATTCAGGTTGGCATTTTCCAAAGCACGATCCAAGTCTTCGAGCGTCAGGCTATACTGTTTCAGTTTTGCACTGCTGACCAAAACCTGGTATTGCAACCGGTCGCCGCCAATGGGAATTACCTGCGCCACCCCTTTAATTGCCAGCAGCCTGCGACGGATAGTAAAATCGGCTAAGGTGCGCAAATCTGAGGCCGAGCTGAGGGTTTGTCCGGTTATGCTGTCTGCTTCAGCGGTCACCCCAACCAGCATAATCTGCCCCATTACTGATGAAATTGGCCCCATTACCGGGGTAATGCCCGACGGCATTACCACTGTCGTTAATTTTTCGGCCACGAGCTGACGGGCGCGGAACACATCCACATCCCAGCCGAATTCTACAAACACCAGCCCAATGCCCCGGGAAGAGGAGCTGCGCACAACTTCTACCCCAGGCGATCCGTTCAATGCGGTTTCAATGGGTAAAACCGCCTGTACTTCGATTTCTTCGGGCGACATGCCGCCGGCTTCGAGAAAGACCGTCACGCGGGGCCGGTTGAGGTCGGGCAGCACGTCAACGGGCAAGTTGACGACCGTCCAGGTTCCCCACACCATCAGCAGCGCAGCGGCTGCTACCACAAAAAGGCGGTTTTGGAGTGAAAATTTTATTAGGGAATTGAGCATGGAGTTGTGGTATTTATCCTGAATTTGAGGTTTTGGAATAAGGGGCAAATTGGCAAGTTGGCAAGGGACAAGTGGGCAAGTGGGCGAATTGCATGTTTGCCCCTTGCATCTTGCCCCTTGCCTTTTGTCCTTTGCCGCTTCCCTTAATGCTGCTCTGTATCTGTGCAGGATTTGGTACCGCCGGCAGCACCTGTACGGTCGTACTTGCAACAGCCGTGCAGCTTGTTGTAAGCCTCATCGTCGGCTTTGTAACCGGCATTGTCATAGCCTGCTTGCGCAATGGCCTTCTGGATGGCGTCCGTCGAAGTTTTTTTCGCGCTGAAACTTACTTTGAGCATGTCGGCTTTTACGTCCCACTCAGCAGTTGTTGCGCCGGCGTCAAGCGCAGCCTTTTCAATGACCTTTTCGCACATACCGCAATTGCCGAGTACCAGAAACTCGTTGGTTTCCAGCTTTTCGGTCACGGCCGCTGTTTTTTTCTTCACAACAGGAGCATCTGGCGTTGCAGGTGATTGTTGTGCCATGGCAGCCTGGCTCAGAAAAGCCATCAGGCAAAAAATTATGAGATTTTTCATGTGTTGTAAATTTTAATATGATTTGAATAATGGGCAGCAGCAGGTTGTATTCAGCCAAACTACTGCCCTGAATTTTCAGCTATTGAGGCGCTTTATTAGTGCCCGGAATGGTCGTGTCCATCTCCTTCACTGTGGTCGTGTCCTTCGTGTTCATTGTTACCCATTGCAACTACAAGCACAAAATCAGCGGTATGCACTTTACCGGCGGTTTGAAATTGCAGCCAGCCGCGGTAGGTACCGGGTTTGGCAAACGTGGTGTTCATTTCCATTTCATCGCCTACAAATTCAGGGTGTACATGGACAAACTCTTTCGTGGTCGTTTCAACCAAAATTACGTGGGCTTTAGCGCCCAAATAATTTTCTATTTTATCCGGCGTGAGGCGTTGCCCTTTTTCTGTGATGTCAATATGCAGATGAGCCGGTGAGCCCGATGCGATGGCCCCGCCATGTCCATCGAATTTTATGGTGTATCCATCTACGGCAGTCGTCATTTTGGGCTGGTCGAAAACGTTGGCTTTTGCGGGTGTACCGGCTACATTGAGTTCCATTTTATTGACTTGATTCAATCCGCCAGTCGGTTTGAAATCGGCAAAAGCCCAGTATTTTCCACCTGAATCGAAGCGCGTTTCGTTGTGTCCGCGGCCATTGGTGAAATTTTCACCTTTGCCCAGCACTTTAATCTCGTAGGCGCCATTGGCCTGGTACTCCGGGTGCAAGTGATCGAACCACGAGAGGTCGTCGCTCACCAAGATGAGGTGCATTTTTTTCTCATGCACCAGATCCAACGGCACGGGCGCGCTTTCGTTGCCCTGCATTTTGGGTGTGAACGACAGCATGCCGGGCTTACCTGCTTCCAATTGTGCCGGATTCGCAACGAATGCCGTGAAATATTGGGTTTTATTGGTTTCCACTTCCGCTTTCATGACTTCCAGGTTCATGTTACAAACTGGGCAAGTACCTGGTTGATCGTAAGTTTTGCCTTTTTCGCAGTTCATCGGGCAGATGTATTTCGTGCCGGATGCAGCGATTGCGGTAGTTTGTTCGGATGGTTTGTTGTTGCAGGCCGAAAATACGGTGAGCAACAGCGCGAACACAAAGCTCGCAGCAAGGATATTTTTCATAATAATTTGAATATTAAAGGTGATGGATCGCTTCGACTCTGCTCGGTGAGCTTACCCGCTCGTTTCAACTCCGCTCGTTTCGACTCCGCTCGTTTCGACTCCGCTCAACGACCGGATAGATGACACGAACAGCAAACGCAGTGGCAAAGCATAGCAACGTGCAAAGGCGATACAGATAATGAAAAAATGAAATTAGCAGTGAAAAAGGCATACGTCAGGCTGACGTTGGATTACGCGTTTAGTCGAGGTGGTTGCCAAATGGGTAAGTAAACTTCTTCCGGCATGTGCTGGGCGAAGTAGAACGCCTGGCGCAGGGTAGTAGCGCTGGTAGCGGAAAGTGGAAACGGAATTTCTGCAAGTACGACCATCGTATGGCCGCCCGGTAAAGCGCCACAAGGACAAGTACATCCTTTACCGCAGCAACCCTGATCCGGGCATTTTTGGCCGGGGTGGCTTTCTTCGCAGGCATGCGTTTCTTCTTCTGCACAATGAGCCGGTTCTTCAGAGGGCTTTTCTTTACAGCACATTTTTTCGGAAGCAACTGCTTTTTCTGCCGCATCGTGATTGCCGCAAGCCAACAGCTCGTTCACCGGTAGCACCGTGAACAGGCTGAAACAGAAGATTAATATGCCAGGAAAGTATCGCATAAATTCGGGTGCAAAGATAGGGGATAATGAGTAGAATCTCCGTTTTAGGAAGCTTTTGTTTTTAAGTTTGGCCATTTTGAACGATATTTGTTGTAAAATTTTAAAAAATGAGCGTCGCCGAAATCAAGAATGATCTGATCCTGCAAATTCTTCAAACCGAAGACGAGTCGGTTCTGGAAATATTGGGGGCTATGTTTCGCAGCCTGAACGAGGGAAAAGATTGGTGGGCAGAACTGACGAAAAAACAGCGCGAACTAATTCGCCAAGGCTCTGAACAAATCGAACGTGGGCAAGTAGTGCCTGATGCTATGGTACGTGCCAAGGCTCGTCAGATACTTGGAAAACCCTGATGAAATATTTATCACAGCTTTTCTTGATAATCGAGCTGATAACCTGTATTAGATCGCCCAATAAAATTTTCTACATTAGTTTCCAAGAAGGTCTCTCTTCAACAACTGCGCATTTATCGCCACCACGATCGTACTCAAACTCATCAGCACCGCACCCAACGCCGGACTCAGCACGAACTGCGGATATAATACGCCTGCCGCCAGCGGAATAGCCACCACGTTATATCCCGTGGCCCAAAACAGGTTTTGCACCATTTTCCGGTAGGTAGCTTTCCCAAAATTCACCAACCCCAACACATCCGAAGGTTTACTGTCTGTCAGGATGATGTCTGCGGTTTCAGCAGCTACGTCCGTCCCGCTTCCCACGGCAATGCCAACGTCTGCCTGAGCCAGGGCAGGCGCATCGTTCACGCCATCACCGGTCATGGCCACATATTCGCCTTTCGCTTGCAGGTCTTTTACGATTTCAACCTTTTGGTGGGGAAGCACTTCTGCAAAGTAGCCATCCAATCCCAGCTTATCTGCAACGGCCTTTCCAACTTTGGCATTATCGCCGGTGGCCATAAAAACTTTGATCCCCTGCGCTTTCAATTGCCGCACTGCATCGGCTGCATCAGCGCGAATTTGATCGGAAAGCGCAAGAAAGCCCGCTACTTTTTCATTTTCCAGTACAAAAACGATCGTTTCAGCATCCGAGCCGGCAGCTTCCGGCGGTACTTCGATATTTTTTTCTTTCAAATATCCGGGACTGACAACACTGATTTGTTTCCCCTCTACCTCGCCGGTGATGCCTTTCCCGGTAATGGAAGCAAAGTTTGACATGGGAGGCAAGCTCAGCCCGGCAGCTTTGGCCGCAGCCACCACGCCCTGCGCAATCGGATGTTGACTCTCTTGTTCCAGTGCCGCAGCGATAGCGAGCAACCGGTTATCATCGTAATCCCCAGAGAGCGGCTGAATGCGTGACACGCCAAATTTGCCTTCGGTCAGCGTTCCTGTTTTGTCGAATACCATAGCCGTGATGCGCCGGGCATTTTCAAAAGCTGTGCGGTTGCGGATGAGTAGCCCCCGGCGGGCGGTCATTGCCGTGGAAATAGCGACCACTAAGGGAATGGCGACACCCAAGGCATGCGGACAGGAGGTGACCATCACCGTCACCATGCGCTCGAGCGCAAAACCGAATGTCTGTCCTTTGAGGAGCCAAACCGCCAGCGTGCTGAAACCCGCGCCCAATGCGATGTAAGTCAGCCACTTGGCGGCGCGGTCAGCTAAGTGCTGGGTTTGCGATTTTGCAGCCTGGGCTTCCTGCACAAGGGCAATGACTTTGTTGAGGTAGCTGTCTTTACCCGATTTATCCACCTGAATTTTCAGGCTGCCCTCGCCGTTGATGGCCCCGGCGATGACTTTTGCTCCGGTTGTTTTTTGCATGGGCACACTTTCGCCGGTGAGCATACTTTCGTTCACGCTGCTGCTGCCTTCAGTCACCGTACCATCCACCGGGATTTTTTCGCCCGGTTTTACCAGTACAAGGTCACCGATTTTTAGCTCGTCCACCCGCATATCGTGCAGCATATCGCCGTGGTACATGTGGGCTTCGGCGGGCAACATTTTGACAATCAGCTCCAGAGCTTTCGAGGCGCCAGCCACTGATTTCATTTCAAGCCAGTGCCCAAGCAGCATAATGACGATGAGCGTGGCAAGCTCCCAATAGAAGTCCATGCCTTCCACCAATCCAAACACAACCACCGTACTATAAAGGAATGCCACCGAAATAGCGACTCCGATGAGGGTCATCATGCCCGGGTTGCGCCTTTTTATTTCATCCCAAAGTCCTGTTAAAAATGGCCAGCCTCCGTAAAAATAAATGATGGTGCCCAATGCCACGGATACCCAATCGCGCCCCGGAAAATCAAAATGATACCCAACGGCCATTTGAAACATCGGTGAAATTGCCACTACCGGGATTGTAAGAATCAGGGACACCCAGAACCGCCTCAGAAAATCGGCAATCATGGCGGAATGATCATGGCTCGCATGGCCGCCGCCGTGCATGGCGCCATCCATGACCGTTCCGTCGGGCATGGTGTGTGCTATACCTTTGTGCTGCGAATGGTCTTGTGTTTTTCCACCGTGACCTTCGTGATGATGTTTGTGCTGTTGTTCCATAATCCTTAAGCAAGTCCGAAAAAAGTTAGCAATTGTTTCATTTTTACTTCATTTTTTAAGCGCAAATCTATACTCAGCCAAAGTTTTTGCTCCCCATAAAAAGGTGATTGCGATTGCAGTGATTCCCAACAAGACACTAAATATAAATGGATCATAGTGTGCACCATAATTTGGGATCAAATACGGACTGATGTTAATCATGGTGTGAAAAAGCACCATTGCAAAAACACTTTTGCCGGTATTGTTGAATATCCAGACCATGATAACCCGCAAAAAAACGGTGCCAATGCATTGCCAAATTATCCAGACTGGGGTTTGGTGTGCCTGACTCCAAGGGATAATGTGCCATATTGCCCACAAAAACCCTAATACGATGCTCGCTTTTAATGCCCCATACCAATTTTGCAAAGGGTCAATAACATAACCGCTCCAACCCAGCTCTTCGCCAATGGCGCCAATGAAATAGACAAAGAAAAAAATAAGAACAGCTAAAAACGATATTTTTGGTTCGGTAGGCACTTATAGAAAATTCGCACCTGTGGCAACACCGCAACAAAAATGAGTGGAATGGCATAAAGCATGTAAAAGGTTTGCAGCCAACTTACACCTTGTACATAGATGGTTTCTACTTGTATCCAGATGATGAGGGCAAAAGCAATATAAATACTGAATGACCACGCCCAGTGCATATCCTGGAAGAAATTAAATCGCTCAGCAAATCGAGAAGTTGGTTTTTTTAACAATGCGACCACCAACAAACTGGGAAAAAGCCCTAAAACAATGAACAAAATGATGCCAGGTATTAAAAAATCTTCGAAGGGCGACCTTGCTAAAATGGACAAAGGCAATCCACCCAGCAATTTGCCAGATGGAGAAACAATCAATGCACCACCGCCACCGATTGCGCCCAATCCGAGGAACGCCAGTAGGATGAGGTGGATATTTCTTGCTGTTTTTGATTTCATGATTTTTGATTTATACTTCGCGGAGCTTGGTTTTTGTGCATCAGTACTGGACATTTTCGTGCAATGAGGCCTTATATGGGTTTGGGAAACCTATAAGGTCTGAAGTCCTGAAATGAAAATGTCCAGTAGTATGGATCAAGACCTTTCGCAATTCTTAAAACAAGTTATACAATTCGCTGATATGAAAAACATTGCAAGAATTTTTAAAATTTTTGCAAATTCCTTTTTTACCCAATTTGATATTTTTAAAGCCCAGAAAAATCAGCCATTTTATTGTAATCTACATGTATTCAATTTTTAGCTTGGTTTAATTCATTTTCATTGAGCGCAACAATCACTTCATTCCTTCTTCCAAAGAGTTGATACGGTGGGTTGTATCCCAAGAAGCGAAAATTTCCATGATGCGATAAACCTTTCTCCTTTAAGGATTCCTGGAGGATTGCAATGTGCTTATTAATCCTGTCGGTAGATGCAAAACCGCCAAATTTTATTACAGCCACAAATTCGGGTTCTGATGCCCTAATGGATACACTGCTATCATTTGGTTTTGGTAAATTACTCTGGTTATAGGCTGACGGAAGCACAAATGCCATAGTGG
>JBJXFD010000406.1:0-17218 GCA_046153985.1 Saprospiraceae bacterium
GACCCAGTGTCTGCGCCCAACGAATTATTTTGTTGTAAGTGAATTGATTGCGACAAGCGGCGATTGCAACGATGCCGTGGCTACCATCAATCCGGCTGCCACCGAAATCTGCGACGGCATTGACAACGACTGCAACGGTTCCACCGATGAAGGCGTGCAAACGACTTACTACCGCGACATGGACGGCGATGGATTTGGAAATCTTTCCAACACCACGATGGCTTGTTCATTACCAACTGGTTATGTCACCAACAGCACCGATTGCGATGACAATGACGCGCTCGAAAAACCAGGCCAAACCTGGTATGCCGATGCCGATAACGATGGCTATTCCACTGGAATTTTCCTCGTACAGTGCCTCCGGCCTGCTGGCTTTAAAGGCGCGACAGAATTGACCGCCACTATTGGCGATTGCAATGACAGCAACGCTGCGATCAACCCAGCTGCAACCGAAGTTTGCGACGGCGTGGACAACAACTGCGACGGCCAGATTGACAACGGCGTGCTGAATACTTATTACCGCGATATGGACGGCGATGGCTTTGGAAATCCTTCCAACACCACCATGGCCTGCTCTATTCCAACCGGTTATGTGGTCAACAACACCGATTGCGACGACAACGACGCACTCGAAAAACCAGGTCAGGTTTGGTATGCCGATGTGGACAACGATGGCTATTCTACCGGCGCAACGCTGACGCAGTGTCTGCGACCTACTGGTTATAAAGTCGCCGCTGAACTGACCGCCACCACAGGCGATTGCAACGACAATGCAGCTGCCATCAACCCGGCAGCCACGGAAGTTTGCGACGGCATAGACAACAACTGCAACGGCTCTACCGATGAAGGCGTGCAAACCACCTACTACCGAGATATGGACAGCGATGGATTTGGGAATCCTTCCAACACCACCTTAGCTTGTTCGCTGCCAAGTGGTTATGTCACCAACAATACCGATTGCGACGACAACGACGCACTGGAAAAACCAGGTCAGGTTTGGTATGCCGATGTTGACAACGACGGCTATTCCAGCGGCACGACGCTGACCCAGTGTCTGCGTCCGGCAGGCTACAAAGTGGCGGCTGAATTGACCGCAACCACGGGCGATTGCAACGACAATGCAGCGGCCATCAACCCGGCGGCAACGGAAATCTGCGACGGCATTGACAACGATTGTGATGGCCAGATTGACGACGGCGTGCTAAACACCTTCTACCGAGATTTGGATGGCGATGGATTTGGAAATCCTTCCAACACAACTATGGCATGTTCACAACCAATCGGTTATGTGTCTAACAACACCGATTGCGACGACAACGATGCGCTGGAAAAACCAGGTCAGGTTTGGTTTGCCGATGTGGACAACGACGGCTATTCTACTGGCGCAACCCTGACCCAGTGTTTGCGTCCCGTTGGTTACAAAGTGGCTGCTGAATTGACATCCACGATGGGCGATTGCAACGACAACGCTCCAGCCATCAACCCGGCAGCTACCGAAATCTGTGACGGCGTTGACAACAACTGCAACGGCTCCACAGACGAAGGCGTGCAAACGACCTACTACCTCGACATGGACGGCGACGGGTTTGGAAATCCTTCCAATAGTACTTTAGCTTGTTCCCTACCAAGCGGTTACGTCATCAACAACACCGATTGCAACGACAACAGCGTGCTGGAAAAACCAGGCCAGGTTTGGTATAAAGACACTGATGGCGACGGCTATTCCAATGGCGCTACGCTGACGCAGTGTCTGCGGCCCGTGGGATACAAAGTACCGGCAGAACTAACCGCCACCACCGGAGATTGCAACGACAACAACGCTGCCATCAAACCCGGAGCATTAGAAATTTGCGACGGCGTGGACAATGATTGTGATGGTGCGACCGACGAAGGTGTTAAAACCGAATATTTTGCCGACACGGATGGCGATGGATTTGGTGATCCAAACAACACGATCACCGAATGCAGCCAACCGCAGGGTTATGTGACCAACAGCGAAGACTGCAACGATACGGACGATGAAGTGAATCCTTCTGAAGAAGAAGTCTGCGACGACAAAGACAACGATTGCAACGGCGTCGTTGACGACATCGGCGGCACTACAGCCGGCAACTGGACCAGTGGGGACGTAGGGGGTGCAAACGGAGGCGCTAATTTCCCGCCCTGCAACGCAGAACCAGCGGACGTTTTCACCATCAATGCAACCGGATTTTCGACCTCCAGCAGCGATAAGATTCAGGCAGTTTATCAGGAACTTTGCGGCAACGGCGAAATCATTGCCCGCGTACTGAACGTGCAAAACGGTGGTTGGGCAGGCATCATGCTGCGCGAAACACTTGACCCGGGTTCCAAAAAAGTGTCACTGAAAACGCAACTCACCCCTTCGATCCGCCGCGAAATCAGAAGCATGACCAACGGGGCTGCGAGCATCTTGAATTTCAACCGCCCGCAACACGTTTGGCTACGGCTCACCCGAAGTGGCAGCAATTTTGTGGGCTACACTTCCACAGACGGCGCCAACTGGAGTTTTGCTTTTGCAGCAACAGTGAGCATGAACGGCTGTATCTATGCAGGTTTGTTCTCGGAAAGCATCAATGCCAGCGTGACCACGATCGCAACCTTCGACAACGTGAGCATCATTCGTGAAACGGAAAATTTGAGCAGGCCCGGCGCCTCCTTTGCTGCAAGTTTGGATGGACAACAACCGGAACTGAGTGCAACAATTTATCCGAACCCAACGGAAGGCCGCGTGACGGTGCGTTTCACGGAAATGATGGAAAACCGCGCCACTATCCGGGTTTTCAACGCCCTGGGCGAGCTGGTTATCTCGAAACAAACAACAACTATGAACGCAGTGACAGATCATTTAGACCTGTCCGAATTACCCGACGGCGTTTACTCCATTCAGATCGCTGTCCCTGGCCATACGCCACTGACGAAACGGATTGTATTGGCCAAAGCAAGCGGGGTGAGGCCGTAGGCAGAATCATTATAACAAATTTACAGGCAACCATGAGCCGTCCCGAATTTTGGGATGGCTCATGCTGTTTCTGTGGCCCCCGCGTGAGGGATGGGAGCGGTATGGCTCCTGCACTGGTGATTGAGCGGAGTCGAAATCACCAGTGCAGGGGCCATAAGAGCGGACAGCCCGACCCGCTGCGTGGATTGGGAGGGTGGCCGGGGCACGCCCAAATAAAACACAAGCAGCATTAGTTTAGCTGCTATCAGGCTGCAATTTTCATTTTCTATTAAAAAACAATTCCAACCCTAACGCATTAAAAAAAAAGATCCCTTTTCTTTGAACCAAAAATCTTTATTTTTTTTCCCACCTTATCTTACAACAACTGTATTTTTTCTTGAATCGCACCAGGTACATGAGGATCTATATTTTGGCTACGCTAATTTTTTTTCTGGGCACTGCTGATGGTTATGCTCAAAACCGCAGTATATCGGAAGACTGGAAGTCGAATCTGAATCAAAGCAGCTGGCTTGACCGCATCGGGGAAAGGGACAGCAGTTTTTTGTTGCTTAACCAAACCCTGGCAGCTGCTGAAAAATCAGGAGATGCCGGGCGGATTGCCTCCGTAAAAATGGCCCTGATCCGGCATTTTGCCAATTATACAGAACGGGATTCTTTAGCAAAATACCTGGATCCACTCATTGCATTTTCTGCCAAACACAATTTGGTTTCCACCCAGGTAGAAGCATTAGCCAACAAAGCCGGGTATCTGGTCGAAATTGAACGTTACCGGGAAGCACTCGAGTACTGCGAACAGGCTACCCGGCTCGCCAAGCCGCTAAACGACCAACAGCTAAACGGGCTTTGCCTGTTTTGGAAAGGCTTTGTTTTGCGCGTCTCTCACAATGATACCAATGCCCCCCTACCCTATTTTCACCAGGCATTGGAGGTATTGCAAGCAGCAGGTGATACCGCCTTAGCCATTCGAAGCGCTTTGATGATCGCCAGCGGGGAGCCGGATGAAACCAAAAAAAAGGAAATGGTTCATCTGGCAGAAGTGCTTAACGCCGTTTACCCCAGCCTGACCGCTAAAGTGCGGATATTAAATTTTAAATCTGCTCTGGTTGAAGCAGACGCAGCCATCCCGCTGCTCAGACAAGCCCTGGCCATCAGCCGAAAAATGAAAACCCCCGTGACGAGTCAACACTTGTTGATCCAATTGAGCCATCGGTTTCTGGTGCTTCAACGTTATCAAGAAGCCCTGGCGGCCGTAGACACTGCCCGCGCTGAAGCTCCGGGAACCTTGCCCGACGATGCCGCCCTCAACTATTACGCGATTTACCGGGACATGGGCGATTATGCCAAGGCAGTAGCGTACATGGAAAAGTATATGAAGTATGAAGACGAACGCAAAAAAACAGATTTAAAATCGTTGGTGACCGAGTGGGAAACCCGCATGAATACCCGGGAAAAAGAATGGGAGATTGCTCAGAATCAAAAAGAACTCCAAAGTCAAAAAACGCGCAATTGGCTGTTGTTCATTATATTAACACTCACTTTTATTGCAGGAGGGATCGCTGTTTTTGCTTTTTTCAGACAACGCCATGCCCGCCGTCAGCTTGCCATTCAAAATGAAACCATCCTCAAACAATCGGAAGAACTTCAATCGCTGGAAAGGCTCAAGTCCCGCTTTTTTGCCAATGTGAGCCACGAACTTCGTACCCCCCTCACGCTCATGCTCGGACCTGTCAGCAGCCTGCTCAAAAACGCTGATCAGCGGCCTGAAAAAGACCTACAGCTGTTGCAACTGGTGCAGCGAAACGGAAACCACCTGCTCAAACTAGTCAATGAAATCCTAGATTTGTCCAAGTTAGAAGCTGGACGGCTGGAACTCCGCGAAACGCCCGTCAATTTACACGATTACCTTCAGCCGACATTGGCCCAATTCAGCTCTTTCAGCGACAGCGGAAAAACACGCCTGAAAATCGAATACCATCCCGATCCTGCCATGAATATTTATTTAGACCCTGATAAGTTTGAAAAAATCATCCACAATTTTTTGTCCAATGCCATCAAATTTACCCCTCCGGAAGGCACGATCAGCCTTATTGCGGAAGACAAAGGCGACAACCTGCTCATTAAAGTACAGGATAGCGGCGCCGGCATCCATCCCGATGACATGCTCCATATTTTTGACCGTTTTTACCAGTCCAAACGCCCGGATGCGCCAACCCAGGGTGGCACGGGTATTGGCCTGTCGCTTTGCAAAGAACTGGCAGAGTTGATGAACGGAAAAGTTTGGGCTGAATCGGAATGGGGCAAAGGCAGTACTTTCTATTTTCAGTTTCCAAAAAAGTTGGCCGCATCAGAAATCGCAGCCGATCCATTGCCGGATGGGGTCGTTTCTAAAAAAACAAGTCCGGTTCCCAAACCCCCGCCTGTCAAAACCGGGGCCCCGGATTCCGGCGTTGAAAAACCCCTCCTCCTGCTTGTGGAAGATAACGCAGATTTGAGGTTGTACATGCAAACTTTGCTGGAAGACACTTACCGCGTCAGATTGGCCGAAAACGGCAAAACAGGCTGGGAGGCGCTTCACACAGACGCTCCACCCGATTTGATTATTTCAGACCTGATGATGCCGGTTATGGATGGGTTTCAGTTGCTGGAAAAAATCAAGGACGCCGATGCATTCCGGCACATTCCGGTCATTATGCTCACTGCAAGAGCCGATGTGCGGGTAAAACTCCGAGCCCTTCGCATTGGCGTAGACGACTACCTGACCAAACCTTTTGTTCAGGAGGAATTAGTGGCCCGCATTGCCAACCTCCTGCACAATTACCGGGAACGCATGCAGTATTTTTCCGGCACAGGAACGCCCGACCCCGAAAAGCCCGTTATGGCTAGCGTAGACAACGAGTGGCTAAAAGTAGTGGAAACCCTCATTTCAAAAAACCTTACGGACAAGCAATTCAATCTGGAATGGGTGGCGATGCAATTGAACATCAGCGTCCGCCAGTTCAACCGCCGGCTGCAACAATTAACCGGAATGACGCCTAAAGCTTATTTACAGGAAATTCGCCTTGAGCTGGCCCGAGTCCTGCTCTTCGAAGGCCAATACGCCACCGTCAAAGAAACGGCCTTTGCTGTCGGTTTCCGCGACACCCCCTATTTTTCTGAATTGTTTCAGAAACGCTTCGGCGTCCTGCCTTCCACTTACCTGCGCCAGGGAACGCCGTAATAATATTGCCAAATTTGGCGATACTCCCTTCCCGTCATCGTCAATAAATTTCCCTTTCGCTCGTATCCTATTGGTTTTCGGGCAAAAATGTCCGTTTTGTCCCTGCATGATGTCAGGTTTGTCCTACATCGCCCATCCTATATTTGCACCCGTTGTTGACAGAATACCGCTACCTACTTACCAATTCTCAAATCCGGTTTTACACTTGTATTCCTTGTGCTTTGCTGCGTGCCCGACCGCGTGCAGGAGCAACATCTTGTAACTTTTAACTCAAAATAATTTTACTATGAACTATTCCCGGTTCTTCCATGCATGGAGACAACCCGTTTTCTATCATTTATTATCAGTATCGTGCGTTTTGCTGATGCTTTTGATGAGCAGTTCCCGGATGTACGGACAAATTCAGGTGTATACCGACCGTGCAGCCTGGGAGGCAGCGCTCTCAGCCGTAGTCAACGAAGACCTTGAATCCGCTACGGAGGATTTTTCCCTGGCGAACAGTTTTAATATGAATCCCGGCGCCAGCATTACAGTGGGCACCCACACATTTACAGGCACCATTAGTGGGGATGCAACCGCGCTTGGATTGGATGTGCCGCCACTGGAGGGCCATTCTTTATTTCCGAATTCCAATCAAATTTCCTGGTGGGGAACGACAGGCGGCAGTCCCAACACGACCGTTTCCATTCCAACTGCTTTTGGCATCGGGTTTGACTGGAAATCAGCAGCGACTTCATTCGGTCTCCACAATTCTATTTATTTGCAAGCCACCGGCAATTCAGGCAGCTTTTATCAGTTATTAAATCCAAATCCTCCGACAGGTCCTGCTGGAGGTTTCATTGGCATCATCAATCCATGCGGAGGCATTAATTCATACACCGTATTCAGTACCTGGACCAACTGGCAGGGTTTCAGCATTGATAATTTCGCTTACGGCACCATTTCCTCCCTGCCCGATTCAGACAACGATGGTACGGTTGATTGCGACGATGACTGCCCGAATGATCCGAATAAAATAGCGCCCGGCGGCTGCGGCTGCGGCGTCGCGGATACAGACGGTGACGGAGACGGATCACCCGCCTGCAATGATTGCAATGACGCCAATCCTTTGGTTTATCCCGGCGCGGTTGAAAATTTAACCAATGGTGTTGACGACAATTGCGATGGCCTTGTGGATATTCCCGCTTATTGCACACCAGGCCTCAGTTATCCATGTTATTACATGTGGATAACCAATGTTACCCTTGATAATATCAACAATACAACCTCCTGTTCCAGCGGCAGTTCTGCTTACCCTTCCGCCAGCACTGCCCTGACGCCGGGAGCAAATCATACCATCTCCGTGTCATCCGGAGGCGGTTACGGCCAGTTCTTTTCTGTGTTTATTGACTGGAATCAGGACGGAGATTTTGAGGACACAGACGAAAAAGTAGTTTCCGACATTTACCTCCCCGATGATGGTACCCCTGCCAGTGCTACGTTTAGCGTCCCTGCAACTCAGGGAGGTGGCACTTACCTGATGCGGGTCGTTTCCGATTATGCATATTATATTCCCGAGCCCTGCTATTCTGCTTATGGGGAAATTGAAGACTACTTAGTCACCATTGATGCCTGCGATGATGCCGATGGCGACGGCTATGAAGATGCGGCATGTGGCGGCGATGACTGCGCAGACAATGACAACACGGTTTATCCGGGTGCTTTAGACATTTGCGATGGCAAAGACAATGATTGCGACGGCTCGGCAGACGAAGGCGGCAATACCCCGTCATCGGGCTGGTCGGCAGGTAATATAGGCGGCGCAACCAACACCGGCAGCACTTTTGCCTGTAATTCGGGCAGCAGCAGCGGCACGGTCTTCACGGTGGCTTCTCAGGGTTTTTCCGGCGCGGCCAATGCAGACCTCATCCATTCCAACTACCAGCAAAGATGCGGCGATGCTTCTATCACGGTACGCATTTCCAGCAATCCGGCGCCGGGTTGGGCGGGTATTTACATCCGCGAAAGCCTGGCAGCAGGCAGCAAAATGGTAGCGCTGAAAACCAACCTGAGCAGCTTTCTGAGAAGAGAAACACGTTCCACGGTGAACGGCAACAAAACCACTTCGCAGAACCCCCTCTACGCTGGCAACACCTGGATCAGGATCGTACGCACAGGCAATGCCTTTGCATTTTACACCTCTTCCAACGGTACCACCTGGACCTTTTTCGGGTCCTCTACGGTTGTCATGTCTTCGTGTGTTTATTTGGGCGTTTTTGCGGAAAGCATCAATGCAACAACTACGGTCAATGCTTCATTTGACAACATAACAATTACCGGCGGTGCAGCGCCTTTGATTGCAGCCCCTGGAAATGAGTTTGTTGTCCGGGAACAGCAAACGATGGACGTCACGGTTTATCCCAACCCAAGTTCCGGAGCATTAAACCTGCGTGTTGCTACTCCGGGGCTTTACGGACAATCAGTTCAGGTCAGGGTTTTAAATACGCTGGGGGCACAAATTTGGGCAGACCAACTGGAAAACATTGGCAGTGTGGAGGCTTTGTCTTCCCTTCCGGAACTACCCGATGGCGTATACTGGATACAAGTAAAAGCGCCTGACTTCACCCCGGTAACAAGCAGGGTGGTCATCCAACGCTAATTTTATAGTTTTTGCGGGGATTTCACAGAATGGTCGCTTGATTCTTTTTGTGGAATCCCCGCTTTTAAATTTCCAAACAACTTCCGAATGAAACCCTAATGTACATGCAACCAGAACAAACCCCAATGCGACCAAATCAAACCTTTCCGCCAAATGCAACGATAACAAACCTTTTTGCAACGACAGCCATCCCGGTTTCCTATGCCGGCGCCCCATTTTTGCACTGTTGTATGATTGTGTTTAAAACAATCAACGATCAACTGCACTTCGAACCATTAGACTTCTTGCTGTCATGAAATCAGGTTTTATCATCCTCAGTTTGTTTGCCCTGGCTTTTCCTTTTTGTTTAAATGGCCAGAGCAACTTCGATGTCCAACTCGACACTTTTTCTATTCCCGGCTTGCCCGGAATGCATTCTTTTGCATTTGCCCGGCACGAAGGCAAATGGTTGCTGATCGGCGGCAGGCGCGATGGCATGCACCAAAAATTTAACTCCTTTGCCACCAGCGGCTCTAACCAGCAACTGATCGTCGCAGATCCGGAATCGGGGCAAATTTGGCAGCGCCCCCTGACCGAACTGCCAGACACCCTGCAGGAACAGTTGCGGAGCACCAACATGGAGTTTTTCCAGCAGGAAACTACCCTGTGTTTTGTAGGCGGCTACGGGCGCAGCGAGGTGGCGCAAAACCACATCACCTACCCGTATTTAACCCTCATAGATGTGGGCGGCCTGATGGATGCGGTCGTGGACGGAAGCGAGCTCCTCCCCCACTTTCATCAAATCCGGGATACGTTTTTTGCAGTCACCGGCGGCCAATTGCAACTCCTGAACGATACGTTTTTTTTAGTGGGCGGCCATCGCTTCGAGGGGGTCTATTCTGCCAATTCGGGCGCGAACCAATTGCAGTTTTACACCAATTCCATCCGTAAATTTACGCTGGAAAATGGGTCGGAAGGCTGGCAGGTAGCCAACAAAAGCATCATCTTAGACGAACTGAACCTGCACCGCCGGGATTACAACCTTGCCCCGCAGGTATTCCAGGACGGGGAGACGGGGATGGTTGCTTTTTCCGGGGTTTTCCAGCCGGGCCCAGCCGCTTTGCCATTCCAGAACATTATAGAAATCGGGCATTCCGGTCATGTTCCGGTGAATGGATTCAGTCAGTTTTTGGCCAATTACCATTGCGCGAAAGCGCCCCTTTTTGCCCAGGAAAACAACGAAATGCACACCCTGTTTTTCGGTGGCATGAGCCAGTACTACCTGAACGAAACCGACAGCCTCCTGCGCGACAACCGGATTCCTTTTGTAAGAACTGTGAGCCGGGTGAGCCGCCTCGCTGACGGCACTTATGAAGAAGTACCGTTCGATGCCGAACTGCCTTTTTTCACAGGAACCAGCGCGGAGTTCATTTTAGCTGAAGGCGTGCCCACCCTGCACAACGACATCGTGAATTACGACGAGCTCCCGTTTGGCAGCAGCCTGATTGGATACATCGCAGGCGGTATCGTCACGCCGGAAAATCAACGCAACCCGTTTGTTTTCAATAATGTAGGCATTACTACTGCAAGCAACCTGCTCATCAAGGTATTTGTCGTAAAAAATGCGCCAAATGCAACGCCGGAAAAGCCCCTTGACGGGCGCTTCAACCTTGGGTTGAAGGTTTTTCCCAACCCTGCCCACGACGTTTGGCAGGTGCACCTGGACTTGCCGCGGGCCGGCTCGTTGCGCTTTACCCTGCAAAATGCGCAGGGGAAAATCGTGCGGCAAACCGACCTCGGCCAACACGCCGCCGGGGCCGCATCGCATCAGATTCCCGTAAATGGCCTGCCTTCGGGCGCCTATTGGCTAACGGTCAATCTGGATGGCATTTTCATGGAAACAAAAACTATTCTCTCACACTAAAAGCGCCTTAAGAGCTTTTTTGGGTTTTCATGGCGGAGCGAGAGCGAGGAAATTTTGTTTTAGACAAGGCGGATTTTGCAAACGTAGCCGGCAGCTACGGCGAAAAAATCCAACGCAGTATAAAATAAAATTTGCCGCTCGCAGCCCGCTGATGAATTCCCGAACAAGCTCTGAACGGCGACTTTATCAAACACATTTTTCAATGAAAAAACAATTACTACTAACGGCAACAGCCATCGTGCTGGCAATTTTCACCATGAGCGCGCAAGTGACGCCAACCGTTTTTGCGGATGGGTTACCCGCCAACCTGATCGGGCTTAATTTTGACGAAGACGGCAATCTCTGGGCTACTCAGGGCGGTACCGGGAACGATGACGGCAAAATCACCCTCATTGATCCGGATGGCAACCAAACTGTTTTTATGACCGGACTGCCCAGCACGTATATTCAGGCAACCGGTGAAGTGGTCGGCTCTTACCGGACGTACCAACTTCCCGATAACAAAGTCCTGATCGTAGTGGGCGAAGGCGCGCACGACCTGTCGGAAACCTTGCTGACGGTGGACAAAAGCGACTTTACCCCCGGAACACCGCTCACGCTGGCCGATGTAGAGCAGGTCTTTGATGTAGGCGGGTTCAGCCGCGGCCTGGGGTTTGTCAACAGCAACCCGTTCAATTTAGACTGGGATGCAGAAGGCAATCTCTATATCGCGGATTCGGGCGCCAATTCCATCATCAAGCGGGATAAAATCACCGGTGAATTCACGATTGTGAAAACGCTGGAAGGCAATCCAAATCCATTGCCGTTTGGCCCGCCGGTTATTGACCCGGTGCCAACCAAAGTGCTGAGAAAAGAGGACGGGACGTTCCACGTTTCCCAGCTCACTGGTTTTCCTTTTATTGAAGGCGCCTCCAAAATCTTCAACCTCGACGCGGCAGGCAACCTGAGCGTGCATCAGGAAGGTTTCACTTGCATCACCGATATGGCTTTTGATCCTACTGACGGTAACCTTTGTGTGATGCAATTCGGCGTATTCGGCCCCGTTGACAGCACTTTGAACTTCATCCTCGGCACGGCTGCCGTCATCAAAGTGTTCGCTGATGGAACCCGCGACACCCTTGCGCAGGGCATTAACGGCCTTTCGGCGGCCTTCACTTTCGATGCAGTGGGCAACGTATATGTATCTGACCTGGTTTTCGGTCAGGTTTTGAAGTTCCAGCTTTCGACGGATACGGACGAGCCAGTTGTGGCTGCTACGGCAGTCAAATCTTTCCCGAACCCTTTCACAGAACAAGTTACCATCCAGTATGAATTGACGCAATCGGCAGACGTTTTTGCGGAAATCTTTGACCTGTCGGGGCGCCGTATGGCTGCTTTCGACCAGGGACGCCAAGGCGCAGGCACGCAGGCTTTCGACTGGAACGGCACGAATGCCAATGGTTTGAAAGCCGCGCCGGGGATGTATGTCTACCGGATTCAGGTTGGCGATCAATTGGTTAGCGGAGTGGTGAATTTGACGAGGTAGTCTGGTCAGACACGAGCCATCCCGAAAAGCTTGGGATGGCTCGTACACTCACTCACCCTTTTATTATGTTTTTTTGCAAGTCCAAACGATAGGGTGTAAGGATTGAAACTAAAGTAAAAATCGCTTATCTTTGTATAAAATCACCCCATAAGATGGATACCTTGAACCAATACCGACGTATCATCATGGATATTCTCACAGAATATGCCAACCTCACGCCTATCAATACGCCTGGCTCAGATCTGGAGGAACAAGTGCTATTCGATACGGATCGCGATCACTATCAAATTTTGACTGTCGGCTGGGAAGGTGGGCGACGGGTCTATTACCCGGTTTTTCATCTCGACATTAAGGATGGGAAAGTATGGGTTCAGGAGGATGCGACGGATTATGATGTTGTAGGAACGATGGAAAAACGGGGTGTCGCCAAGCGAGATATAGTACTGGCATTTCATGCCCCATATAAAAGACCTTATACTGGGTATGCCGTTTAGGTTTCCTACCTGGTAAACCATCTCTTTCTCCTTTTGCCGTTCTTCGCAGCGTACCTGTAGTATTGCAGACGCGAATTCTCTTACTCTCCCACTAAAAACCTCTACACACAAAAAACCCACTTTTTCCCTATGTTTGCGGAAAGTGTTGTTGGGGTTATGAGATATGTGTTTAGTCTTGCTTTGTGTGTTGTAATAAATCTGGGTAGGCTTTTCGGTCAACAATTAGCGTCCGAAAGCCTGACTATTGACGACGGGCTCTCCCAGGGCATGGTCTTCGACATCCTGCAAACGCGGGATGGATTTCTTTGGATTGCCACCAAAGACGGACTCAATCGTTACGACGGCTACAACTTCAACGTGTGGAGTAACGACATGGATAACCCCTTTTCGCTCGCAGACAACACCATCAATGCGCTGTTTGAGGACAGTCGCGGCTGGCTTTGGATCGGATGTGAATACAAGGGACTGCAACTTTTTGACCGCACAACCGATCGTTTCTACCATTTCGACCTGCCCATTCTTTACAACAAAGGCAATCAAATCGCCTACGATATCCGGCAAATCGCTGAAGATCGGGAAGGCAATATCTGGGTGGTTAACCGGGGCAGCGGCGTGTTTCGCTTACAAATTCCGGAAAGCTGGAAAAATGCCCTGCCGGATACCGCTGAGCTGAGTTCAATCGCAAAACTAACGCCGGTATCCTTGCCGGTTTCGGAACAAACCGCTCCGGGGACGATTGAAGAGTTCAGGGCTTTGCTGATGACCAAAGAAGGCAATATCTGGGTAGGCACATCGCAAAACCTTTACAATGTTAATCCGCGCTCTCTCGCAGTCTCTAAAATCCCTGTTCCCCAGGGAATGCCAAGACATTGCTGGAGTTTGATCCAACTGGAGTCCGGTGAGATCTGGGGCGCCACCGATACGGGCGTGTTTCGCTATCGAAACGGTTTATTCGACCACTTTGCTTTTGCCCCGCAGGGGAGCATATCAGACACTTACCCTGCTTTATCGGTCAGCAAAAATGGCCAGTTGTGGGTTTTATTTGAGAAAAAACTATGGCGCGTTTCAAAAACTGGTGCGGTTGATTTTCAAAAACCGGATTATATCGCTGACCGGTCTGGAAATGTATTGTTTCACGACGATTTGGACAACATCTGGATTGGAACGCTGGGGTATGGTCTGCGAAAAATTACCCTCCGCAAATCGTTGTTCAATGCGATGCTCGAAGGGATAAGTGTCTGGGGCATCTGGAAAACTCAAAAAGGGGAAGTTCTGTGTAAACTTTTCAATAAAATTGTCCGCCTAAACCCTGTAACCGGCAAATTGTCGGAACAATCTGCTTTCCCGAACGCCCCTGCTCAACAAAACGACCTGCTCTTTGAGCCTGACGGGAGCCACTGGCTGCTCTGCGGTCTGAGAGAAGGTGATGTCAACTTCAGCGAAATTCACCATTATAGCGCAGATGGCGTCCTGATCAAAAGTTACCCCATTACCATTGGCAGGTACCCCTATGCATGCCTGATGAAATCCCGCGACGGCGCCATCTGGGCGGCGGGGGCTTATGGAAAATTGTTGCGCCTTGTTCCGTCCACGGGCAAGCAGACCGTTTTTGACTTTGGTTCCCTTTTCGGAGATCAGGCAGAGACCTTAATTACCTACGCAATCGTTGAAGACGGGATCGGCCAAATCTGGGCAGGCACCCAATACGGATTGGTGAAAGCGACCCTTAACGAAGGTAAAATGGATTTTCGGCTGTTCAAATCTGACGGCCAAAACAAAATGGCCCCCAACAACAATTCAATTTCCTGCCTTTTTCCTGACCCTGAGCACCCCGAACATTTATTGTGGATTGGCACCAAAGGAGGTGGGATCAACCGGCTGGACCTTCGCAGCGAAACCTTTTCTTACATCACCACCGATCAGGGGTTGCCCAACAACGTGGTCTATGGCATCGTCGCTGATCAGACGGGCCATTTTTGGTGCAGTACGAACAGGGGGTTGGCAAAAATCGAGGTGAATGACCCCGAACAGCTACAAATTACGCCCTTTACGGCCGGAGATGGTTTGCAAAGCAATGAATTCAATACGCAGGCATTTTACAAAGCCTCTGACGGAGAATTGTTATTTGGCGGAGTAAACGGCATCAACCGCTTTTATCCAAAAGCGCTGCAATTCAGTTCCAAACCTCCGCAAATTTATATCGTCGGATTAAAAGTCAATTACCTTCCGGCCCGCCTTTCGCAAGCCGGCAACAAACTGGATGCGCCCGTAGAATACCTGCCCCGGCTGGAATTGGATTACGCCAGCAACAACCTGTCGTTCGAGTTTGCGGTCATGGATTTTACAGACCCCGAAAAAAACCAGTACCGCTACCAATTGCTGCCGATTGAAAAAAACTGGGTGCCGGCCCACATGGAACGCTTTGCCCACTACACGCACTTAGCGCCGGGGACGTATGTCTTCCGCGTGCAGGGCAGCAACAGTGTCGGCGTCTGGAATGAAGTCCCGGTAGAAATGACCATTGTGATCCATCCTCCCTGGTGGCTTTCCAAACCGGCTTATTTAGCATATGCGCTGATGCTGGTCTTCGCCGTATGGCAAATTTGGCGTTTTCAGGTCAACCGGGTAAAATTGAAAGCCCAATTGGCTTACGAACACCGGGAAGCAGAACGAATAAAGGCGATAGAGCAATTGAAAACCAATTTTTTCAGCAACGTGACCCACGAATTCCGAACGCCGCTTTCCCTGATCCTTGAACCGGCGCGCCGCATTTTAGCCAAAACGTCAGACCCCCAAATCAGGGAAAACGCCAGCCATGTCGAAACCAACAGCCTGAGGCTTTTGAACATGGTGAATCAATTGCTCGATTTAGCGAAATTGGAGAGCAAAAGCATGGGACTCGACCTTCGGCACAGTGATTTGACTGAAACAGTTGAGCAAACCTTCCGCTCTTTTTTGCCGTTAGCCGAACAACGGGGTATCCACCTTACCCTGTCCATTGCCGAAGGCATACCGCCGTTCCTTTTCGACCCGGGCAAAACAGAATTGGTGCTCAACAACCTCCTTTCCAATGCTTTGAAGTTCACAAAGGCAGGCGGAGAAGTCAAAATATCGGTGGACAGCTTGCCCCGAGCTATCGGGGGTGGACGGTGGACGGTGGACGGCACGCTCCCCCCGATAGCCCCGTCTACCGTCCCCCGTCAACCGTCTACCGTCTACCGTCTACCGTCCACCGTAATCACCGTCTCCGACACCGGCATTGGCATCCCGCCCGAAGCGTTGGGGAAGGTATTTGACCGGTTTTATCAGGTTCAGGATGAGGCGGCGCCTTTCCAAAAGGGGGTGGCCGCCGAGCAAGGATTGCACATGCAGCATCCGTCCCCTTCCTTCGCCGTCGACCGGGGAGGGGCTGGAACCGGCATTGGTCTGGCCCTGAGCAAAGAATTCGCCGAACTCATGGGCGGCGGCATCTCTGTTGAAAGCGAAGTGGGCAAGGGAACGACCTTCACTTTTTGGTTGCCGGTTAAACTCCAGTCGGCCTCCATGGACACGTTTTCAGCGAATGAAGGAAATACGTTCCCATCAAACAATACAACGCTCAACTCCCCTCCGATTATTCGGGAGGGCCGGGGGGAGGCTGGGATTCGGGGGGAGGTTGAACTTCCAGTCGCATTGATCATCGAAGACAATGCCGAATTAAGGCAATTTATCAAACAATCCATCAGCGATTACTGGCAGGTTGAAGAAGCTTCAGATGGCGGTGAAGGGGTAAAAAAAGCCATCGAGTTAATCCCGGATTTAGTGATTTCGGATTTGATGATGCCGGTCATGGATGGTTTCGCCGTTTGCGAAGCGCTGAAAAACAACGAGCTGACAGCGCATATTCCTGTTATTTTGTTAACGGCCAGAGCAAACCTTGAATCAAAACTGACCGGCTTGCGCACCGGCGCCGACGATTACCTCACCAAACCTTTTCACACCGAAGAATTGCTGACCAGGATGGGAAACCTGATTGAAGTGCGCCGAAAACTAAGCGTGCATTACAGCAAAATGAATATGGGTATTGCCGTATCCGATCTTTCTGACGGAACCGACTTTTTATCACCCCCGGATAAAGAATTCCTGCGCCGATTCATTGCCGTGCTCGACGCTCACCTGGAAGAAGAAAAATTGGGCGTTGAAGAATTTGCCCAAAAAATGTTCATCAGCCGCTCGCAACTGCACCGCAAGCTGAAAGCGCTGCTCAATCAGAATGCGACAGATTTCATTCGCGATTACCGGTTAGACAAAGCCATGGAAATGCTCAAAAACCAGGAAGGTTTAGTGAACGAAATCGCCTCCCGGGTTGGCTTCAGCAACGAAAAGTATTTTTCTACCATGTTTAAAGAAAAATTTGGCATTTCGCCAAGTCGGGTTGGGCAGTAATGCTCTAAGTGTCGGACACCTTCGGAGGTGTCCGAC
>JBJXFD010000422.1:0-15460 GCA_046153985.1 Saprospiraceae bacterium
TCTCTGACTTGCGAATAAAAAATACAATGTAACACAAAGCAAGTCAGAGACTTGCCGACATATCACATCGCGTCAAAGACGCTCGCGAGCCACAACGACAATGATAATTACATAAATAACCAAACCACCTAAAAATGAGCCGCTACAAAATAACAGACCAGCATGGCCTCAATTTTCTTACCCTTACTGTCGTAGATTGGGTAGATCTATTCATCCGAAAATCGTATAAAGACATTCTTATCGAAAGCCTCCAATTTTGCCAAAAGGAAAAAGGATTAGCAGTGTATGCCTACATAATCATGAGTAGCCATCTGCATTTAATTGCCGAAGCGACAGGAGAAATTCCGCTTTCTGATATTTTACGCGATTTTAAAAAATACACATCCAGGCAGATTTTGAATGAAATTGAAAACGGTGGTTATGAAAGTCGTCGGGAATGGATGTTGCATCGCTTTGCGTACCGCGGCCACCAATCCCCGGGCAAACGACAATACCAGTTGTGGCAATCTGACAACCACCCGATTGAATTGTATACGCTGCCGGTTATTACCCAGAAGATTGACTATCTTCACAACAATTCAGTTGTGGAAGGTTGGGTCATTCAACCGGAACATTATTTGTACAGTAGCGCATCAAATTACGTGTTGGGAACGGGCCTGCTTGATGTAAAAGTCATAGATATACCCATGTCGTGGGCAGGTTACGTGCAGGGAGGGTAATGTATTTCGCACATCACGGAACCTTGCTTTCAGGGTATACGCTTTTCAGGCAGAAAGTTTCGAGGCATAATATCAACCAGCGGTGTCATTTTAACACAACAAACCGTCCAAAAGACTTGCATGAGTTACCAAAAATTGGTAACTTTGATAAAAATTAGCGTTATGGTACGAAATACATCTGTATCACTTGGAACCTATTTTGAAGATTTTGTTGAAAACAAAATTTCGGAAGGGCGCTACAAAAATGCGAGTGAAGTAATCCGTGCAGGGCTTCGACTTCTTGAAGAAGAGGAAAACAGAGTACAGCTTTTAAAAAACGCAATTCAAGAAGGCATGTATAGCGGAGTAGCCCAAAACTTCGACACAAAGAAACATTTAGAAATGTTAAAAGCCGATAAGCAAAAAAATGGCTAAATACTTTCTAAGATCTTATCCGGGAATTAAATCCTAAAGAAATTGAAGTGATTAGAATTTTACACGAAAGAATGGATTTAAAAAACAGACTTGACGAATAAAAAGCATTTGACGCACCACCTGGCTCAACGTGTTCCCTATTCGATAATTACAAGTATACAGATGGAGAAATTTTTTTGGGCAGGATTTAGTAATGACGAAAGGCACGCTGCGATTAATAAAATTCAGCGTGTGATTTCAAAATATGGAGACGTTGTTGACTTTCATCTCTTTTCAGACATTTCTTTAAGTATGACGATTGAAATTGAAGAATTCAAAATTGACAAATTGTATGATGAATTGACCAAAATTATAGGAATTCAAAAGCCCGAATATTTGAACTCAATTTCTAAAAAGGAAAGAACAGTTTATTTGAATATTACTTTCGGAAAAGGAACAGGTAATCTTAAAATTGAAGTCCCGTCTGTGCCAGGTTGACTATGGTGGTTAGTGTCACTACCCAACTGAAACTTTTAGCAAATGAAGGTAAACGTTATTTAAGCGATATGCTGGATTACAACGGCATTATTGCATTGGGCAAAGAATTTCCAGGCAAAAAAGCAAACCGATTTATTGAATGGTTTACTTTCAGTGACGAAAGCATAGACGGAAAAAGTAAAACAAAAGCGTATGAATCAAGAATTACCCATAAGAATTATTTTGGAACGCCCTCCAACTGGTGTTGACTTTGGGGTTCAAAAAGGCAATGGAAATAATTATGAAACAATCCAAAAGCAAAGGTCCAATAATAATGATCTATGCTTTGAATTTAAAATTTCAGTAAAAGAAAGCAAAACCCCTTTGCCTGATTTTTCAGGACCGTTTGTTCAAGGACCCATAATCGAACGCTTCATTTATATTGACATTGGAACTTATGCAGGCCAGATAGATTCGGTTTGGAGTCGGCGATTGAAAATTCCATTGAGGGATATTTCTTCTGAAACGATCAAACTTTTATTGACCGATTCCTCTTTTATTCTGGAAACAAAAGTTCCAGGGACAGCTAAAGACGGAGGACCAAATTGTGCAACCGTCAAACCATTCCCGGGCTGGCATTTAGAAACTGTTTATTAAGCACGAAATAGTTTGGACTAAGCCGTTATGACGGCAAAACTTTTATGACCTTTTCTCAATATGAAAACTAACGAAAAAAAGCTACAGTAAGCAGAAGCCTTTTTTATGGGTCTCAATAAGACCAATCTTTTCTCCATTGGATTTCGCCTTCAGACCGCAAAAAAACAGGAGACAAGAGAAAAGCGCATGAAAGAAATTATTGAAATGCTGGCGAAAGGTCAGAAATTCCATTAACGAATTATGAAAACGGCAGTTGCTAATACGCGTTTTCACAACACCAAGAACAATGAACAAAGAAATTATTTCATCCGTAATAGGACAGCTTAAGCAAGACAAAAACTTGCCCGAGTGGTGGGTAAGCGACGAAATTGAAATTCCATTTTTTGACAACGAAAAGTTAACCATTACTTTTATGGACTTTGAACCTGCTGAAGACAAAACTTTTATTGACGAAGCAGACCAAGCTTTAACAAATTTCTTAAAACTTAACATTAACGATAGAAACTCAATTTCCGACCTTGTACATAAAAACTGTATTGATTTTTTAGACGCAATTGAATTTGACGAAGATAACGACCAGCTTAAACAACTAAATAATAAGCATGAAATATGGAATTTTGTTTATCCAACAGCGCTTTTTGTAACAAGGCGAAACAGACGAGATCATGATATTTATGTTAGCATTGATTGCGACTGCGAGTGGGAACAAGAACATGGACTTCAACTTGTCTTTAGACAGGGAAAAAAACTGACAAGAGTTAGCGCAATAGATGGACATTTAACAGAAGCCGATGCATACGATAAACCAGACGAACAGGATGAATTATTATTTAAATTTTAGCACCAGCGAGAGACGCTCGCGAGCCACCAAGTCAACACATCAAAACTTCAAACCAGTAGAAATTCCAACCATGGCATTGAAAAAAATCTTACTTTTTACCTTTTTAACAATCTTTTCTTCTTGCACTGGACAAGAAAAAACAAACACGCTTAAAGACCCAAATACTTCCAAACCAGGTCCAACAGTAATCAAAAACTTTAAGGCAGTTGGTGTGGCCCCTGATTTTGACACGACCTTAGTCAGTCAATATATCCGAAGTATTTTTCAGGATTCAAAAGGAAATTTATGGTTTGGTACCATAGGCGAAGGCGTAGTGAGGTATGATGGAAAAACGTTGACCTACTTTTCCAATCCGGATGGTTTTATCAGCAACTCAGTCTATGCTATTAATGAAGATAAAAATGGCAACCTTTGGTTTGGGACGGATCAGTAAAAGACGGACTTAATTGTTGTGTTCAAAGTATGTTTCAGGACAGGTCAGGAAATATGTGGTGGGGTGCCGGGCAAGGACTCTATCGCTTTGATGGTAAACGCTTTTATCAAGTTAGAAAGAATGGTCCTTGGTAGTATAAACAAAATCTTAAGTCTATTTGCCAACCCAAATTAAAACCCAACAGGGAAGTGACGCCGGATTCGGTGCAATGTACTATTACAGAGTTGTTTGAAGAAGCAAATAGTTTTAAAGCGGATCAGGTACTAAAGCCCCTCGGAAAGTGAGCACAGTACCCAAAATTTACGCAGAGTTCCACAAGGCAAACACAGCATTTCGCTGAGTTAGGCATAAAAACTCCGTGTTTACTCCGTGAAACTTTGTGCCATTTGAAACACTTTTTGCTAAATTTGAGTTTTGGCGCTTCGCAACATACGTGAGTGCAAAAATGCCGTCACAATGCAAAACTCCAAACCGTTATAGGAGCAACTTAGGAGAAAGACTCTAAACAATAACTGAACTAAGCATGAAGATAATTGAACACATAAGGAAAAGACCAGGAATGTATATTGGCGAGATGACTATTCGTGGGCTAAAAACATTATTAGGATACTTTTTCGATGACATAATAAACAACAAAATTGGCAAATCTGAAATAGTTGTTGATTTCAGAAAAAACAATTGGATTTGCTTAAAAATTGACAATGTTGACACATCGTTGTTTGTAAAAACAATAAACAATTTAGAAAATGAGAACGAGTTTGTAATTTTTGGACTTCCAGTAATCATCGCATTAAGTGAGCAAACAAAAATCAAAATAACGCATAGCACCTCTTTGCTCATTTTGACTTCAACCAGAGGAATATATGAACATGCAACGACCACAACACAATGTGAATTTGATCGCATTGACATTGAGTTCAAACTAGATGACACAATTTTTAAAGAAATAATTTTAGATTATGAAGTTTTAAATCAATTTATCAGAAGGTATGCTTTCATAAACAATAATTTGAAAATAGTAAGCACTGACAGTAGAACGGAAGTTAAACAGGTTAATTTATTTGACTATCCAAATGGCATTTTACATCAACTTGATTTTAAAATTGGAGAGCAGTATTATGGCGAACCTTTTCTTAAGCTTGATCTAAATACAGAAATTGGAGAATATGAATATCAAATTTGTTTTTCTTATCAAAACAGTTGGCTTGGGCAAACGTACATTATGACTTATGCAAACTATGACGAATTAATTCATGGAGGGTCTCTTGAACAAGGCGTATTAGAGGGAATTAAGTTGGCATTACAAAAATCAGCAAACAAAAGGAATGTAGAAATTGATAGACGGAAAATTAAAGAGCAACTCATTTTAATTGCCGTAGCTAAAGGCGACAATTTTAATTTTTATGGCCCTGTAAAAACAAAATTAACTATGCCGAAAATGAGAAAAGAAATCAAGCAATACGTAGCCGGACAAATGTTAACCTACTTAGCAGACAACTACGAAATTGAACAAGAATTTTTAAATAAACATAAAAGGATTTAACAGACTTTTTGCAACAAAATACAACAGGCGACCAGAATCACTTCTGGCCGCCTTTATTTGTGTAGTCGGATGATCAGACGATCTTATTGTTCCTGGGTAGAGGCCGATTTTGTGCAGGGTTGGGTGCACATTTTTTTAGCAGGCGCGCTTTCATTGGTATTGGAAACCATAGTCGCTTTTGCAGTCGTTGTCAGTGCAGCGCTTTTGCCCGATTTGGAGCAGCAGGCAGCCGAAGTAGTAGCCGTCGTTTTGCAAGCCTCAACCTGAGCTGGCGTAAGGTTAGCGACGAGGGCAGCAACATCGGTTGTTTTGTTATTCACCGCAGCGCTTTTGCCGTCAGGCGTGCATGCTTTTACGCAATTAGCCGGATTGCAGTTCGGCGAAGGCTGGCAGTTTTGTGCTGAAAGTTGGATCATCGCAACGCTAAAGAAAAAGAACAAAGTCATTCCTACGTTTTTCATGTCAGTGACAATTTAATGGTGAGTAAAAGAAAATCAACGACACAAAGGTAGCGCCTCATCACACAGCATGCTGTCACCCAGGTGTTAGGTACTTGTTAAGCACTTGTTATTTAAGCGGCAAGTCGGCTATTTTATGCTTTATTTTGTAGCATGATACCGTTGAACAGAATACCCGTTTTACTCATTGCTTCCACGCTGGCGGTCATCGGGCTGGTCTATTTCCAGGCCGAATGGATGCGCTATTCGCGGCAATTGTCGGATGAAATCTTCAACCGCCAGGTTACCATGGCGCTTTGTTCGGCTGTGGAAGCCAGCGGCGGGCAGCTTTGCAGCGGCAAATCGGTCTCCTGCGAACAAGCATGTCCCGATACCGGCATTCCTGCCTTAGCCGGCACACTGGCGCTCGATACGGCGTTCAAGGCAAACCTGCACCGCGCTTTAAAAGAGCAGGGCATAGACCTAGATTTTTACATACCGGTACCGGATGCCGCCGTTTCGGAGCTCCTCCTCAACCAGGGCGCCCTGCAGCCCCCCCAATGTGCCGTGATGGTCACCGCGTCGGATTCAACGGACACTTCGGCATTCACTCACTTAGCCTTTCCGGATAAAGAAACCTTCATGATGGGCAAAATGCGCTTCATGATCATCGCTTTCGTGCTGATTTTGCTGTTTACTGCCGTGGTGCTTTGGTACGCCAACTGGTCGCTGATGAAGCAAAAGCGCCTGCTCGAAACCAACGTGGACTTTTTCAACAATATGGCGCACGAATTCCGCACCCCGCTCACGAATGTCAGTTTGGCCACCAACCTGCTGGTGAAAAAGCACAAAGACCTGAAAGGCAACCAAATTGTAGACATCATCCGGCGAGAAAACAGCAAACTGCTGGCGCAGGTAGAGCGCGTGCTGCACCTGGCGCGCATGGAAAGCGGCGATTACAGCCTGCAAAAAGAACAGGTGAACCTGAAAGCGCTGGTGCAATCGGTTTGCGAAGAAATGGATATGCAAATCGAAGAGCGCGGCGCAACGGTGCAGATAGACAGCATTCCGGACCCCTTCGAAGTTTTTGGCGACCGCCTGCACCTCGGCAACGTCTTCCGGAACCTGCTCGACAACGCCCTGAAGTATTCCTGCGGCAACCCTGAAATCCGGATTTCGGCCCAGGAGCAAGCCGAGGGCGTGTTGATCTGGGTGCAGGACAACGGCATCGGCATCCCCGCCAACCAGTGCGGACATATTTTTGAAAAGTTTCAGCGCGCCAACCAGGGCAACCTGCACGAGCAAAAAGGGTTTGGCCTCGGCTTAGCCTACGTGAAAAGTATGGTGGAACTGCACAAAGGGTTCATCCGCGTCAGCAGCGAACTCAACAAAGGCAGCCGCTTTGAAGTGTTTTTACCGGCTTGATCCCTGATATGAAAAACAACGCCCGCATCCTGCTTGTCGAAGACGACCTCAGCCTTGGTTTCCTGCTCACCGAATTTTTAGAGAGCGAGGGCCTCGAAGTTAAATTGTGCCGCGACGGCGAATCCGGCTTAGCCACCTTCCGCCGGGGGAGTTTCGACCTCTGTATCTTGGATGTCATGATGCCCAAAATGGACGGATTCACCCTGGCAAAGCACTTGCGGCAAGAAGACCCGGAAATTCCGTTCCTCTTCCTGACAGCGCGTTCGTTGAAAAACGACAAACTACGGGGTTTTGAACTGGGCGCAGAAGACTATGTCACCAAACCTTTCGACGAAGAAGAACTGCTCTGCCGCATCCGGGTGATGCTGCGCCGCCACGCAGAAACGACTGCCGCCAAACAAACACCAGCGCCCGAACGCTTTGCCATTGGCGATTACGCGTTCGATTATTCCCGGCAAGAACTGAGCTGGGGCGCTGAAATCTGGCGCATGACCGAAAAAGAAAACGAAGTCCTCCGACTGCTCTGCCTGCACCAAAACCAGATCCTGCGCCGCGACGAGGCCGTCGAAAAAATCTACGGCAAACGCGATTATTTCCTTGGCCGCAGCTTCGATGTGTTCATTTCCCGCCTCCGCAAGTTGCTGCAAAACGACCCCCGCATCAGCATTGATAATGTGTTTCGGGTGGGCTTTATTTTGAATGTGAAAGAGTGAGCGCTACCGCCGAAATAAAAAAAGTCCTACCTTTAACAAACCTTTAAGCCCCTTTGAAGGTCATATTGGGACAACATCTGCGTTATGCACAAAAAACAGCTCGATTTATCCATGAAGTACCTATTGACTACCTGCCTGTTGCTCTCGTTCTCCGCTATGGCACTCCAGGCCCAGGAAACGGAAAGACAACTTTTGCAATTCAGTGGCATGGTGCTGGACGGCGGCGACGAACAGCTTTATCCGGTTCCATACACCAATATTTTGGTCAAAGACAAAGGCCGGGGCACCTACTCCGACTTTAAAGGATTTTTCTCCATCGTTGTGGAAAAAGGGGATGTGATTATATTTTCGGCCATCGGCTATAAAACCGTGGAGTTCAAAATTCCGGAAGAATTGACGGAAGACCGCTACTCCATTGTGCAACTGATGACGCAGGATGTCATCAACCTGCCGGAAACCGTGGTGTTCCCGTGGCCCAGCCGCGATTATTTTAAGCTGGAATTCTTAGCGATGGACGTCACGCCCGAATTGCAGGAAAGAGCCATGCAAAACCTCGCCAACGAAACCCTGAGCCGCATGCGCAACGAGGTGGTCACAGACGGCAAAGAAAACGCCAGCTACTACATGCGCCAGCAGTCGCGCCAATACTACTACATCGGCCAGCAACCACCCATGAACATCTTCAATCCGGTGGCCTGGAAGAAGTTTTTCGATGCCTGGAAAAACGGAGATTTCAAAAAGAAGAACTGACGCCTTTCGGCATACAAAATACCTAAAATAACATAAGCCATCCCGAAAATTCGAGATGGCTTTTGTTTTACCGGGAAGATGCGCGTAATAAGATGCCGCTTGCCCGGATTATAGTGATCGCAGGCGGAGTGTGCGATAAGAGCTTGTTCGGGATTTCATGATTGAGCGAGGGCGAGAAAATTTTATTTTAGACAAGGCGGATTTTGCAGAGATAGCCGGCAGCTATCTTGAAAAAATCCAACGCAGTATAAAATAAAATTTGCCGGTCGCAGCCAATTGATGAATTCCCGAACAAGCTCTAAGCTTACTTCGCGCCTTTTTCGTCGGAAACAGTCAATTTGTGGCGGCCATTTGCGCGGCGGTGCGCAAGTACTTTGCGGCCATTTTTGGTAGCCATGCGCGTGCGGAAGCCATGCTTGTTAATCCGCTTTCTCTTCGATGGTTGGTACGTCCTTTTCATTGCTTTTATCTTTTAACCTTAACCAGGCCTTTCAAAATGGATGGCAAAGGTAAATTTTATATTTTAAAACCTCAAAACAAAATTTCGCGAATCTTCAGTCTTTTTCAAAGACCGACATTAAATAGTGCCCGTCCATTTAGCCCGTGTCTGGCTTTAGAGTTCGAGAGCAAGGCATGAATGGACCCAAAAACGGGAGTTTACTTACGTAAATGACCGATTTTTGTTTCGACTTCGCTCAACAACCGGTCATTGAGCGAAGTCGAAATGAACGCAGCTATCGGACTATAAAGTCGGACACACTAGATGGTCATGATTTCTTTGTCTTTCGCTTCTACCACAACATCCACTTTTTTGATGTAGTTGTCCGTCATCGTTTGCACTTCCGCTTCTTTGCGTTTGCCCATATCTTCTGGATAGCCGTCTTTGATGGCCTTTTTGATTTCTTCCATGGCGTCACGACGGGCGCTGCGGATGCCCACTTTCGTGTCTTCGCCCATCACTTTTGTTTTTTTGACCATCTCTTTGCGGCGCTCTTCCGTCAGCGGGGGAATGCTGAGCCGGATGAGTTCTCCGTCATTTTGGGGAGAAACGCCGAGGTTGGCTTCAAAAATTGCTTTTTCGATGTGCTGGATCATTGATTTCTCCCAGGGTTGGATCACGACGGTGCGCGAATCAGAAACGCTGACGTTGGCCACCTGGTTAAGCGGCGTCGGATTTCCATAATAAGAAACCATCAAACCGTTTAACATGGCAGGAGAAGCTTTTCCTGTGCGAACCTTGGTCAATTCGCGCTCCAGGTGTTCGAGCGCATGATTCATGGATTCATGTGCATGGTCAAGTGCAAAACTGACCGCTTCTTCAAATTGCATAAGACTCTTGTTTTGATTTTTATAACTATTCAGTGTCGGTCTATTTAGTCCGGTGTCTGCTCTTTAGAGTTCGAGAGCAAGGCATGTGAAGGCCAAAAAGTGGGAGTTTACTCGCGTAAGTGACCAATTTTTGTTTCGACTTCGCTCAACAACCGGTCATTGAGCGAAGTCGAAATGAACGCAGCTATCGGACTATAAAGACAGACACTAATTTCGGTTGGACGCGCCAAGGTAGCGCATCACGAGATACAGCAACATCACCAACGACGACAATGCTGCTGAAACATAAGTCATTGCTGCCCACCAAAGTGCATCTTTAGCGCCTTCATATTCTTGCCCGTGGGTGACATTGCTTTGGCTTAGCCAGGCTAATGCGCGCTTGCTGGCGTCGAATTCAACCGGCAGCGTAATAAAGCTAAAGATGGTCGTCACCCCAAAAGCAAAAATGGTGACCAGCATCAGCTGAGGCATGGTAGAAAGCGTCATGAACGCAACGATGAGCAAAAACTGCTGAGCCATCGCTGAAATATTGACGATGGGCACCAAAGTCGAGCGCAATTTCAACATGCTGTAAGCCTGCGCATGCTGCACGGCGTGTCCGCATTCATGCGCGGCCACCGCTGCGGAGGCAATGCTCCGGCCCTGATAAACATCGGGGCTGAGGCTGACCGTTTTGTTCAGCGGGTTGTAATGGTCGCTCAGGAAACCATGCCCTTCCACGATTTTTACATCCCGAATGCCGTAGTGGCGCAACATCGCCTCGGCCACTTCCTGACCGCTCAGACCGGTGCGAATGGGCATTTGACTGTATTGTGCAAATTTGCTTTTCAGGCGTTGGCTGAAAAACATGCCCACCAGCGACAAAATGCCGCCTACAATCATATAACCTAAATAACCATCCGGTATCATCATTTCTTATCTGGTTTTATTAAAAAATCCGGCGTCCAATCAGGAAATGCGGTCAAATCCGGTGTAAGGACGCAAAGCCGATGGTATAACAATGCCTTCCGGCGTTTGGTTGTTTTCCATAAGCGCTGCTACAATGCGCGCTAATGCAAGCGCAGAGCCGTTCAGCGTATGCGCTAAGCGATTGTTTTTGCCATCGCGGAAGCGCAGTTTCATCCGGTTGCTCTGAAAAGTTTCAAAGTTGGAAACCGAGCTAACTTCCAGCCAGCGTTTTTGCGCTGCCGACCACACTTCAAAGTCGAACGTGAGCGCAGACGCGAAGCCCATATCCCCGCCACAAAGGAGCAGGATGCGGTAAGGAAGTTCCAATTTGTTCAACAGCCCTTCTACATGTGCCAGCATACCCATCAAGGCGTCATACGACCGATCGGGGTGCTCAATGCGCACAATTTCTACCTTGTCAAACTGGTGCACGCGGTTCAGGCCGCGCACATGAGCGCCGTAAGAACCTGCTTCCCTGCGAAAACAGGGGGTATAGCCCGTCATACAAATCGGAAAATCTGATTCATCCAGTATGACGTCGCGGTAGATATTGGTCACAGGCACTTCTGCCGTGGGAATCAGGTACAGGTCGTCTTCTGTAATATAATACATTTGGCCTTCCTTGTCGGGAAGTTGCCCCGTCGCCGTTGCAGAGGCTTCGTTCACCATCAGCGGCGGCTGGATTTCTTCGTAGCCAGCTTCCCCAGCGGCATCTAAGAAAAAACCGATGAGCGCCCGTTGCAGGCGTGCACCTTTGCCGCGGTAAACCGGAAACCCGGCGCCGGTGAGTTTAACGCCCAGTTCCAGGTCGAACAGGTTGTATTTTTTTGCCAGTTCCCAGTGCGGCTGCGCGCCGTCGCCCAACTCGGGCAGCGGCTGGTGCCAATCCTTATATATATCGTTGTCTTCGGCAGAAACGCCAAAAGGAACGGATTCATGCGGAATATTCGGAACCTTGTACAGGAGGGTGGTCAATTGCGCTGTGCTTTCCGCCAATTGTACCTCTAATTCGTCGGAAGCCCCTTTGAGCTCATTGACACGGTTTCGGGCGGACGTGGCTTCGTCGGCTTTACCTGCTTTCATCAATTCCCCGATGGCTTTCGACATTTGGTTGCGCTCGGCAAGCGCATTGTCCAATTCGGTTTGCAGGCTGCGGCGGCGATCGTCCAATGCGATCAGGTCGTCCACAATCTTCAGCTCGTCCTCCTTAAAATTTCTCCGCTTTAACCCTTCGATCACACGGTCTTTACTTTCCCTGATAAAGCTGATTTGTAACATAATGGGCGTAGAAGTTAAAAAATACTTAAGATGCTTGCGAAATATAAACTTTAAGCGCCGAATGCGGTTAAAATTTTAGCAAAGATAGTACTTGCAATTAGAAAATTAGTGTATTTTTGCTCGCGTAAAGATAGTCAACACGCCACCGCGAGCTATAGCCATCTTGAAAACATCCTGTTCTCAATTCCTGATCCATATTCCTCTACATCTTTTTTTCACAAGGCAAAAGGAAAGGGCAGTCGAAGGCCTATGCTGGCATTGGGCGCGGAAATTTGAAAGCAATTCAATTCAGATTACAGCACACTTCACAACCCCGGCAGGCTTTTGTCCGGGAAATTTTCAACACACAGTTCTTTTGTATAGATGAATGATATTGACGGAGCGGAGCATATTTGGCAGAAAGTACAGCATTGTACAGCCTGCCCAGACTTATTCCTTCGTATAAAACACAGCAAACATAGGCTAATCAGTGCCAACAGACTGTCCGGTAACCCCGGGAGCAGTTGGCTGTACAGCCGCTAAAATCATAACACACCACAATCATTATGTTGGATATTCTGCAATTAAACGACATGCTCGTGCCCGAACTCAGGGACCTTGCCGAGCAATTAGGCATCAGTGGCCAAAAGAAGTTGAACAAACAAGAATTGATTCACCACATCCTTGACCATCAGGCTACTAAACAAGCCGCTGCTCCTCCTGTTGAAGAGAACGGCGACGACAAAAAGCCACGAACGAAACGCCCGCGGGTAGAGTTGGAAGCCAAAGAGGTAAAACCAAAAAAACTTTTCAAACCACTGTCGAAAGTCCGGGAAGATATTCGCAAAGCGGATCCTTTTATGAGCCAGGCGACGGAAGAAGATGAAGAGGAAACGTTTTTTCCGCAACCTGCACTGGAAGAAGAAGCCGTAGCAGTCACTAAGACTGATCCCAATAAAGCAGACGTTGAGCCCAATAAAGCAGACGTTGACCGTAACAAAGCGGACGCTGTTGACCCCAATTATGCCCCACCCTCCGATCAGCAACCTGACGAAGTCCGGGAAGAACCCGAGCGCCCCCGCCAGAACCGCCGCGATGGCGACGAACGAGGCGACCGCAGGGAACCTAGGGAGGGCGATGACCGCGACCGACGAGATGTTCGAGATGTTCGAGAACCGCGTGAAACCCGTGAGCCTCGTGAAACCCGCGAAGATTATGCACGCAGGAGAAATGAAGATCCCCGCCAGGAAGGCTACGGTGGAGGACGCCAACGCCAGGAGCCGGAAGCAGAACCGGAACCGCGCTTCGACATCGAACTCGATGGCATCATTGAAGGGGAAGGCATCTTAGAAATGATGCCCGACGGCTATGGCTTCCTGCGCTCTGCTGATTACAACTACCTCACTTCTCCCGATGATATTTATGTGTCGCCATCCCAGATCAAATTGTTTGGTCTGCGCACCGGTGATACGGTTCGGGGCGCCATTCGCCCGCCGAAAGAAGGTGAAAAATATTTCGCGCTGCTGCGCGTCTCTAAAATAAACGGCCTCAATTCGCAGGACATCCGCGACCGCGTGCCGTTCGATTACCTGACGCCATTGTTCCCAACGGAAAAATTCAAACTCACGACGTCTTCTACGGGCCGCGATTTTGGGACCCGTATGATCGATTTGTTCACCCCGATCGGCAAAGGCCAGCGTGGTCTGATCGTGGCCCAGCCGAAAACGGGTAAAACCTTCCTGCTTAAAGATGTCGCCAACGCGATTGCCCGCAATCACCCGGATTGCTACCTGATCGTGTTGCTGATTGACGAACGCCCGGAGGAAGTCACCGACATGAAACGCAGTGTGAACGCGGAAGTGATTGCTTCCACGTTCGACGAACCTGCTGACAACCACGTTCGCGTGGCTACCATTTGCCTGGAAAAAGCCAAACGCATGGTGGAAAGCGGCCACGATGTCATCATCCTGCTCGATTCCATCACGCGCCTCGCACGCGCCCACAATACGGTTGCCCCAGCCAGTGGAAAAGTACTTTCCGGTGGTGTGGAAGCCAACGCGCTGCACAAACCGAAGAAGTTCTTTGGTGCAGCCCGGAACATCGAGGGCGGCGGTTCGCTCACCATCCTCGCTACGGCGCTGATTGACACCGGCTCGAAAATGGACCAGGTGATCTTTGAAGAATTCAAGGGAACGGGTAATATGGAATTGCAACTCGACCGCACACTGGCCAACAAACGCCTTTATCCGGCCATTGACCTGACCAAGTCGAGCACGCGCCGCGACGACCTGCTGCTGGACCGCGATACGCTCCAACGCATGTTCATCCTGCGCAACCACTTAGCCGATATGAAACCGGACGAAGCCATGGAATTCCTGCGCAAGCACATGATCAATACGACCAGCAACGAGGAGTTTATTGCTTCGATGAACGGGTAGTGTGTCTGTCTTTATAGTCCGAGGCTTCGACTGCGCTCAGTCACCTTAGCTGCGTTCATTTCGACTCGGCTTCGGCTACGCTCAGCCTCCATCTCAATGACCGGTTGTTGAGCGAAGTCGAAACGAACGGACGTTGAGCGCAGTCGAAACGGGCCTTCACATGCCTTGCTCTCGAACTCTAAAGAACAGACACCTGGCTAAATGGACAGCCACTCATTAATACTGAAAACATAAAAGATGAGCCATTCCTGTTTGGGATGGCTCATCTTGTTTTTATTGATAATTGAAAAACGATCATTGATAAGATTTCAACGCGTGGTGACAGGGCGACCGCGAGGGTCGCCCCTACCGTCCACCACCCTCCCGCTCCCATTCTCCCACTCTCCACTCCCCCGCATAGGGGTACGCCCCCCTTCCCTGCATCTTCTCTATGTATACAAACTTTATCAACCGACAAAATCAACATCATGAAGCAATCACTACTCTTTGCCCTGGCTTTGCTGACGGGGATTACTGTGCATGCCCAACAAGAAACCTTGTTCGACGATTTGGACGTTGTAGGCGCTTTTGGCGGCCCCATCGTGGAAATTGGCAATATCCTGGGAGAAACGACCGGGATGGTCGGCGGCGGGGGCGCCCTCGTCCTCAACAATGCATTTCTCGGCGGCTACGGTATTGGCACCAGTTCGCCCGATTATGCCCTTGACGGCGACAATTACAATGTTCGCTTTCGCCACGGCGGGTTTTGGATGGGCTACACCTACAAATCTCATAAATTGATCCACCTCTACACCAGCGCTCGAATCGGTTGGGGCAAAATTCGCCTGGAGGACGACGACGATACCGTGTATTCTGACCGCATTTTTGCACTGACTCCGGAAGTGGGCGTCGAGCTCAACCTGACCCGATTTTTCCGGATGGGCATCACCGGCGGCTACCGTTGGGTGAGCGGGGTGAACAACATCACCGGCGCCGATAATGCCGATTTCAGCAGCCCTGTTGGGGTGCTTACGTTTAGTTTTGGCGGGTTTGGCGATTGGGATCGCAACGATTGGTAGATTTCAGGATAGGGTAGGTGTCGGACACTTTTGGAAGTGTCC
>JBJXFD010000432.1:0-4014 GCA_046153985.1 Saprospiraceae bacterium
GGCTTCTTCGTATTGTCCCAATTCCACGTGCGCGTCTACCAAAGCGCCATAAATCTGGGCATTGTAGGGGTTGAGCGCAATGGCTGCTTTGGCAGTAACGAGGGCATCCGAAAACTCGTGCTGCGACAACTGAACGCCTGCTTTAATGGCTAAGGTTCTAAACAACAAATCTTTATCTTCTGGTTTTTTTGCCAGCACATCGTCCAGCATCTTCAGGGCGCCGGGATAGTAATGCCCGTGTTCTCCGGTGATGCGCGCTTCGTTGACAAACAATTGGGCTAAGTTTAATTTGGGCTCCAATGCGTCAGGTTTTTGAGTCAGTTCCTGGCGGTATTGGCCGTAAAGGCTTTGTACGGTTTCCCATTCTTTGCCTTGCTGGATGGAAGGATGGCGATCGAGTAGTTTGGGAATATCGGGCAATCCCAATCTTGCAGCCATGTCGCTTTCGGAAGGCTTGCAGGAAAACATTAAGCTGGCAATTAAGCTGCCGATAAGGAGGAAGGATAGGGTACGCATGACGTGTTTTTTTTTGTCAAAATGTAAGAATAAGGCAGTTTGAGGATTTGAGGAACTGAGGATTTGAGTATTCGAGGAACCGAAAATTTGACGGGAAGTGTCAAATCCTCAAATCCTCAAATCCTCAAATCCTCAAATCAATTACTTGCTTTTCACGAGTTTCTGCACCTGCAGGATATGCCCCCTGCTATTGATCGCTTTTGCAAAGTAGGTGCCTGCGGGCAACCCGGAAGCAGACCAATTGGCTTCGTATATACCCGCTTCTCTGTACTCGTTGACTAAAGTGGTCAATACTTTGCCGCTCATGTCAAGGATTTCGATGCGCAGTTCGCCGGGTTCATCCACCCGGTATTTTACCGTCGTTGTGGTGGAGAAAGGATTCGGGTAGTTGGTCACCATTGCTTTGCTGCCCACTGCTGTTGGCGCCATACCGAGGTTCATAGCCTGTATAGGTGGCGTATTGTCAGCAAGGCCCGCTACGTCGCCGCCGCATTCGCCATCGCCACTCCAGGGCAAGGCTAAGAAGGGAAAGCTGTTGCGGAAAGGTTTGTCGTTGGCTTCTACGCCGGTCGTATAAGTCAGCACGTCTAAAAGATCCTGTGTAACCGGATTGGCGCTGCCAGCAATGTAATCGTCGTACCACAAACCGATAGCCGCCAGCACAACGCCGCCCACAGCCTGCAATTCGATGCGCGTTACGTCGTCTTCAAGGCGACGGCCATTCGGGAACCCATCCATGTTCGGGATGAACTGGATTGCGGTTGTTTGATTGTATGCCGGATTGGTCAGACCGAGCACGGCTGCCTGCACAAGACCCAGGGTACTGAAGTTCGGGTCGTTGCGCGGTGTCGGCGGTACAGCCATATTCAAGCGCAGCATATCGCCGCCGTTGGGCAGGAAGTTGCTGATGAATGGTTTGCCAGCCGCCAATGGGTTGCCGTTTTTACCCGTCGCCAATTGGTAAGGCGGGAAATTCGGAACGCCGGTATGGAAAATCGGCCACAAGTCCACCGAGCGCGGTTTGCCGGGCGCCGGAAGCAACAACGTACCAAAAATAGCGTCGTCGAGTGCAGTTCCCGCTACAGCAGCGGTGCCTTTCAAACCATAAAGTCCATCTTGTCCGTTGCCGAAGTCGAAGCCCTGAAGCGAGTTCCGCTGGATGCGCAGCGGCGCCAATGCAGGTACTGCGCCTCCAAACTGGTCGTCGTCCATGTACAGACCCAACTCTGGATTGTAGAAAAATTCATCAAGGATGGTGTCCTCTAATTCCTGATAAGGCGTGATCGAGTTCCAGTAATCTTTCATACCGATTGGAATGACCGCTTCGTTAGTTAAGGGCATGCCCAAACGGGAAACCTGAACCCATTCGCCACTATGTAGTTCTTTGCCCGCAGACAGGGTACGAATTTGGCGACGGCTGGCCGAAGCCCAAACGCCGATGACGTAATCCGGGTCAAGGATGCTGGTGGCCGCCACATTCCTTTTGCGCAGGTATGGAATTGGAATTTCGAGCACGATGGCGCTGGTATTCATACAACCAACACCGTCGCGTGGTGCGCCAGATTGGCGGGGCGCATCGCCGAGGTCAAAAATACCGCCCAGGTCTACGAAAAAAGGATCGTCAACCGGACCGCAGAAAACGCGCTCTCCGGTTTGGGTGACGCGAACGCCTTGCTGCGAAAGGAAAGGGTAGTTGCTGTTGAGTCCTACCGGCGACTCAATCGAGCGCTGCCCGATGTTGTTCGGAGGCACAACTGCATTCACCAGGATTTTCAGGAAGGTCTTGCCGCCGTTGATACTTTTTTCCAGCGTATACACCAATTTCAGGTTCCTTTTACCCAACCGGATGTTGAAGAATGTGGTCGGGTCTTCATTGATCTGACGGAAAGTGATGCGGTAAATGATCTCGTCGCCGCGCTTGTCGGCATTGTTGTCCACGTGAATTTCGTAGCGGATGTTTTCGCCGAAATTGTAGTAGTTGGGGCCGCCTTGTGGCAATTGTAAGGGCACATAGGTGGCTGCAATGATGATTTTGTTCGGATCAGTCGGGCTTCGGAAAGCGTAAAGATCCACGTTGTCTGCCAACGGGTCGTCGGCAATCAGCGGCGCCTCGCGGTGGCTCGAAGCCATCAGGGGAAACTGAAGCCCCAACAGCGCGAGAAACAGGAAAAGTTTATTGTTGAATTTCATGACATGCTTTTTTTGATTCGGACCATTAGCCGCCGGAGTTTGAGGTCTGGCGCCCAATGTCTAAAATCTTTAATCTAAAATCTGATGATTATTCTCCCGTTTCAGTGCCCCTCCAGGGAGTTGCTACATAAGGGAATTCCGTTTTGAACGGCTTGTCGTTGGCGTCTACACCAGTAGAATAAGACAATACGCCTACGAGGTCGTTTGTAACCGGGTTCGGGCTTCCTGCCGTATAATCGTCGTACCACAAACCGATGGCAGCCAGTACAACACCGGCTACAGCCTGCAATTCGATGCGCGTGACGTCGTCTTCCAAACGGCGGCCATTCGGGAAACCATCCATATTCGGAATGAACTGGAGGTCCGTAGTCTGATTGTAAGCCGGATCGGTCAATCCCAGCACTGCAGCTGTAATCAAGCCGTTGGCACTGAAATTGGGGTCGTCGCGCGGGGTAGGAGGTACGGCCATGTTCAGACGCAACATATCGCCACCATTGGGCAGGAAGTTGTTCACGAAAGGTTTGCCAGGCGCCAGTGGGTTGCCGTTTTTGCCCGTTGCCAATTGGTAAGGCGGGACATTGGGTACACCGGTATGGAAAGCTGGCCACAAGTCAACCGAACGCGGCAAGCCTGGCCCAGGCAGTAATAAAGTACCGAAAACTGCATCGTCGAGCGCTGTTCCGGCTACTGCTGCGGTGCCTTTCAGGGCGTAAAGACCATCCTGCCCGTTGCCGAAATCGAAACCTTGCAGCGAATTGCGCTGGATGCGCAAGGCAGCAAAAGCCGGTACCGCGCCGCCAAACTGAGCATCGTCCATATACAGCGCTAATTCCGGGTTGAAGAAAAATCCGTCCAATGAAGTATCGTTCAGTTCTTCATACGGCGTCAAGCCATTCCAGTAGTCTTTGAAGCCAATTGGAATCACGGCTTCGTTCGTCAGTGGCATGCCCAGGCGGGATACCTGTACCCAGTTGCCATCTTCTGTAGTTTGGCTGCCATTTACACCCAACGTACGCATGGAACGGCGGCTTGCAGAAGCCCAAACCCCAATGACAAAATTAGGATCGAGGATGCTCGTAGGTGTTTCGGCAACGCCAGCCTTCAGCAGGGTCGAAATTGGAACCTGAATGGCAATGCTGTGTACGTTATACCGGCCGAGACCATCGCGCGGGCTTGCGCCGCCCTGACGTGGCAGGTTGCCAAGGTCAAATACGCCGCCTAAATCCACATAAAAAGGATCATCAGATGGTCCGCAGAAAACCCGTTCGCCGGTGGTGCTTGTTAAAATCGAGCTGGCAATCAGTTGCT
>JBJXFD010000436.1:0-3324 GCA_046153985.1 Saprospiraceae bacterium
TCCAGCGCGCCTTGCCCGGAAATTTTCGCAGGCAAATCTTTTGGTTCATAAAAGTGTACACCGTCGTCGCTGCAAACCAGCCGAAGGTGCGAAATGGTAGACAGGTAGGTCGTGCCTTTGTAGTGCACCATCCGGGCATCCGACAAATCCAGGTCGGGGTCGTTGGTTGCAAATTCCAGAATTTTTAAGCGTCCGTCTTCCTGCATCACCGGAAAGGAAATCAAGCCTTCCTGCTGCACCGGCCTTTCCGCCACCCGCAGCAAAAGCCAGGTTTTTCCTTCAAATTCAAATACCCCGGGATTCAACACGCATTCCACGATCAGATCGGGCGAACTGGGTTGAATGTCTTTGGTTGTAAGGATAGGGTTTTGTACAAATCTGTTTACCATGTTAATTAGGTGCCTGCGGGTTGTGGTGAAAATTTGTTTTTTACCACATAGAACACAACTTGTCCCGACTTGGCGGGATAGTTATTTTCACAATAGATCACATAGTGCTTATGTAACCTGTAAAGGGCGTAGCTCCTATGTGACCTATGTGAAAACCTCTATGTGTCCTATGTGGTAAAAAATTTAGATGGCAAAAATCCTTACTTTTTATCAAACTTCACAGAGCCGAGATTTCTCCCGCCCAGTACAAAATTGAGGAAGTAAGTGCCCTGAGGATAGTTTTCCACGTGAAGGGAGAACAGGTCCGCAGGAATTTCATTTTTTCCAAACCGCTGATCGGCAATTTGCCGGCCCTGCACGTCGAACACGCGGAGCAGCAACGGCTGGTTGCCTGGAAATGCATGCTTCACCCAGAGCCGGTCTGTAACCGGGTTTGGATAGACCTCCCGGATCATCCGGAGCAAGTCAGCACTTGGGTCGTCTGTACCCGTTGTACCGGCGTTGTATAGGTTCTGAATTTCCGAAGCAGTCAGCGCTTTGTTGTAAATTTTCAACTCATCCAATGCCCCGATGAAATACTGTCCGCCTTCCACGGGGTTGTTGCCCATGCCCAGCGTGAGGCCGGTGGTATTGAGTTTGGTAGGAACCGGTTTGATGTTGGCCTGCTCGCCGTTGACGTAAATGATGTCATTCGTGCCGTCGTGTACCATAGTGACATACCACCAGAAATTCTCAACGAGTTCATTGCCGTCGCCGCTGTCCATATCCGAGATGAAAGTTGGGAATTGAACGTTGTTGCCGTTGGTCGTCCAAACGATTTTATGGTGCTGTGGCAACGATATTTTCCAACGTTCGCTCCAGTGGCCAAAATCGAGGACATACGCTTCCGCATCGTCAATATTCGTGCCATCCACCCGTATCCAGAAACCTACGGTCGTGTAGTCAGAAATCAGTTGCACCGCATTGGGCGCTACAATCGAATCCCCTACCCCATCGAATTTGATGTTCAGCAAACCGCCGTTCGCATGGCTTGGCGTTTCAAAAGTCGGGTTGCCGCCAATGACGCCGTGATTGGCATAAGGCGTAACGTCGTTGGCATTGCCTTCAAACGGGTAATGCGCGACCAAACCAGGTTCCGCAGTGACAATTTCCTCATCGGTGGAAACGGTAAGTTCGGCAATCGTCGAGTTGTTGCCGGCATTGTCGAACGCATACACTTCAAAGGAATAAAGCGTTTCGGATTCCAAACCATTTACCAGGACCGAAGTGATCGCGACCGTATCAAAAAAGATACCGTCTACCAGCACCACATAGCCAATGACGCCGCGGTCGTCCGTCGAGGCATCCCACGACAACAAAACCGAAGTTGCGCCGGTTGCCGCCACTAAGTTGCCGGGCTGGCTTGGCGGGGTCACGTCGGGCGTTTGTTCTTCGCCAGTCGTGACATTCAGCGTGGAAACCACAGATTCGTTGCCGGCTGCATCTACGGAGCTAACGCCAAAAGTGAATTCCGTTTGTGGCGCCAATCCAGTCAGATCAGCAAAGGTGTTCGTCGTGGTCAGGATTTTTTCGCCATCCTGATACAGGTTGTAACCCGTGACCTCAACGTTGTCGGTAGAAGCCCACCAGGTCAGGTTCACGCTGGTGAAAACGACGCTTGCTGCGAGGTTGAGCGGCGCAGAAGGCACTTCTGAATCGGTAACCGCAGGCGCCTGCGATTGCAGGGCATACAAAGCAGCAACTTCAGCCGCACTCAGGGCGCGATCGTAAATCTGCACTTCATCCAAAGATCCGTTGAAAAAATTGCCGCCGTCAACGACGTTGTAACCCATGCCGAGGTCATAAGTCGTACTGTTCATTGTACCCGCAACGTTTTTTTCTGCGACCTGCACACCATCGAAATAGATGAGGTCTTTCGTGCCGTCGTGGATCATCACGACGTGTTTCCACTCGCCTGTTGGCAACACATTGGCGTCACCAGCGTCCATGTCGGAAATACCGGAGGAGTTATTGGTGGTCCAAACCAGCTTGCCGTGAGGAGGCAGGGAAATTTTCCACCGTTCCTGCCAGCCACCGAAGGACAACACAAATGCTTCGCTTGTCCCGGGCAATTCATTTACATTGATCCAAAAGCTTACCGAAGTATAATCGGAATTCAATTGCGGCGAATTGGCAGCCGTAACCTGGTCGTTCACACCGTCAAAAGCATACGCGTGGTTGGCTTTGCCAAAACGGTCATCGCCTAATTGCGCGCCATTTGCCTGTGCGTTATTGTGGTATACGGTCTCATCGTTTGCGTTGCCGCTGAAGGGGTAGTCTGCTACCGGATCCGCATTGAAGTTGGGCGCTGTGGATTGCGCGATATAAAGTACCAATACTTCCGCATTGCTCAGCGCGCGGTTGTAAATCCGGATCTCGTCGAGGCTGCCTTTGAAATAGTTGCCGCCGTCAATCGGATTGTTGCCAATACCAAGCGGGTGACCGGTTGAATTGAGGGCGCCAACGACGTCTTTTTGATTGGCTAAATTGCCGTTGATGAAAATTTTGTCTTTTAAACCATCGTGCACCATCACCACATGCCGCCATTGGCCAACGGGCAGTTCGTTGCCGCCGCCGCTGTCCATGTCGGAAATGCCGTTTTCGTAATTGGTGGTAAACACCGGTTTGCCATGCGGGGGCAACGATATTTTCCAGCGCGACTGCCAGCCGCCGTTTGAAAGCAAATAAGCTTCGCTTGTAGCGGGCAACTCGTCCACTTTTACCCAAAAACTGATGGTGGTATAATCTGTATTCAACTGGATCGAATTGGCCACCAGCATCGAATCTGCTCCGGTGAACTGGTAAGCATTCGAAGCATAGTTGAACCGGTCTGTCGTTGGCACAGCACCGCCATTTGCAGCGTGGTTGCCAAATTGTGTGGCATCTTCTGTATCTC
>JBJXFD010000448.1:0-9287 GCA_046153985.1 Saprospiraceae bacterium
ACGACGGCGTTGAGCGCATTGTAAACGTTCTTGTCGAAGCGTTCTTCATTGACTTGTATGGAAGTCCGGATGAGCACAGTTTGTAGCCAAACCACGCCAATGACGGCTACGCTCATCAGTCCAATAATCGCCCAAATTGCTTTTCTATTCATAGTTTGATTGGTCCAGCTGCAAAGTTACCATGTTAATTAATACAAAAGTAGGTGTTTAGACCAATCAGAACAGCCGGTTTAACAGACATTTAACGACGAAGGTCCGGTCTTAAGGGGCAAGAGGGCAAATTGGCAAAAGGCAAGGGGCAAAAGGCAAGGGGCAGATTGGCAAGAGGCAAATTGAATACTTACTTGCCTACTTGCTAATTTGCCCCTTGCCCCTTCCTTCTTGCCCTTTGCCCCTTATTATTTCTTCATCAATTCAACTGGAAGCGCACCACCAAACCACCGGAGGTATCCGTACGCGGGAATCCCTGGGAAGTTTTCGGAATGGTGCGGCGGTAATCAAAAAACAGACGCAACGATAAGCGCTGGTTGAGTTTGTATTCCACAGCCGGAGAAATAGAAAGCGCGTAACTTCCACGCGTCGGTTCGAAGATGCCTTCGTCGAGTTTGTGGGCATAAGTAACGTCGTCGCGCAGGGAGAAGTTGAACTGCATGTCCAGATCCCGGCTTTGCAATTGGGAACCGCCACGTCCGCCACCCGGTTGGTTTTGGTTCGTTGGCGTCTTTTTTTCCTCTTCCTCTTTCTTCTTCTTCTTGTTGCCTTTCTTTTTGCTGCCGGTCAGGAAAGGAATATCAAAGTCGCGGATGCGGTAGCCGGCGCCGATGATGATTTCTTTGGTCTGTGTTTCGCTCAGCAGTTTATTAATAAAACTCATGGAAAGGGAGCGAGACTTTTTGTAGTCCACATTGAAACTCATGCCGTTTTTCAAGGTAGCTTCCACAGCCAGCAATGGTGAAAAAGCTTCCTGAATGACGATTTCAGGAATTTCAAGCCTGGCGTAGAAGTTGCCTGAAATTTCGTCTACACTGCCAAAGGGGCGCGTGCGCAGGTAGTCGAGGCCGGTGCGGTAGCTGTTCACCCTCAACTCTGTTTTGTACCCGTGCGTCAGGCTGAAGTTGGTGAAAATATCTTTGAACAGCGGTATTTTCGACAAGCCGTTGTAGCTCAGACGCCAGTTGATGTTGGGTTGGGTTTTGAAAACATCCAGACCTGTAGTTCTTGCATCAGAACCGGTATAAGCCGCAATAAACGCCGGAATCAACACGTCCTGCTGGGTGCGGCCATAGCCAAACTTATAGCCTGCTTCGGCAAGGTTTGGATCGGTGTGCGCCTGATCAACGCCCAACCGTTCTGAAACGACCACCCGGTTGTTCTCAAACTGCTGGAACAGGCTTTTGATTTCATCTTTGCTGTCCTGAAACAGGGTTTGAAGCGCAGAATACGACACCGTCATGGATCCCATCGTGGTCGGCACCACGTGAACAAAGTTGGAGTTGCCATCTAAAGTGGTATCCTTGAACGTCTCCGTGAAGTTTTCTGTAAAAGACTTACTGATCTCCAGTTCTACCCGGAAATCCCGGAAAGGTTCCAGCGTTACCCGGGCATCGTACGTCTGGGTATAATCCTGAACGATGTCCTGGTTGAAAAAGACATTGCCGCTGATCCACTGACGGTTATCATACAGCCAGTCGCCATTGCCCTCGGTTGGGTTTTCGCGCTGATTATCCGACAAGGTGCGGATATTGGGTTGTATGCCCGCGATAAAATCCCAACCCGGCGCGCCAAATCCGGACTCCATGCCCATCAGGCTCGAGCGCGGCATAAATCCGGGCACAACCGTTCGGAAACGCTCGTTGTAGTTGAACCGCGCCTTGCGCAACATCAGGAGCGGGCGAATCAGGATGCGTTCCAGATCGCTTGGCACGCGTTCTTTCGCTTTTGCTTTCGGATCTTTTGCCGGTGCTTTTGGATCCGTATCTTTCGTCTCCTGATCTTTTGGCGAAGTCGTTTTGCCTTTTGTTTTCGGTGCTTTCGGTTTTTCGATGCCGCGCAGGTAGGCAAACTGGCCGTAGAGCTTGTCAAAGTTCAGGTCGGCGCCGATTTGCCGGTTTTGGCTGTTCTGGATCACATTACCCAAACTGTCCACATTGAGGGCTGCGGCGTTCCAGCTGTATTCCGCCTGGTACTGCGCACGCACCTGCACCCAGTCCATAAACGGAAGGTGGCGGATGGGCAGCGTGTAGGTCACGTTGATGTTGTGGCGGTAGAGCTTAGGGCGGCCCAACTGGCGAATGTTGCTCCAGATGCTGTCGCGGCGGAATTTATTGATGTCGCCAATCAAAGGCTGGTTTTCAAGCAAAGTGATCTCGTTGGGCTCGTCAATGACAGAAGAATTGGTCGAATTGAAGGTAAACTTCAACGCTTTCGTGATGTCCCATTGCAGGTTGTACTGCCGGTCCCAAAGGAAACGCTTGTTGAAGAAGGTATTGAACCGTTCATCTACCCCGGCGAAGCGATAACTGGTGCGCGCAAAACTGCGATCCATAATGGTGCTGAACGTAAAGGAGTTGGGCAAGGGGTTGATGTTAAACTCCTTGATCAATTTCAGGTATTTGTCGTTTTTGATGCCTTTGAAAGGCTCCCAATATTTGACGCGCGTGCTGAAACCGTAGTCCAATGCGCCCGTGTAGCGATCCTGCCGGTCGAACTGAATAACCGGGTCGCGCCGGTCGGTTTGGGTAAATCCGTAACTGACGCTGAAGTTCGAAATATCCCAGGGCATGGGCGTTGCCTGCGCATTGGTGCGTTCTTTGCGCACATTGGTGAAGTTGTAGCTCTTGATGGCGGTCACTTCCTGCGATTGCTCGCGAACGGAATCCCGGTCAATAGGATCAGCAATGCTTTTCAACTGATCTTTGAGTACCAGGTCAAGGTCGTAAGGGTTGTACTCGGGCGTACTCGTGGTATTCGACAACTGGGCGTAGAACGGAATCTTCACACCCCATTTTTCAGGCAAAAATTTGCCCAGCTCCAGCGTCGTTGCAATGTCGTAGCCCGTGACTTCTTCCCGGCTGCGCTCGTGTACCTGCTGGTCAAGCGCTCCAAAACCGACGGAGTTGTAATTACCGGCAATGGTTACGTTCCCCAGGTCCGCCAATTGCATGTCTAAGCGCGCCAGGGCTGCTCCGCCGCCGCGTTCGTCCAATCCGGTCACCCGCAATTCGTTGACCCAGATTTCCGTATCGTAAGAAGCGTTATTACCGGTATAAGGATTGCGCACCCCGACCATGACCATTTTGACAAAGCCCAGGTTGGGGCTGCCTTTGACCTTGAGGACGTGCGAATTCGGGTCGGATGGATTGATGGCCTGGACGTATTCGGCGCCTTTGTTAAAGTTGGCTGCGTCGCGATCCAGCTTAAGTTCCCGCAGTTGTGAAAGCGCGAAGTTGAATTCGTTTGCGGCAAGCCAAACGGCTTGTTTATACTGCGAAGTATTTGGGTTTGATGGCAGATCATCAGGATCCGACATCACCAGCGGGATCTCGTATTCGTAATAGTTGTTTTGGAAATCGCTACCGAGGCGCATAAAAATTTTCAGGTCGCCCGGTTGAATGTTGTCGTCCGGCGATTCTGCGTGGACGAACATTTTTAGGCGCTCGTAAAGGCGCAAGTCCACTTCCGTAATTTTGAAAATGGCGCGGGCATCGCCGTCACAAAGGTCGCCGATGCGCATGGAAAGCGATTGTTCGTTTTGCAGGGCCTGGAAAACGCCCAGCGATTGTTCCCGCTGAATGCCTTCCGGCAAGGTATAGCTGAATGGCGCCCGGCTGCTGTTTTCTTCAATGTTTACCGCATCCACGTCGAAGGTCGTAATGGCGCCGCAGTTGTCGGGAACGCCCACAACATCGTCATTGTTGGTCAAATCCTGCGTGTAACGGCGCCATTGGTTGCGCACCAATTCCAACCGGGCAAAGCGCAATACAACGGGTTCTTCAAAATCCTTCATGTACATCCGCATAAAGCGAATAGAACGGAAGTCGCGGATACCGCCCACGCTTACTTTGTCGGGCCCGTTGAGCGGAATCCGGAAGCGGTACCATACCCGGCGGGTGGTCGGGTCTTCGATGCGGTCAGTGATGAACGGCGTCTGGTTCACGTCAATCTCGCGGCGGTCGGAAGGATTGAATTTCAGCGGAATTTTATACTGGAAATAAGATTCTGTTTCGTTCAGGGTATTGTCCTGGTTGATGTCCTCAGTGTCAGGAATATTCGTACCCGACTGCCGGATGTCGTTGCCGAGGTTCGACTGCGAGTTGCCTTCCGGGTTATTGAAGTCGCGATAGCGTTGCAGAACGCCTTCCTGAGCAGTAAAGCTTGGATCCCGGTAGTAACGGAAGTTGTCGTTGGCCGGGTCGCGCGAAATATTGCCGCCAATAATCGGGTTTAATGCGGTGATGGCATTGATATAGGAAGCAAATTTTATAGCTTCATCCCGGTCATTAATGCCATCGAGCCCAAGGTCCTGGCTTTCCCGGGCATCATTTTGCAGGTCGTTGTCGAAAGCCCGCGTAATCTGCTGTCCTGCCGGCACGGTGCCCCAGATCGTATTATCTGTCCGGCGCTCGGAAGATTGGGTAGGGAGTCCATTTTCAAAGGATTTCCGCGAATCTTTAAGGATGTCTTCTGAAACGTTGCCTAAGTTAATGTACAGCGTTCCCTGTTGCCCGTCCACAAGCGGGGAGGGGCCGGAAGCGTTTTCCGGATCCAAAAATGGGCTGAGCATCCAGAATTCCAGGAATTCGATGTTGGCCGCCTGGAAGTCGTTGGTGTTGTTCAGTGCCCGCATGATACCGCCCCAACGGGTAGTCGGATCGCGCAGGATAAGGGAGTCGCCAATGGCAGTGACCCCGTTAGACAAGCCCGGATAGCCATTCGGTAAATCAAAATTGTACGGGCCGCGTTCGCGTGGCGAATACGATAAGTCGAAAGTGAACGCAATATTGGAGACATCCGTCTGCTGAATCCGCAGGTTGGGGAACACTTCATTTTGCGGCACCTGGCTGGTATACGGATTTACGTTGTCGTTGCCAACCCGGGCAATGTTGTCTATGCGATACCAATTCAGGCGCGCACGGTTGGCGCCATAAGCAAGGCTGTTGGCGTTGGCTTCCGGAAACAACGGGTTATTGTTCTGATCGTCGTTCTGGGGCACGCTGGCCAGGAACCACTGGTTGGTTGGTTGGCGCAGGTCGAAACTGCTGGTGCTGCCCTCGAAGTCGTCAATGTATACAACACCGCTTTTATCTTTTCTGGTTTCGTTGATGGCTTTGGAGTGGCCGGGCTGAAGGTAGGCAGCCTCCGCGCTGAAATTGATGTTGGAGGCAGCTTTGGTTGAAAAAAATGGAAGTTTGTCCACCGCTTTGGTCAGCCACGGCGCTTCTTTGCTCAGGTTGAGGTCGAAGCCGTAGATGCGGTTGCGGATGGGGTCGTCCCCGATATTTACTTTTTGGGTAAAAGGCCGTTCAAATAATTGAAGGAAGGTTGCACCCACATTCAGGTTGTCGTTGATTTTATAGTCGGCGCGCACCCCGATCATGGCCTTGGTCTGGAAGCCGAAAACGGTATTGTCCTCGAAGGACACGTTCACCGGAACCCCCGAAGCAATGATGGCGTCGTTTAGGATTTTTACCCGGCCCGTTCCATAATCCACTTCGTAGTCACGACCCTCGATGAGCAATTGCCCCCCTGCCGTCACCCGCACCGAACCCGGTGGAATGTTGAAGGCGCCAAGTGAAATTTCGGAAGAGGAACTCGATTTAAAACTACCCCGTATGGCGTAGCGGTTTTTTTCTGGAAATTCCTGCGCCTGAAAAAGCGTCAGGTCATATAATTCCTGATAAACAAAGGAGTCGCGGAAATTGGCGTCCGTAATCTGATTCCCCAACGACGAACCGAATGGCTCCAGCACGGGGAACATGATGCGGCCATTCGTCGGGTTGATGGTGACGCCCGGCACGAAGTCGAAAACGCCGTCTGGTTGCGGGTCGCCCTGGGTGTTCAGGTTGTCGAGGTTGAACACGCGGATCAGGGGGCGGCCTTCTAAGTTACTTTTTGGCAAAAAGCGCTTGAAGCCTTTACCTGGATCTTCGTAAAAAATGTCCAATTTAAAATCCTCCCGGTTCACCTGAAAAGCGCCAATGGAGTAGACGTTTTTCATCATCAGATCCCAGGTAGGAACGTCGGTGCGCTGCGTGGTGCTTTTCAGCATTTTGACATACAATACCTGCGGTGTCAGATCCTGTGTATCGGTCCCCACTGCATCCGTATTGACAGACAGTTCGCCCACCTTATAAATATTGCCGTTGTATTTGTACTGAAAAGCGACCGCCAATACCTGGTCGGGTTGCACGTTGATGTTGACGGAGATGTAGCCGAGGTCGGGGTGAACGGTGTATTCGCGCTCGTCCAATTTACGGGCGCTCACCTTTTCAAAATCTTTGGATTGAACCAAACCAAATTCCTGCGACTGAAGGATAGAAACGCTGCGGTCAATGCTGCGCAAATCTTCACGATCCAGCAAGCGCTGGTACAGGCCGTTGGCATTGTTGTCGGGCAAGGGGCGGCCATTGCCAATTTCGCGGAATCGGGGATTTGGGAGTGGCGGAACTGCAGTTGGGTTTACCAAACGTTCCGGTTCGCCCAAGTCGGCAAAAGCAACAATATCGCGGACGTCTTCCACCACGTTTCGGTCGTTGGTGATCCAGACCTCGATGTTTTCGAGGTGGAAGAGGGTATTGATTTGCGGAAGGTTATTCAGGTTGCGCTCAAAACCGTCGCGGTTGTAGTGCGAAAGGAAGAAGTGGCGATTTTCGTCGTATTCGTCTGCTTTGACTTCAAATTCCTGCACCTGGCTGCCGCCTTTGAGCTGTATGTTTTCGTTCTGAGAGTTCTGCTGTGAAGCGATGGCTGTTAAACGAAGGTGCCCAAACTGCAATTCGGTTTTCAAACCAAATAAGCTCTGGGCGCCCTGAATGAGCGAACCGCGCAAAGGCAGGCTGACGTTACCTGCTTCGATTTTTTTAATGATGTCGTCTTCGCTGAACAAGTCGCTGTTATAGTCCAACTTAATCTGGTTGTCAAAGTTGAAGGTCGCGTTGTTATTGTAGTTGGTGGTCAGGGTCAGCTTTTCGCCAATTTTCCCGGTCACGTTCATCTGGATATTCATGTCGAAGTCGAACCCGCCGGTGCGCTGTTGCCGCTCTGTAAGGATGGGGTTGTCTAAGCGCTGAAAATCCACGCCGAAAGTCAGGTCAATCCCTCCTTGTGGCCGGATGTCAACCGTTGAACCCCCGAAAAGGCGATCCAGCATATTGCTTTTTACATCAAATTTAGCGAGCGGATCGAGGGCCGTAGTGCCATCACCGGTGCTGATGCCCGCTAATTGGTTGAAGTAGTCGCGCTCCTCTTTTTTTCGTTGCCAGGCGAGGTATTCCTCAAAGGTCATGTACGTTGGCGGCCGGAAATAATCGTCGCCGATCTTTTCCTGGATGATGTATTGACCGGTTTCCGGGTCATAATCAACCGTTTGCTCCACAATACTGGGATCTTTCAGGTCGAAAGGATTTTTATTCGGGTTGGTGATGAAGTCGTCGTAACGTTCTGTCACCGGCGGCAAAGTATCGGTCGTTGCCGCGTCTGCTTTTTGCAAGCTGCCCTGAAATGCTGCGGCGGGGAATGTATTCGCTTCCGCGAACATCCAGATGGCCAAGCCCGTTAACAGGGAAATAGGTAAAGCAATTCTCGTCATAGCTAAAAAACGTAGGATTCTACCAAAACCACCAGATGCAATAGCATCCGGCAGATAATTCATTGCTTAATCACTTAATCATAGGAGGGAGACTCAAAAACTACACGTGGTTACTGCAATTGCGGTGACCTTGCCCGTCTCTAACGATTGATCGCCCCCTATTTTGTAATGGCTGAAAATTTTAACAAGGTGTTGCAGCGCCTCCGTCCTTAATGCCGTCTGTTGGAACGACTTATTTTTTTTAAAAAAGATGCGTGAGGGGTGGTTACTGGTTATTTGTTACTGGTTATTGGTTATTGGTGGGATTTGGTAAAATGAAATGATCCCTCTACCCATCAAATATGGCCTCCGCCAATAACAAGTAACCAATAACCATTAACGAATAACCGCCTCAAGACATCTGCTTCAATGCTAATTTTATCAGTTCTTCCACCGTGCTCACCCCCGGATGGTCTCTCAAAAGCTGGTTCAATGTTTTCTGCACTGCAATCCGGTTGAATCCCAGCGCAGACAGTGCAGATAACGCTTCCTCCCGCATCGTATTGTCTTGCGGGGTCAGGAGTGTCAGAGAAGTGTCGCCGCCATCCTTCAGCATTTTGTCTTTCAGGTCAAGAATGATGCGTTTTGCCGTCTTCGGACCGATGCCTTTTACCTTCTGAAACAGTGCCACATTTTCGCCGATAATGGCCGAACGCAGGTCTTCGGTTGTCAGAGAAGACAGCACAATCTGGGCAGTCGTTGGCCCTACCCCCGAAACAGAAATCAGGTGTACGAACATGGCCCGCTCGGCATCGTCTGCAAAACCATAAAGGGTATGGCTGTCTTCGCGCACCAGCAGATGCGTCAGGATCTTGATGTTTTCCAATTTTTCGATCCGGGCATAGGTGTTCAGGCTGATGTTGACATGGTAACCAATGCCGCCTGCTTCCACCAAAATAAAGGTTGGGTTCTTAAAGGTGATGGTGCCTTTGATGTATGCAATCATGCCTTTTTTAATTGAGCCGCGAAGGTACGAATTTCCGGAAAGGAATTACAGGTGGGACGCAAAGGTTTGTGATTCAGGCGTAAACTTTGGAATCGTTCAAAATAAATCAGTCCATCGTCATCGCCAGCGTTGCCATACTCAACTGCACATCCGGCACGTCCAACAGGCGCAGGCCACAGGCTTCTAAGGTGGCGCCGGTGGTCAGTACATCGTCCACCAGCAACACGTGTTTGCCTTTGATCTCCTCTGCGTTGCCGATGACAAAAGCCTGGGAAATGTTGTCGAGGCGTTCTTCGCGCGATTTTTGGGTCTGGCTTTCGGCGTGCACCTTGCGCTGCAACGCGTTGTGCAGCCAGGGTTTCTGCAGGGTTTCAGACAGCCCCTGTGCAAAAAGGGCGCTCTGGTTGTAGCCGCGCGCCCATTCTTTTTTGGGATGCAACGGTACCGGCACAATGACATCCACCTGGCTGAACAAAGGGCTTTCCCGCACCTCGG
>JBJXFD010000453.1:0-5835 GCA_046153985.1 Saprospiraceae bacterium
TAAAGATACTGCCAATTTTATCCGAACCAATGGTGAAAAACGCGAGGCGAAGCGACAGACCCAACCGCAGTTGTTGCCAGTTGTAAAGGGAAACCGGGAAGGCTGCCCCAAACCAGCGGTTGCCAAAATGCGGGGTCAGGGCCAACAAGGCGCCGCGTTGCACCCCGGATTGGCCGAGGGCAATGCCCTGAACATAAGTCGCATTCAAGGCAAATTTTTCGCTAAAGGCCCGGTCGAGTTGCAGGCTGAATGCGGTTGGCAGCGACATGGTGAACGCATTGCCCTGCAACGAAGCGGAAGAATCGCTCAGGGTCTGGAAGCTGAACACGCGCAGTTTTTCCTCAAGGTCTTCCGGATTTTGGATGTCGTCGTAATCAGCAGCCGTCACGCTGCGCACATCGAGGGTTTGAACGCGGTGTTGCGCGCCGTTGAAGCGGATGCCGCCAAGATCGAGCAAAGCAACCCCGATTTTCCAATCGTAGGCGCCTTCTTCCTCTCCTCCAATGGTATAGGTCACCCCAAGGTCGGCAGCAAAACCCCGGCCATTGCGCACCAGTTCGTAATTTTCCCCCGCAAGCACGCCCTCGGAATAACCCGCTGCAAAATCAATCGGCGTGCCGCTCAGGGTCCGTCCGGGTAATTTGGTTAGGTCAAAAGCTTCATGATTGCGCAAGTAGGCGGCTTCGTAGCCCTGCAAATACCGCAGGGTGGCGCCAACAGCCAACTTGCCGGATTCGGTTTCTACAGCGTAAGTATAGTTCAGACCCAATTCCGACCAACCCATCAAACCCATGCGAAAAGGCTCTACCACGAATGTTTCAAAAAAAGGCCGGTCTTCATAAACAAAATAGCTGAAGTTGTCGGATATGCCGTTGCCGGTCGCCATAAAACGGGCGCGGGTAACCAGGCCCAGGGTGTGGGCTTCTCCGATTCGGAAGAAAAAAGAAGGCCCGGTGATGCTCGACAACATGTTGGCAGACTGCTTGCGTCCGTCGTCGTAATAATCCACAAGGAAACCGTTGGCCGGTAATTCGGCATCGTCTGCAAAATCGGGCGCTGAAAAAAACTCGGCGTTGTCCCGCGCTTTTATCAGATCCAATGCGCTGGCATTCCGGATAAACGCGTAGTTATTCGAGAAAAAAACCGCGCCTTCGGCTAAGTTTAGGTCCCAGGCAAAAGGCGAATTCGCCGGCGCAGCCGGATTGAGCAGCGCGCCGTTAATACCGGCGTAGGTGTGTACACGGAGACCAAGTTGTTCCTGGGCGCTTGCCGCAAAACAAAGGCACCCCGCCAAAAGGGATGAAAATAAATAGCGTAGTTGCATAGCACAAAAGGGTTTGGTATAAATAGATAGCAAAGCTCCATTTAAGAAGACTGCCAGGCAAGCTGCTGCAATTATGCAGAAGTGCCCGATCAGTGCGGTAGTTTTCTCATTGATGTTTGAAATGGAATCTGGCTATAACCGGGAGAGTTTAGGGGCAAAGGGTGTTTTGTGTAGTTGTGTGCAAGATACGAAAGCCAAACGCTCAGAACAAGGCGATTATTCTGGGCAGGAAAATAATCATGCCGACCGCGGCTGCACCGAGTGCGAGCAGGAATACGGCAGCAGCGGCAACGTCTTTCGCTTTTTTGACCAATGGATGGAATTCGGGGGAAACGACATCAGCAAGGTGCTCGATGGCGGTATTCATCGCCTCACCACCCATGACGAGGACGATGCTCAGGACAACCATGCCCCATTCTGCCGGGGTAATGGCAAACCAGGCTCCGGCAAAAAGCGCCGCGCACATGGCCACTAAATGAATCCGCATATTGGGCTCGTGCACAACGAGTTCAGCCAAGCCGTTGAAAGCATATTTGAAGCTGCGGATTCTGTTTTTGAGATAGGACATTCCGTTTATTTAGTGTCGGTCTTTATAATCATCCCTTGTCTGTTCTTTAGCGGGACACGGAGTTTCACGGAGTAAAAGGAGTTTCACGGAGCTTAACTCCGCGCAACTCCTTTTACTCCGTGAAACTCCGTGCCATTATAGATGCCCGGAGGCCGGTAAAACCAGGCACTATCTCCGGCTTGGTTAGTGGGGGTGTCACCTTAAGTGTGATGCTGCCAGCTTAGCGAAAAATAACCACGAAGTGGTTGAAGGTGAATAGCCCCCGATACAATCGGGGGTTGGTCGCATAAAGGAATTCTAACGGGCAACCCCGAATGGGGTTGAATGTTATTAAACCACAAACCATTGTCAATATTCAACCCCATTCGGGGTTGTGCGTTACTCCCTACTCCCACTTTTCCCCCGATTGCATCGGGGGCTATTCACATTTGACCCTTGCAGGGTCTTTCACGACGCTAAGTTGGCGACATTGTACTTTAAGTGACGCCCTCACTTGCCCCTCCCAGCTATCGGACTATAAAAACAGACACGACTATTTCAAATCGGCCAAATCATCGAGATCAATGCTCCTAACCGCTTTTTTCAAGTCATCCTCTGCCACATTATCACCCTTCACTGACACGATAAACCGCTTGGCCACAAGCACGCTGACTTCCCCGTTTTTCCCGTTGCGGTCGTAGCGTTCAAAACTTTTGTAGCCGTCAATTTCGCCAGTGCGTTCATACCCATTCTCCGTTTCTTTGTCAATGCTGATGGAGGCCCAGGCAGCCATGCCCATCATGGCCATGCCCGCCCCGCCCGTATCGGCGATGTTGATGCGGATCTTGCCGCCGTCTTTTTCATACGCCGCTTTGGCGTTGCTGATCTGAAAACCACCCGCGCTGACCGATTCGCTCTCGTATTCGGTGCGCTTCATCCCCATCAGGGTTTCGGGGAGCAGGGCCTTCATCTTTTTGGGATCTACCACCGGCAGTTTTTCGCCGCTGGCAAGCCCTTCCATGGCTTTGGCCATTTCTTTGGCGGCTTTTTCCATATCGGTGCCAGCTTCCTGCATGTCTTTGCTGGCTTCTTCTATGTTATCGGCAGCCTCTTCCACAGCCTTTTCTTCAGCAGATTTGGAACCGGAGCAGTTCACTAAAGTAAAGGCAAGACAAATCATGGATAGGATGAGCAGTTTGTTTTTCATGGTGTTGTTGTTTTTGGAAAGAATTGATTTTGTGGTGAAGATAGGGAAATGTGGAAATAATTTTTTGAGACGACCTCAAAGGTTTAAATCCTTAACAAAGTTGCACTTCGTACTTGTCTACTATTATGGTCACTGGCCGGGGACGGGAGATGGCCATTTTGCTGAAATAGCATTGTCTAACCAGATTTTTTGAGTTTTGGATAGTTTGGTTCCATACTTGCTCCTTATGCCACGCAAAGAGCGTTTACATTGCAATTGTTCAATATCTGAAGTTGCTTGTTCTCTGCCTTTATATTCCCAATTAAGCATATTGTGGATTAACTCAAACTTTAGAGTCAAATCTCTTTTCTCAACGTCGGTGAACCCAACCTTGTTGGCTTCCACTTCATGTTTGTACTTTCGGACACTGTCCTGTTTGACATTGCACATTGTTTCAGTGAGGCGAAGTAACTCGGCCCTTCTTAATGAATTGGCTGCATCTGGTTCACTTTCCTTTTGCATACGTTCTCTTTCGGCCTCCGCTCGTGCTTTATCCTTGAATCTCATTAACGAATCCCGCCATAGTTGGGCCTCGTTCCAGTGGCTTGCAAATGTAGCTGTAATTTCGGTTTCCAATTTATGGGCTATACCATCCTGGCTCTTGAAGTCCTGAATTTTTTGACCCAAAGCAGTGTGGTCGGCTTTAGCTGTTTTCTCCAGCGTATCAATCTTATTTTGAATATCAATGAACGTGCTATAAAAATTTCCTATTCCAGTCGAGTCAAAGGTACTGATGTCGCTTTGGATGTCTGTAAATTGATTGTTTACAATTGAGTACTCTTTGGTGAGCACTTCCATTAAGTTTTCTTTCATTAAGTTTTCTTTAGTTTCACTCAGTTTTCGGTTACTTTCCATGTAACTGAAATAATACTGGGCTAAAGAGGCGATTACTGCGAAGGCAATACCTATGCGGATGAGCAACCTGTTTTTTCTAAAAAAGCTGGCAGACCACCTTGTTGCTGCTTTCAAAGAATCCAGGATGAGCAACCTGCTTTTTCTAAAAAAGCTGGCAGACCACTTTGTTGCTGCTTCCAAAGAATCCAGGATGAGCAACCTGCTTTTTCTAAAAAAGCCAGGGCCATTATTTTGCGTTTTACTTCGCGTTGGATTAGCCTCACCTATCTCTATCCCAAAATCTAATTTATTGCCTTTGCCCTCTCTGATGGAGGAAGAAGGTAGAGTGGCTTTATTTGGAGATGAATGGGGGGGATCATCTTTTGGCAATAACTTTGCAATCGCTTCATCAGCTTCTTTCCGGTATTTCCCCAGATGGCTGCGTAGCTTATAGTCGCGATAAGCTGCTATTGTGTTTGAACGGGTTGCCATTCGCCAAAGGTCTTCTTCCTCCACACCCGCGATTTCAGCATTTACCTCGCCGGATGCAACGCGGCTGCTTTGTGGGAACTGGTTCTCAAACCCCATGAGCGCCCTAACGCTGTTGGCGGCTTTTGCTATTTCCCAGGCTTCATCTTCAGTGGCTTTGGCCAAAAAGGCTTCGGCAGGTTGGCGGTATTTGCCATCGGGATAAAGCGCCAGATAGCGGCTGCAGCCTTCCACGCTACCATTCAGGTCTTTCCAGTCCGCGTTTTCATCTGCGCGGAAGTGAAAAACAAACTGCCCGCCCTCATGGCCTTTCACCGCCAAGGGAGAGCCCATTGGCGTTTGTTGCGCATTAGCGGCGACCTTTTCGAGCACCAGATCGCAGATCCGCATCACGCCCGGCGGTTGATCGGCTTTCTCCAAAACATCGAGCAGGGCTGCCGCGAAAGGGCTGTGTTCGCCGGGGTTGCCATCGCTCACGATCTCTTTTTTGCCGCTTGTGAGGCCCCAACGGCTGGGATCTGTGTCGCGGCGGTCGCCGGTAAATTTTTCTTTGCTTTTGTCAATAAATAGCGATCCGGAAAAACAGGAATCTGCAATCAAAAACGTGTGGAAGCACTCGATGCGGTTGAGGTAGCTTTTTACCAGGTCATTGGAAAGATAGTCGGTCCAGTCGTCGTCGCCGGCCCCGGCTTCAACGGGCACCCAGTTGCCCCCAAGGCGCTCATCGTAGCGTCCGTGTCCGCTAAAATAAATGATCAGGTTGTCCTGGTTGGTGAGAATTCTGGCGAGTTTGATCAACTCTTGTTCGATGCGCTTTTTGGTGGCTGCTTCATTTTTGATGAGGTTTACGTTTTGTTCTTCAAAGTTGTAGCGGCTTTTCATCAGCGCAATAAAAGCCTCTACATCGTCCACCGCATTGTTCAGTTTTGAGCAATGCAGGTAGTCATTAATTGCAATGGCCGGCAGGTAATTTCGCCCCCGCGGACCTGCCTGCGAGGGGCCTGTCTGCTTGTCGAGGTTAAGTCCTTTTTCTTCGGCCACTTTGTTTTATATTTGATTTTACACAAAGATGATAAATTTTATAATTTTTTGCACGCGACGCCCGCTAAAAATGGTTTCACACAACGGCACAACGACCACAACGGTTTCGCAATCATGGTTTTCGTAGTGATCGTTGTGCCGTTGTGTGAAACCCTTTGGAGTACCACTGTGAGAAAAAATATCCTTTGTGCGCCACGTCGCTTACTCCCCAATCCTCATTTTTCGTATATAAACGTGAACTCAGGCATTATTCAAAGAATGGAGAAGGATAACCCTGCGGTTTGGAAACAAGTCGACAAAATGATCCACGACGGGTGCTATGCTTCTATGTTTCGCGGGCTTTAGTCCGCCGAG
>JBJXFD010000047.1:0-22769 GCA_046153985.1 Saprospiraceae bacterium
GTTCTGGAGGAGTTCGCCTGTGAAAGCCAATGAAGAAGTTCATAGGAAAGCCGTATGCGGGAAAACCGCACGTACGGATTGACGAGGGGGAGAAGCGGCACTGCCGCTTCTCTCTACTCTACCGTCACACACACACAGGGCGACCGCGAGGGTCGCCCCTACCGTCTCTCACCCTCTCCCTCTCTCCCTCTCTCACACCCCCATCGCCACCCGTGCCGCATCCAAAATCACCCGCACCTCCGCCATATCCGGCGCCTGTGCGTACACCCGCAGCACCGGTTCCGTACCCGAAGGCCGGATCATCACCCACTTGTCGTCGCCGAGGTTGTATTTGAAACCGTCAATGGTTTCCAGCGATTCCACTTTGTACGTGCCGATCTGCGTGTAAGGCGCCTCTTTGCAGGCTTTGATCACCGCTTGTTTTTGTGATTCGAGGATGTGCAGGTCGTCGCGGTCGAATGCGAAAGAGCCGACAATGTCGTAGACTTCCTGGATGAGTTCTTTGAGCGATTTGCCGGTTTTGGCCATGAACTCAAGGATCATCAGGCCGATCCAGATGCCGTCGCGTTCCGGGATATGGCCTTTTACGGCAAGTCCGCCGGATTCTTCGCCGCCCACCAGCACGTCTTCCACGGCCATGATGTCGGCGATGTATTTGAAACCAATTTTGGTGATTTCTATGTCTAACCCAAAGATTTGAGCCATTTTCCGCATCTTATCGCTGACGGAAAAAGTAATCACCACCTTGCCGGTTTGTTTTTTGTAGCGGTGCGTATAAAGCAGCAACAGCAAGAGGATGTGGTGTGAATCCACAAAATTGCCTTCGCCGTCGTACAGTCCGATGCGGTCTGCATCGCCGTCGGTGGCAATGCCGAGGTCTAAGTTCGGGTTGTTGCGGATCAGTTCCGACAACTCAGCCAGGTTGCGGTGGATGGGTTCCGGCGCCTGGCCTTTGAACGACGGGTTGTAGTCGCAGTGCAGCAGCGTGGCGTCGGGGAACAGTTTGCGCATGGCGTCCTGTCCGGCGCCGTACATGGCATCGTAAGCCATGCGGCTGCTTTTTTTGCGCATGAGCTCGAGGTCGAAATTTGCCGCAACGTGGTCGAGGTATATTTTTTCAAAATCCTGATATTCCAGCAGCCCGGCTTGTTCCATTGCGGCAAGCGACATCGGCTCTACCGTACAAACATCGGGCGTTTCGTTTTCCACCTCGATGATCTGGTTTTGCGACATCGGGCCGCCGAGGTGCGTTTTGAGTTTATAGCCATTGTAGGAAGGCGGGTTGTGGCTCGCGGTGATGACCACGCCGAGGCTGGCGCCAATTTTGGCAACGCCCAGCGACACCATTGGCGTGCTGATGAATTTCGTATCCAACCAGACTTTGATGCCGTAAGCGCCCAGCACGCCGGCGGTGGTTTCCGAGAACAATTTTCCGCCAAAGCGGCAATCATAGCCAATGACTACGCTGTTTCCGCCCGTTTTTTTCAGCCACCGGGCCGTTCCTTCTGCCACGCGTTTTACATTTGCTACCGTGTAGTCCTGCGCGATGATGGCGCGCCAGCCGTCTGTGCCAAATACGATTTTGTCCATGTTGAAAAAAGTTGATGATGTTGGTTGTGGGCAAAAATAGTAATTTGGCGGGGACTCGTTACGATAAAATGATAATGAAAGATACCTATCGCCATAAAGGCTTACGCCGCAGGTTAATCGGCGAACTTCAGAAAAAAGGCATCAGCGATGAGCGCGTGCTGGAGGCGATGGGCGCATTGCCCCGTCACTTTTTTCTCGACAAAGCCTTCGAGGAGTGGGCTTATGAAGACAAGCCTTTTCCCATCGGCAACGAACAAACCATCTCACAGCCCTACACGGTTGCATATATGAGCAACCTGTTGGACGTGCAGCCCCGCGAAAAAGTGCTGGAAATAGGCACGGGTTCCGGCTACCAGGCGGCCATTCTGGCGTTGCTCGGAGGCCGCGTGTACACCGTTGAGCGCCACGAATCGCTTTTCCTGAAAGCCAAAGAAACGCTGCACAGCCTGAACATGAACAACATCCGCTGCTACCACCGCGACGGCTTTAAAGGCTTACCGGAGTTTGCGCCGTTCAGCAAAATTATGGTCACCGCCGGCGCGCCCGAAGTGCCCGACGCCCTCCGCCAGCAATTGGCCATCGGCGGTGTGATGGTGATCCCGGTTGGCAAAACCGCCCAAAAAATGTACCGCATCGAACGCATAGACGAAACCCGCTATGATGAAAAGGAGATGGGGGATTTTAGGTTTGTGCCGTTTTTGAAGGGGCTGGGGAAGGGGTAAGGGGCAAGTTTGCAAGAAGGGGCAAGTTTGCAAGAGGCAAGAAGGCAAATTGGTAAGGAGCAAAAATTGGGGAATCCTTCAAATTGATCGGGAAATTGCAAAAAAAGCAATCAACTCTTGAAGGGTAATCGAAACTAAATTGCCTTTTGCCCTTTGCCTTTTGCCCCTTGTCCCTTTTTTCACGAAACATTGATGATTTTCCAAAACATATAACATGTCCAACCCAACCTTCACCCACCTTGACGCCGCCGGTAACCCCTCCATGGTGAACGTTTCCGAAAAGGCCGTCACCCAACGCAGCGCCCGCGCCCGCGCCATCGTCAGCCTGCCACAAGCGGTGCTGGATCTGCTGGAACGCGGCGACATCCACATGCCGAAAGGCCCCGTTTTCCAAACCGCCATCATCGCCGGCGTCATGGCCGCCAAAAAAACCGGGGAACTTATTCCACTTTGCCACCCGTTGGGCATGGACCACTGCTCGGTAAACATCCACGTAAATGGGCAGCAGGACGTGGTGGTGGAATGCACGGCTTCCATCAACGCCAAAACCGGCATCGAGATGGAGGCCCTTACCGGCGCCACGCTGGCTGCGCTCACCATTTACGACATGTGCAAAGCCCTTTCGCACGACATCGTCATCCGGGAAATCAGGCTGATGGAAAAAACGGGCGGGAAGCGCGATTTTAAACGGGAGGAGTAACGGCGTTTACTAAACTTCCAAAAGTTTGGTAAACGTTATGTTGACAAAAAATCCATTAATATGACCAACGAAACCATGAACAAATTTATTTACGGCATAGACTTCGGCACCACCAATTCTGCGCTCGCCATCCTCGACACGCAGACCAACGAAATCGTGCGGATGTTCACCACCCCTTCACTGCTGTTTTTTCCTGAAAATCAAAATATGAAAGGCGATATCGCCTATTCGGTGGGGCAGGAGGCTGTTCAGCGGTATGTGGAAAGCCGGATGCAGGGGCGGTTTATGAAATCCATCAAGCGGGTGCTGCCCAACAAAAGCTTTCACGACACCAAAATTTCGGGCAAAAAATTCAAAGCCGAAGACTTAGTCGCCATGATCCTGTTGTTTTTGAAAAAACAGGCTGACGCCTTTTTGGGTGAAGACATCCGCGTTGCCGTCATCGGCCGGCCGGTGGTGTTTGATGAAAATCCGGAAAAAGACCAACTGGCGCAGGATCGCCTCTCCAAAGCGGCACGCCTCGCAGGTTTTGAAACGTTTTATTTCCAAATGGAACCCATTGGGGCGGCGTTCAGCTACGAGCGGCAAATTCAAAAAAAGGAATTGGTGCTGGTAGGCGATTTTGGTGGCGGAACCTCCGATTTTTCCATCATGCAGCTCGATCCAAAAGCCATCCACAATTCCGACCGCAGCCAGGATATGGTTGCCAAAGGCGGCATCTACATTGGCGGCGACAGCTTCGATTCCGACATCATGTGGCACCGGGGAACGCCCCATTTCGGGCGGGGGGTGAAAGAACAATTCGAACCTGGCAAATGGTTAGAGGCGCCACTTTCATATTTCACAAACATTTGCTCGTGGGAAAAAATGAACTTCTTAGACACCATCAAATGGCGGGAATCCATCCGGAAATCTTATGTTTTTTCCGGAAAGGACTACCGCATCAAAAACCTGCAAACCTTGGTGGAAAAGAACCTCGGCTACCTGTTGTTCAAGCAGGTAGAACAGGCTAAATTTGGCCTGACTGCCGGGGACCTTGCTGCTTTTACCTTTGAGGAATCGGGCATCCACATTCAGGAAATGATCACGATAGAAGACTTTGAATCCGTGATCATCCATAAAAACGTGGAGAAAATTGACCGCTACCTCCAGGATTTTCTAAAGCGAAACGCCATTTCTCCCGACGACATTGACGCCGTTTTTTTAACGGGCGGAACTGCTTTCGTCCGACCGCTCCAGCAAATTTTTTTTCGGATTTTTGGGGAAGACCGGGTCAAATCCGGAGACCATTTTAACAGTGTAGCCACCGGAATTGCTTATAGCTACGGGGTTTTAGCTAAGAAGTAAGATTATTCCGGCCGGTGCCCGCGGGCAATTTGTCAAAAGCAGCGTTGGTCGGTGCAAAAACGGTGAAAGGCCCGGCATTGCTCAACGCATCCACCAACCCGGCAGCTTTTACAGCGGCCACTAAGGCAGTATGGTCTGCGCTGCCTGCGGCAACCTGCACCACATTGGGACTGGAAACGTCGTCTTTTACGCCCGATTGGCCTACGGTTTGGGTATCGGCTGTTGCGGTAGTCTCGGGTGCGGTATTGGATTCACAACCCATAAAAATTGCCAGAACGGCAAGGGCAATAATTGAAATGCTCTGTTTCATAAGTTTTTCATTTTGAATATGATAACAAAGAAACAAACCCAATGCTTAATTATTTATGCGTTCAGTCATAAAGCCTGTTTTTTTTAAAACATGACATGATTCATGCGAATCAGGGGCTAAAACGTGGATATGCGTCTCTACGTGGCCTCTTGCAAAGTAATTTACAGCGCTTTCTGTGAGTAATCTAACTCCGTGAAACTCCTTTTAACTCCGCGCAACTCCGCGAAATTAAATGACACGGAGTTTCACGGAGTAAACACAGAGTTTCGCTGAGTTAGATGTAAAGACTCCATGATACTCGTGTTTCTTCTACGAGACGCTGCGGAATCTTAATCGAGCGGAGGTTATCCTGGGCAATTGATGGCCCCATTAGCCCCTGATTCGCATGACTCATGTAGCTCCGTTTTTTTTAAGATGAAAAAGGAATAACGCCAGGATGCTCAAAAACAGGATCAATGCAGCTCCAAATAAGGCCTCATTGGCATAAGGAATCAGGATATAGGAAAAAGAGGCAACCCCCTGAACCATCAGGATAAATTCATTGAGAAAGACCCCGAAAACAAACAAAACAAGTGCTTTTATGCTGTATTTTTGGGTCGTAATGATGTTAAAACTGAATAAATATACCAATAAAAAAACAGAAATAATGGCCAATAAAACCAAATGCAGATAAGCAATGACAATTGGCCGAAAACCAAATGCCAATTTGCTGATTTCCGGGATAGTAGAACCCAACTGCAGGATTAATTTAACGCTGAGCGCAAAACCCACTGCGAGCAATAAGTATTGCCAGACGGGCTGTATTTTACTTTTCAACAGGGACAGGTTTTGCCGGATGATTTGCAGGAACCTCACCCACGCGAAAACCTGTGCCGCTGCCGCCAGAACAACGAGTACGTACAACCAGACCGGCAGGTTTAGCCACAGGGTTGAAAGAAAATAGGCGGGCACACAGGCCGTTGCAAACAGCCAAAAGATCGTGTTGTTGGCGCTTGAATTGGGCAGGTATTGGTGCAATTGGCTGTACAACAAACCCATGCAGGCGAAGAAAAAGAAACCATTGTATTGAAAATGGAGGTAATAATAAACCGAAGCTAAGTAAGCATTCTGGGGGAGGTTTTTTGTCATCATCATGTAGGCCAATGCAAAAGTTCCCAATGAAGAAAGCACATTAAAAATCAAAGCTGCTTTAAACCAGTTTTTGGCCGGGTGCTGCTTTTCCACCTGTTTTAAATCTTTAAAAAAATAAAAACTAAAAAAATAGCCAATAAAAATAGACGCAGTAGAAAAAGAAATAGAGACGGCTGTGTAACCCTGTATGGAAAAAGAAATCAACATCCCGTATGCACAGACCAAATTCGCCGCGAGCAAAACCCGATACTTCCGCAAGGCCGCCGATGGTTGGTACAGCTGGATAAAACAAACCATCAACACAAAAATCGTATGCGTGATCCAGCCCGAAAAAGCAAAATGAGAATGGCCATGCTGTAAGTATTTCTGATCGAAATACGGAAATGAAAAGCCGATTTTATAGCGCATAACCACGCCCAATAACGTCACGATAACGAGGTTGAACAAAGAAAATTTAAGCCAGTTGCCCGGAACAAAATGCAGCATCAGTAGTACAGTTTTCTGTGATCAATGGTTACTTTGTAATCAGGATATTTTTGCCAGCATAACAGCCGCAATACTTTGCGCCCGCTGCTTAATGAGCTCAGCGTTTTCGCCTTCAAAAAGTTCGTTCACGGTTTCGTTGAACAAGCGAATCCACTGCTGAAAGTGGCGCATGGACAACGGACTTTTGTGATGAATGCCTTTGTGTTTTGCCATAGGATTGCCTTCGTAATTCCCGGTGGCAAATAGCAGGTTTTCCCAAAAATCGTACATTATTGGAAGGTGTTTTTCCCAATTTACAGGAACTACCTCCGTAAAAAAGTAGCTGATCGTCTCGTCTTTATTTACTTTTTCGTAAAAAGTATTGACAAGGTTTTCAATATCTGCCCGGTTTTGAATGTCCGCTTTCACATCCTTAGTTTTTAGCATTGATGCCGTCGTTTTTGCGCATAAATTCAAGGACTTCTCTTGCTTCTGTATCCACCAAATTCTGATTCGGCATACGTACCAGACACAATTCCAATTGCGCGCGAACCTCAGGGTCTTTTTCGATCATGGGATCGGGGTTGGTAATAAAATTCATAATCCATTCGGGGTTTCTGCGCGTCGTTACGCCTTTCCAGCCTGGGCCCACTAATCTTTCTTCGGTCAGTTTATGACAGGCAGCGCATTTAACGCCTTGAATGGTTTCACCGGAGGCCGCCATCGTTGCATCTATTACGTTGCTCAGGTTGAGCATTTCGGCAGTGAATTTCCCTTCTCCCCGCTTTGGGTCGTAGGAAGTTGGATCCTCCAGCATAGATTTTGGAGGCGTGTCAGCTGAGTTTGCGGTTGGAGCACTATTGCCGCCACACGCCGACAGCAACAGGATTAAGGCCATTGTTAAAAATACCACAGGTAATTGATTCATCGCTTTTGCAGTTTAAATTTTGTGTAAATTTCGGCAATGCTAACTATGTTGTTTATGATTTAAGTCATAAAACGCATTGACCCTAAAACAACCGCTTTAAAATCCCTATTCCGCGCTCCATTTCTTCCTCATTTACCGAAGCAAAACCAAGGCGGGTCGCATTCAGATTTGGATCATAACCTGTTCCGTCAGAAACCAGCAGGCCGTTTTCGCGGGCTTTGATGGCAAGCATTGGCAGGGAAACTGATTTGTCGAATTTGCCCCAGACCGCCATGCCACCGGTTGGCTTAGCAAACTCAACGCCATGACCCAATTCGCTTTTCAACATTTCACAAAAAAGATCCCTGCGCCGGTGGTAGGTTTTTTGCGCCTTTTTCAAGTGACGCCGCATTTCGCCTTCTTTGAATAAAATGGCCACAGCTGCTTCCATCAGTTGGTCGCCCTGACGGTCAATGATGCGGCGCAACTGCCCCATGCTTTCAATGAGATCCGCCGGCGCAGCGATGTATCCGATGCGCAGGGCGGGGGAAATGGCCTTGCACAAAGACCCCGTGTACACCACATGCCCACCGGCGTCGGCGCCCGCAAGGGGCAAAACCGGGTTGCAATCGTAGTGGAAATCGTAGTCGTAGTCGTCTTCCAGAATGCAGAAATTATAAGCCTGCGCAAGTTGGAGCAAGCCGATGCGCCGTTCGGCAGGCATGGTGACGGTGGTGGGGTAGTGGTGGTGGGGCGTCACATAAATCAATCGCACCGGATATTTTTTGCAAATCTCTGCAATGGCATTCACGTCCAATCCGCGCTCGTCAACCGGGACCTTCATCAGTTTTGCACCGGTTTTTTGAAAAATCAGGTTGGCCGAACCATAGGATATTTCGCCGACGATCACCACATCGCCGGGGCGCAGCACGAGGTTTGAAGTAAGGTACAGGCCCATGGTACTCCCCCGCGTGATCAGGATATTTTCTTCGGTCACCGGCAGACCGCGGGTTTCGCGCAGGTAGGCGGCCATAGTTGCCCGCAGGGAAGGCTCGCCAAACAGGTCGCTGTAAAAAAGCAGGTTTTTGCGATAGCCTTGCCGCAATACGGTTCGGAATGCCCGACTTAAGGCATCCCAGGGCGCTAAGCGCACATCCGGGAAACCATCATTGAATGCCAGCACGTTGCTGCCTTTTATGATCGGACGCTGGAGCAAGGGATCGTTGTGGAAGGCAAAACCGGCTTTGGGGCCGGAGCCGGTCGTCCGCGTCGACGTTTTTTGCAGAGAAAGCGGCTTCATTTCCGGGAGTTTGTTGCTGACAAAGGTGCCGCTCGACGCTTTGGTTTCTATCCAACCCTGTGCCAGCAATTCTTCGTAAGCGGCGACAACCGTTTTGCGATGGATGCCCAGCGATTCGGCGAGGGCGCGGGTACCAGGCAGTTGTGCGCCGGCTAAGATGATGCCCCGGCGGATGTTGTCGCTGATCGCAGTGGAAATTTGCAGGAACAGCGGCGTTTTTTCTGATTTATTAATGGTGAGCAGGTTCGCAAAGGTTTGCATGATCCGGTGATTTAAAACAAAGATAAAATTTCAACCGGACTATTCATTATTTGAAATCCGGATGTTTTAAGCGGACCGGAATGTGATTAATTTTGTGGTGTTGTTACAGGATTAGTGACCGAAAAGACCCTATAGGGGTCGTATTTATTAACCCCCGATAAAATCGGGGGTGGAGGGAAAAACACACGCATGAAAGTAAAAACCACCCGCACGCAGGGAAGCCGCTACTATCCGAAACGCTATGATGCTAATCCGGAGTCTCGCGATGCCATCTTAGACGAAGGCTTAGTTTGCCACGTCGCATTTAACCTCCAAGGGCAGCCTTTTATAATCCCCACGGGCTACTGTCGGGTGGAAAACACCCTGTACCTGCATGGATCGGTTGGCAGCCATTTTTTTATGCAAATGGCAAAAAGTATTCCGGTTTGCGTGAGTGTGACCTTAATAGACGGTTTAGTGCTGGCGCGTTCGGTTTTTCACCATTCGATGAACTACCGTTCGGTGGTTGCGTTCGGCAAAACCCGGGAAGTGACCGACCCTACTGAGCGTTGGCTGGCAGCCGAACGGTTTTCAGAACACATTATCCCTGGCCGCTGGGACGAAGCTCGCCAACCGGATCCGGGCGAAATGAAAAAAACGATGTTCATCGCCGTCGAAATTGAAGAAGCTTCGGTCAAATTCAGGGCGCACGGGGTTGTGGACGACGACGAAGATATGGGCATGGACGTGTGGGCCGGCGTGTTGCCGTTAAAACTGGCGCCACAAGCCCCGGAAGCGGACGAAACTGGCAAATCGGGACTCCCGTTGCCCGACTATATACACAACTACAACAGAGGTTAAGAGTTAAGCAAGAGAGGACGTAACTTGAAGTCTCTATCCACTCAATAAATAATCATCCGACTGGAAGAGATGCCGAAAGGCGTCTCTTTTTTTATTCCGGCGCGACCGTACCGGAACAAATTTAACTATCTTTGATACCTTACCCTTCAGTTGGCAAGATTTGAAGGCGATAATATATACTCACAGGGATGGCCAAAATGCCATGTAGAAGCGCAAACAGAATTTCATTAAATTGTTGAAAAAACAAGCCTATGGATTCAAAAGCGGACTTTATCCAAATGCTGTCTCATTTTAATTCAGATCTTGTTGCCGAAATCATGGCCGTTTCCACGATCAAAGAAGTGCCAAAAGAAACAGAGATATTGAGGATCGGGCAATACGTTAAAGTCATCCCATTTGTGTTGAAAGGGTTGATCAAAGTATTTTCAAGCTATGAAGACAAGGAGTTGTTGTTGTACTACATCAGGCCGAATGAAAGCTGCGTCATGTCGTTTACCGCCCACCTAAAAAATGAACCAAGCCGAGTATTTGCGCTGACTGAAGAAGATACCATCATTTTATTACTCCCTGTTGACAAAATTTCCCAGTGGACAAGGCGTTTCCCCGACATTAATCTACTGTTTTTTCAGCAATACAACCTCCGCTATAGCGACCTGATAGACACCATCAACCATGTGCTGTTTGACAAAATGGACAAGCGTTTGTACGATTACCTGCAGGAAAAAGTAAACATCACTAAAAAAAATCCCCTCAAAATTTCTCACCGCCTGATCGCCGGCGAATTGGGCACCGCCAGGGAAGTGGTGAGCCGGGTCATGAAAAAGCTCGAGGTCGAAGGAAAAGTAAAACAAACCGGCAACTATATAGAATTATTAGCGTGGTGACTATAGTCACTGCTTTCCCCGCTGTGATCCGCTAACTTTGCCCACAGAATCATGAAGAACAAAGCAGTCAAATTTTTACTCGTCTGTATCCTGTGCCTTGCCATCGTGTCGGGCATCGTTCTTTTGATTCAACATTTAACCAACTAAAATTTTTCGATGATGAAAAAGAACATGGGTACAGTAGACCGGGTTTTCCGGGTGATCGTAGCAGCAGTCATTGCAGCGCTTTATTTTACCGGCACGTTAACGGGGACGTTGGGTTTGGTGCTACTGGTTTTGGCCGGGGTATTCGTGGCCACGAGTCTGGTGAGCTTCTGCCCGCTTTATTCTTTGGTCGGATTGAACACCTGCGCAGTGAAGGGCAAAGCGTAAGAGGAATTGAAGATTTGAAGACCCCGCTGGGACGGGACAAGTTTTGAAAATTTGAAGATTGGGCGACCTGGAACAATGAAATTCCAGGTCGCCAACTTGCCCTTTCTTGCCCCTTGCCAACTTGCCTCTTACCCTTTCCCTAACCAAATTTTCTGTAAAGTCCGAAAAGCAGCCCTGCCAAGCCTATTCCGCCCAGGATAATCCACCAGTTCATGCCGCCAACATCGAAGTTCAGCGCTTCCGCATCGCCAATCACGACGAGGTTCGACCAGTATTCCGGCAGGGTATAGGTAGGCGGAGCATGCTGGAGGTAATCCAGTTTGGCCAACTGTAACGCGACGTCTTTGGGCTCGCCCGCTTTGAGGTAGCGGTAAAACGAAACCAGAATTTCGCGGGAAGGACCATCGTAAGCATACCACAAGCTGCCTACCAGGCTGGGACAACCGGCATACGTAAAGGCCCTGGCCAAACTCCTGACCCCTTCCGGCGTCAGCGCGCCATTGCCCGTGTTGCAGGCGCTCAGAACGGCCATATCGGCTTGAAGGGTAAGCCCATAAACTTCTGCAGCCCGGAGAATAAAATCCGACTCCTCTTTTTCTCTGGAAAAAACCAGGGCTGAATTGAGCGGATCCTCTTCGTCAATAATGCCGTGCATGGCCAAGTGAAGGATGCGGTAATCCGGAGCATTTTTGCGAAAAGCGGTTATGGTTGCTTTTTGGTTGATCCATGCATCGCCATTCAGCAAATCTGCAATTTCTGCGACTTCATCATCTGAGTTGGGAAGCCTCCCGGCCGATCGTTTTTTTAGCACGCTGTCGCCGGGAACATTCAGGGATTTGAAGCCTTCCAGCGTAAAATCATCATATTCCAGGCCAAAACCGCCGTAGCGCTTTGCTTTGCGCCGCTTGGCTTTTTCACCAAAAATCAATTGGTTGGAATAAGAAATACTGATCGCATATTTTTTAATCAGATAAGGCAAATTTTCTTCGTCGCCAGTTGCAATAATCCGGTAAGGCAGCACGTCAAAAGACAACTGCAACAGCAGGTTGTCGGGAATGATGATCAGCCTGTTTGTGGCAGCATTCAATCCTTGCAGGGGCTTTGCCAGCAAGGCTTCAAACAGGGCATTGCCGATAACGGTATATTGTGCAGGATTAAAAGCCAGGCGGCCATCCGAAAGCGCTCTGAAGTCTAAGCAGGATTGTTCAAAATCCGCAGATTTAGCGGTTTCAAAACATTCGATACCCTCCTTTGATATTTTGAAAATGTAAATCGTGTTTTTTCCAATAAAATACTCCAGAATAACTGCGTCGGCGGGTAGTTTTTTTCGCAGCGCTTCCACCGAGGCTGTGTTTGGAAGCGCATATTTTAATTGAAAATAGGCTGGATATTTTGCCTCCAGTTCTTCTGTGTATTTATGATATTCCTGCCTGGCCACGAATAATGCGTTTCGCAGGGAATCGAGCAGCCGTTCATTGCCAAGCGGAAGCGCTTCAAAAAATTGCCGTTCGAGTTTGGAATAACGATCCTGAATGGACTGCCCTTTTGCAAAAACAGCCGACGGAATGCCATTCAGTTTGGCGTCCAATTCCTGCAGACCCTCCAGCAATACGGCTGCTTTACCTTTAGCGCTGTACAAATAAGCTTCCTCCAGGTAAGCCTTCTGGTTGCTGAGCCGGTACAATTGCAAAGCGGCACTGATGGCTTCTTCATATACCGGCATAGCGGTTTGCATCAGCCAGTATTTGGAACTGGTTTCTTTGTATTGTTGTCGGATCTGAATGTGCAGCGTGTCGTAAGTCCGGAAAAAGGAATGCGCTTTTTCGAGGCTTGACCGGTCGTTGTTGCGGGAGAACCGTTGAAGCAAACAACGCGCCTGCAAGCCGGTGACCCGCAGCAAACCCGGGCGGTCAACAATGTTTTGCTGCGCTATAAGGGCTGGAACTTCATCCTGCTGTTTTTGGCCGGGCGTCAGGTAAGTAGCCGCAAGCTGATAGTGTTCCATTGCACGGGCAAAATCTTGTTGTGCTGCATAAACATCAGCCATGTTCTCATAAGCATTGGAGATCAGCTTTGGGTTGCGGGCGCTTAGCCGGATGTTCAGAGATTGCTGGAAATAATTCAATGCTTCAGCGTAGTTCCCCTGCCGTTTTTTGATCCGGCCCAACGATTCATAATTGTGGCTGGATTCTATCGGGTTAGACAAAGTGCGGTTGATTTTTACAGCCATTTGCCCATATTTTTCGGCGTTGGCGTAGTCGGATATTTCGGCGTAAGCAATAGAAAGGTTTTGGTAGCACTGGCCAATGTTTGCCGTTTGAAGATTGCCTTCTGTTTTTTCATACAATTCAATGGCGGCTAACAAATCTCGGACCGCTTCCTTGCCTTTACCTTGATAGGCTTTAGAAAGTCCCTTTTGTTTTTTGATTTCTGCCAGGTACGCTGATTTTTTGTTTGCTTCCAAATCAGGGAGGTTTAAATACAGTCTTTCCGATTGCTCATAATAATTAAGCGCCTGCCCGTAATCTTCTAAAGTAGCAAAGAGGTAACCTGCCTGGAGATAGTATTGGGCCAGTGTTTGCAGGTCCTTTTCAGGCAGCGCTTCCATGATCCGGAGGGCGTCCCGGACGTACTTTCCTTCCGTTTTTGTATCGCCGAGGTAGCGGTAAGCCATGGCCACCGCATAATACGAATTGGCGGTTTCCTTGTGGTTTTTTCCCAGACAGGTAAGCCTGATCTGAAGTGAAGTATCCCGCCAGTAGTTTAATGCCTCCCGGTAGTGATCCAGCATGTAATGGCAAACCCCCGTTTTGTGATAAAGGAGGCTTTGGGAAAGACAGGAAGCGTTTTTGAATGCCCTGTCTTGTCGAACCTGCATCAACACATTCAGCGCTTTATCCGCCTGACCAATGCTGCGCAGGGAATCCGCCTGAGCGACAGATTTGACAATCAAGGTGTCTATATTAGCAGCAAAGCCTGGAAGGGCGCACAGCGAAAACAAAACAAGGGAAGTAAACTTCATCGCCGGGATGGTTTAACTGCAATAAATCATTGCCTGGCAAATATAAAGATACCAGATCAAAATCCGTCATGAAGCTGTAGCAGTTGGGAGGCTGTCTCATAAAAATCTCAAAGGCATGGGACATATGATAAAAGGCAAGGGGCAATTGAGTTTTGATTATCCTTCAAATTGATTGGTGCTTTTGTGACTTTCCAATCAATTTGAAGGATTCCCTAACTATTTGCCCCTTGCCATTTGCCTCTTATGAGACAAACAACCTAATCTTTAACGACTTTCTTCGTGATTGTATGGCCGGCATGATGCAGTCGGGTAAAATACAGACCAGGTGCAAGTGATTGCCCGGGAGACCAGGCGAATTCAACATTGCCGGGTTCGTCCTGCATTTTCTTTTCAGTGTACAGGGTGCTTCCCCGGGCATCCGAAACCGTAAAAGTAATTTCCCCAACTTGGTTTGCCTGGTAGATCAAAGCTAATCCATGTTGAAAAGGGTTCGGGAAAACAGACATGATTTCGCCCGAAACTTGGCTGGAGATGAGACCTGGCGAGGCAGCCAGGTGTAATTCTCCTCCTCCTACCATACCCGGATTTTCCACTTCCAAACATCCATTTAGCAGGATATTGTACGCTTCCTGGGCATTGGCTACGCCTTCTGTCAGGATAAGGCCATCCAAATTGGCAGTATATTCAGCGCCTTCCAGAATGCTGCATTTCAAGGGAGCATAATGGAAAACGTCCATGTTAGAGGCGAGTTGGGCTGCGATGCCGGTAACGATAGCAGCAGCCTGAGAAGTGCCGCTTTTCAGCACCATATTTCCAGAAATGTAATGAGGCCCCTGAATGCTCTCACCAAGCATAGCGATGTCTACCTCTGGTATGCCCCAGGCGCCGAAGTTGGACAATTGCCAGTTGCAGTTCACCGAAGTCACAGAAATGATGTTGTCGCAAGGATAGGCGGCAGGATAAAACAATTGGTTTCCAATAGATGGGTTTTCTACATTGACATTCCCGGCGGCAGCGATGACCAATACGCCCTGCGCTCTTGCAGCATCAATGGCGACCTGAAGGGGATCCGGTTTGGTGCCCTGCGGAGTAGCGGGGTAGCTGAAACTCATGTTGATGATATCGGCGCCCATCAACACCGCCTGATCTATTGCCAGAATGACGTTAAAAGCAATGCCAAGTCCCTGATTATTGTGTGTCTTAAAGGACATCAATTCCATCTCCAGGTCAGGATTGAAAGTAGCCATTTGTGCAATGATCCCTGCAATGTGCGAACCATGCCCATGATCGTCGTGGGGGTCGTTGTCATTATTAACATAATCGTAGCCGAGATAGGAGCCATAATAAGGGCTGAACAAACCATCGTTGCAAAAAGTCGGGTCATTATGAGTGCCGGTATACCCAATCCCGGTATCCAAAACCGCTACTTTGACTGCATTTGGTTTAATCGGTGGAAAAAGGGTAAATTCAGGACAGATTTCAGTTGGATTCAAGGTCGAAAAACTTGAAGCACCCAAATTAAAATGAGGCAGGGTACTCTCATAATTAAAGCCGGCAGAGTTGACTTCTGCTTTTCCAACAGAGCCATTAACGACCTCATTGATGTTGATCCACCCATGATTCATAAAGGCTAACCAAAAATTGGGGATAACCCAAAGGTGGATGTCACTCACTTGGGTTTCCGTTATCTCCATAGCTCCCAGTGAGTTTTTGAATAGGTTAATGGCACCGTCTGAAACGCCTGGCTGAAACTTGATCAGCATTTGGTTGGCACTGTAGGTTTGTGCCGAGCTTTCAGAAAAGCTGAGTAAAAAAATACTTAACACCAGAAAAGCGGCGGAAGTAGTCCGCGTGGTTAAATTCTTTTTCATGCCCTTAATTATTTTTGAAAGTAAATCAAAACTTGTTCTTCTGGAGCTATAAGCAACGGAGGGGAGGAAGTGTGACAGGAAGACAGAAAGAAAATTATAACAGCTTTGCGGCCAAATTATTCCCTTAAAGACCGGCACAAGATAGCTTGTTCTTACCTTGCGCCGCTAGGTAAGAATCCTTTTTTCATAATGAACGCTGCGAAGCATTTGGTTAAGAGCTCGTTCGGGATTTCATGACGGAGCTAAGGCCATGCACAACGAAGTCCCGTACGACTTGTCCCGTATAGAGCGGGAGCGGAAAAACTAAGCAGTGTGAAGTATAGCTGCCGCAAGAAAAAAAAAGATGCAGCTGGCAATTTACCAGCTACATCGTATTAAAAGGGCGAAAAAGAAGATTAGCAGATAGAGCGTACCCGAAAGCGCACGTATAAGCCGCTTAGGCTGGCGGTGTGACGCGCAAGCATGTTTAGGAACGTGTCGTAAATAACGTCCCTGTTTGGGCGGTCTCTTTTTTCATCATGCTTCCTTGCTTCGGCAGTCACTCACCTAAGAAAAAATTATTAGACCTATTTGAGTCACACTTTTTAACTCCAATGCTTCTATATGGAATTACATCACTTAACAGAACTACCTCTATGCAAATAATCTTACTTACCTCGGCTTTTGGTATATTGATGCTTGCCTGGAGTTTATGGGAGTGGAAACGCCAATTGGTGTTTATCGGCAGCGTGAACAGGGCATATGGCAGCAATCAAAATAGGTTGATCGTGCTGGAAACGCGCAGTATCAGCGCCCACAGAACAATTTCGTTAGAAACAAGCGAGCGAGCGCACTCACTTTCCAAAGTATTTCATAACATTGCCGAGCATGAAATGCACCACACCTCTACGGCGATGAACAAAAATTTTGGATTGACAGAACCCGAATTCAACAGATTATTGTTAGAATTGGGAAAAGGCAATGAGTCTCTTTTTGAACAGGTTTTTTTAACCCATTTTGAAGATTGCTGTAAATATTTGATGAGCACGTACAAAGCGTCTTCTGAAGATGCTTACGATGCTTCGATGAGCACGATGCTTGAGTTTTGCAAGCGCTTGAAGTCCGGTCGGATTGCCTATGGGAACCTTCGATTTTTATTCACCAGGATGGCAGGACAGGTTTATCTAAAGTGGATTAAAAAACAAAACAAATTAACAGGGCTGGAAAATATAGACCTGCAGGAAGCGCCCGAAGAAATAGACGATGAAACGTATGCTACTTTAAATAAAGCCTGGGATGGACTTTTGAAAGACTGCCAGACGCTTCTGGAAGCGTTTTATTACTCAGGAGCAACCCTGGAGCATATTGCCGCCGAGCTCAACCGGTCGGCAGTAGCTGTACGGAAGCAAAAACAACGCTGTATGGAAAAATTAAGAGAACTGTTTGTAAGCATTTCATTACCGGAAAATTAATTGACGATGAAAGACGCCGAAAAATACACGAAACCTAACCTCACGCATCAGGAATTGGACGAGTTGACAGGAAAACTGCTCCGGGCAAAATTAAACCGGGATAAAAAGGAAAAGTGGGCAACAATCCTGGAAAAGGAACACCACATTAAGCGCGGTAGCGTGGGAAAACTAAAGGTCGCATCTCGCAACCCTTTGAAAACCTGGCTGTTGGTTGCAGCGTCGCTGTTGTTGCCCGTCCTGTTGTATTTCTGGCTTTGGGGGCCTTCAAATCCCTCCGCATCCCAGCTTGCGGACGCTTATTTGCTGGAAGAAAAAATCCTGGAGCCTCAGACCAGAAAAGGGGATATTTCCATCGAAACGCTTACGCAAAAAGCCACGGAAGCTTACAACGACAGCAAATTTCAGGCAGCCATCGGATTGTGGGAACAAATGGAAGCTAAGGGGGGCATGAGCCCGGACGATTATTTTTTCAAAGCTGTGAGCCAATTGCGCTTGAAGCAGTATGAAAACGCCATTGCAACCTTCTTACGCATTCGATCAATGGAAGCGGAAAATCAGAAATTTCAAAAAGAAATGACCTGGATGCTTGCCTTAACTTACCTCAAAGCCGATCGTCCGGATGCTGCAAAAACAGAGCTACAACAAGTTGTGCGCGACGGCTGGCGGGCAGAAAAAGCTAAAAAGCTGCTGGAGTTGCTGGCCAATGACGAACCCAGATAAAATCGGAACACTCATAAACCAAGTTTATGTAAACGCCTCCTTACCAATTTTTCTGCGCTTTCCAACTAATGGCCTGTTTCCAAAGCCACCAGGCCAGCAAGGCACGCATTAAAGGCTGAAATGTGGTATTGTACCACGAAATAAAACCACCGAGGCCGGCGTGTTGCCAAAACTCGTTGCCCAAGGCTAAAAAACTGCCTGCCGACCACAGGATCAGCAACCAGGACAACCACTTTCCAAAGCCCTTTTCGGAAAAAAGACTCAGCCCGTAGCACAGGTTGCCTAAACCAAAGGTCAGTACAAAAAGGCCGAAAATGGAATTGCCCGTTAGCCCAAACTGGTCAATGCTCATGCGCAGACTTTCTTTCAGCGCCGTACTTTCCGCAGCGACATACTGGATCCGCAGTCCGTTCAGGTAAAACAATACCAGCATTTGCCGGCTGATTTCAGCCACGGCAAAGACCGAAAAAAACAGGAAGCCCAATCCTGTGAAACCCGCCGCTTTGCGGAATTGTACCAGCGCAATCCCCCACATCGCAATCAACACCAACAAGCAGTGGCTGATAACCCACCAGCGGTTGAGCAAATAGAGTGGGTCTTTATACATCAAAATCCGTTGTTCGAAATCTGCCGGCGGATCCGGAAAAAAGGCGTGGATGCCAAGGGTGGTGATGACGGTCAGAAAACCGCAAATCGAGGCAAAGCGGAGGAAGTTGGTCGTCGTATTCATAGCTATTCTTTCATTCGTTTGCTCAAAGACTACCCGCAGTGGGACAAGGTTGCAATGTTTTCCTGACGCCTTTGGCGGGATTTTTCTGGGTAATGGCCAGTTGGAATGGATCATCAGCCTGGCCTTAAAAGAGCACGGACGCCTGCCAAAAGAGCGCAAAGCTTCTGATCTTCCTACCGACCTGCCTGCAGAAGAATCCTGAACAAGGCATCAAATCCATCCTAATGGAAACGCTACCTGTTACGCCCAAAGACAGGAAATGGCATACTTTGTGAGCCATTGTCAGGCAAAAAACAAATTTCTTATCCATTTTTTTGAAACATTGCTGCCCATTCTTCCGTATATGCGCTATATTGCGTGCTGATTTCAGCAATAATTCATGAGAGACGCCTTCCTTACGCTGCAAGTTTAAAATCAGCTATCTACATTATATTAAACAAGAATAAAAGAGAATTCTTTTATTTTAGTGACTGAACATTTTAAACACACCATGAACATGAAACGGCGAGGTTACGCAGTCCGAAGGACTATTGTTATGACATTAAACCGGTATCACTTGAAGAAGAAACTTTACCCCCTGGCGTTAGGGCTGCTGCTCTGCGCGGGAGTACTCCATGCACAGGATGCTCATTACTCCCAATTCTACAATGCTCCTGCATTAATCAATCCTGCCCTCACGGGCGTCTATCGAGGCGATGTGCGCTTCATGGCCAATTACCGAAGCCAGTGGCACTCCGTTCCGGTGGATTACACGACATTCACTGGCTTTGCCGACATGAAATTCATCGGGCGCACTGACCGGAAAGGGTTTTTCGCTGGAGGACTGGCTTTCAACTACGACCACGCGGGCGATTCGAAGCTGGCGTTGGCGAATTTGAATGCAAGCCTGTCGTATACCAAAATGTTCAGTCCGACGACTTTTGCTTCGCTTGGCTTTTATTTAGGAGGCCACCAGCGCGCGTTCAAACTGGGAGATTTGCGGTTTGATAACCAATTTGACACCGGTTCAGGCAGCTTCAATCCGGGCTTTGCCACAGGAGAAAGTTTTGATGAAACCAGCATTTTTTTCCTCGACTTTGGAGCGGGCATCAACATCCGGCTCCAAAGCGAACAAACGGAAACCTTGATTGACCTGTTGGACAAGCGCAACAAAATAGATTTTGGCGTTGGCGTTTTTCACCTCAACCGGCCCGATCAGAGTTTTTATGAAAATGATAAAATTGAATTGCCCATCCGGATCAGCCCTTACGCTTTCGGTACGCTGATGCTGGGCAGGAATGTGGACCTGGTGGCGAACTTCAGCGCCCAGTTTCAGCAAGAATATCGGGAGATGGTTGCCATGGCTGGCGTCAAATTTCACTTTAACGACCGCCAGTTAGGACGCCAAGCTGCCCTGCAAGTTGGGGCGGGCTATCGGTTCCATGATTTTGGAGATGCGTTCTACCCCGGAATTGAATTGTCCTGGAATGCCTGGAATGTAGGCTTTACCTACGACATCAACGTTTCGGACTTCAGCATTGCAACGCGCAGGCGGGGTGGGCCGGAGTTTTCGGTGCGGTATATCATCAACAAAATCAGGCCGCTGCCTTCGCACCTGAATTGTCCGTTGATTTAATGAGCGGAGATTGACCAAAACCAGATTTTATTTTCATGCGCGTGGCTTGAAATAAGGTGGCTAATAAACAGCCGTTTCCAAGCTCCAGCATAATAACAGCAAGCATATCACTATGAGTAAATACGTACTACTACTCTTGACCGGCGCCTTCTTTCTGGCCGTTCAAACAGGACAAGCACAACCTTTAGAGGAATGGGTGCGCGCTGGCGATAAGGTATTCACACAGAAAGACTATTATTCGGCCTATCGCTATTATGGCATTGCACTTGAGTTTAAAAAGCCCGACCGCCCGGATATTCTTTACCAGTATGCAGAGTCGGCACGGTTGTTTGGCATATACGTCAAAGCGGATTCGGCTTATCAGGCTTTGATCGCAACGCCGGCTCAGGCATCCTATCCGCTTGCCAAATTCCACCTGGCAGGGGTGAAACAAACGCTTGGAAAATACGATGAAGCAGCCAGCCTCTTTCAGCAGTTTTTGAGCGAAAACCCCAACGCCGATGCCGAGTTGCAAACCGTTGCCCGCAAAGGGTTGGAAGATTGCGAATGGGCAAAAGGGCAGGTTTGGAAAGATAAGGAAGTAGGCATTCTGAGCGCGAATGTAAACTCGGAATACTCTGAGTATGGCGTCGCTTTTAAAGGAGATACGATGTATTACTCCTCGCTGAAGTTTGTTTACGACAAGGATACGACCAATCCGCGGCGCACGTATTCAAAAATACTCCAGTCAATTGCAGGCGCTCCCGGAGCTCCGTTGCCGGACAATATCAACGTGATCGGCAAACACGTAGGGCATACTGCGTTTGATCAGGGATACAAAAAAGTGTACTATACCATTTGCGATTACGTCAATGCTGCAGATACGCGTTGCGATATTTATGCCAGCCCGTTGAACGCTGACGGGACTTGGGGCGCGGCTGAAAAACTGGCCATAAACGCCGCGGGCGCCAACACCACCCAACCTTATATCGGGCGCGATGGCCAAACCGGGCGTTACCGGCTTTATTTCGTCTCGGACAGGGATGGCGGCAAAGGAAAGCTTGACATTTGGTATAGTACTTTCAATGATGATGGCAGCCTTTCCTCGCCGGAAAACCTGGCAGCCATCAACACAGAGGGCAACGATGTGACGCCATTTTTCAGCGAAGCTTCACAAACACTGTTTTTCAGCACCGACGGCAGCCATACCCTGGGGGGATACGATATTTACAAAGTGCGGAAAGAAGGAACAAATTGGGGAGCCCCTGAAAACCTGGGCGCCCCGCTCAACAGCAGCTACAACGATCTGTATTACGCAGTTTTTGAAGGCGGCGCAAAAGCTTATTTGTCTTCCAACCGCCCCGATACTGCTGCCTTTTATTGGGATAAAACGAAGGAAACCTGCTGCAATGACCTCTACGCCATTACTTACGACATGAGCGTTCGCTTGCTGGCGACGACCTACAACAACTTAGACCAATCGCCGTTAGCCGGCGCCACGGTGGAATTGTTTGAAGTAACCGCCGATGGCCGGGAAATCCTGGCGGGAACCCAGATCAACCCCGACAGCAATAATTTTGAATTTCCGCTGGAGCGTGGCAAAAACTATATTCTGAAAGCAAAACGGGATGGTTTTGGGCCGGCTACAGCTACGGTAGACGCGACCAATTTGCCGGAAGGGAATCAGGTCATAGAGCGCAAATTATATCTGGAACCGCCAATACAGCTCGATGTCCTTACTTTCGAAAACATTGACTCTACTGCTTTGGCAGGCGTAACGGTGGAACTCTTTGAAGCGGGAACGAGCGGGGAAACCTTAGTGAAATCGCTGGTTAACCCAAGTAGCAATAACTTTACGTTTGCCCTGGAGCGTGGGAAAAGATATACCCTTCGCGGGAAAAGAGACGGATATGCCGGCGCGGTTGACATCGTTGACGTGAGTGGCCCGGAAATGAAGATGGTGTCAAAATTGGAGCGAAAACTCTACCTCGGGCAATTGCTCGAAGCGCTCACCATTGACGCCAAAACGCTGGCTGCATTGGCTGGCGCCACAGTAGAGCTATACGATATAGGCGGCCCAGCGCCGGTACTGAAAGGCAAAAAGACCAATCTAACCGCCAATGACTTCCTGTTTCCGTTGGCTTTGAACAGACCTTACCTCATCAAAGCTTCCAGGCCGGGGTATAATTCGGTGGAAGAAGAATTGAGCTTTGATGCAGCAACCGTGGCTGCTTCGGGTGGCAGAATCACCATTGAAATTCCGCTTGACCGGTTTAATTTCGACGACTTTTTGCCGATTGCCCTTTACTTCGACAACGATCAACCCAATCCAAGGACGTACGGGAAAACGACGACTTTCACGTATCAGGAAACGAATACGGCTTACTATTCGCGCAAAGCGGAGTACATCAAAGAGTTCACTGCCGGATTGTCAACTGAAGAGAAATTCCTTACAGAACGCCGGTTTATTGATTTCTTCGACCGGGAAGTAGATGGCTCGCGCCAGGAATTGGAAGCCTTTACGGAAAAATTATTAGAATTTCTTCAAAATG
>JBJXFD010000462.1:0-7311 GCA_046153985.1 Saprospiraceae bacterium
GGTCTGATATAATTCAATACGATAAAACGACGGATTGCAAGAATCTCCAACATGCTATTCCTGGTACGAAAGCAGTAGATTTTATTGGCGTTTTACAAAAACATACCTTAACCTTGTCTCTATTTGAAGTCAAAAATTTCAGAGCGCATCGAATTGAGAATAAAGCCCGGATGAATAATGGTGAACTGGCCGAAGAGTTTGCCCAAAAAGTTCGGGATACAATGGCAGGTATTGTTGGCGGAGCCCAAAATTCAAGTCATTTGAAGGATACGTGGAAAAAGCACATCAAACTGATTTCTGGATCAGAAGTCCATGTTGTTTGCTGGGTTGAAGAAGACCGTGGGTCAACTTACTCCCATGTAAAAAAGAATCGCCATAAAGCCAGATCCAGTGGGCTTGTTCAGGAAATAAAAAGAAAACTCTCGTGGTTGACGACAAAAGTAATGGTTGCAGACACGGGAAATAATCCCTACAAAGACTCGCTCCAGGTATCATTCATTAATGCTGATACTGTATGACCATATTTCTAGGTATTGTTGCTTCGTCCCTCCTCCTCGCCATCAGCCTCATCCATTTCTACTGGGCGCTGGGCGGCAGAAAATGGGCGGATAGGGTATTTCCGCAGTTTGCGGGCACGGATAAGCCCGTCTTTACCGCGGGGAATTGGGCAACAATTTTAGTCGCTTTCATCTTTCTATCCTTCTCCGGTGTTATTTTTTTGAAAACATTTGAAGGGGTTTTCCGTATTTCTAATCATTGTCATAAGCCTTATTTGAAAAAAACAACTCAATGAAATTCGGTACTAAAGCTATTCATGCCGGCGTCGAGCCGGATCCGACCACCGGCGCGGTGATGACGCCCATTTACCAGACATCCACTTACGCACAGGATGCGCCCGGCCAGCACAAAGGGTATGAATATGCGCGCACGCAAAACCCGACCCGAAGCGCCCTGGAAAAAAACCTTGCCGCTCTGGAAAACGGGGTGGATGCGATCTGTTTCGCCAGTGGCATGGCTGCGATGGACGCTGTGCTGCGGATGTTGAATCCCGGCGATGAAATTATTTCTACCAATGACCTCTACGGGGGATCCTATCGCCTGATGGTGCGGGTGTACGAGCGTTTTGGCGTCAAAGCGCATTTTGTGGATTTGGGCGACGAAGAAAAAGTAAAAAAACTGATCTCTCCAAAAACAAAGTTGTTCTGGATTGAAACGCCCACCAACCCCATGCTGAACATTGTGGACATCAAAAAGGTGTGCGCATTGGCAAAAGCGCATGGAGTGCTGACTTGCGTAGACAATACCTTTGCATCGCCTTATTTGCAAAATCCGCTTGACCTCGGTGCAGATATCGTGGTGCATTCGGCGACCAAATACCTCGGCGGCCATTCTGATGTCGTGCTGGGCGCTGTGGTGGTGAAGGATGAAAAACTGGGCCAGGACCTCCATTTTCTTCAAAATGCGATGGGCGCCGTACCCGGACCACACGATTGCTTTTTAGTCTTGCGCGGCATCAAAACCCTGCATATCCGAGTAGAGCGCGCCTGCAAAAACGCCAAAAAAGTGGCCAAATTTCTGCAAACGCACCCTAAAGTGAGCAAAGTGTATTACCCGGGTTTGAAAGACAATCCTTACCATGAATTGGCCAAAGAACAAATGCGGGGTTTCGGCGCCATGGTGTCTTTCGATCTGCTGAAAGACAGCTTCGAGGATGCCATCCGGGTGCTGAGCAATACCAAGGTGTTCACTTTGGCAGAATCGCTGGGCGGCGTAGAGTCGCTGATCGGTCACCCGGCCACGATGACGCATGCTTCCATTCCTCGGGAAGAGCGCCTGAAGGTGGGCCTCACGGATTCCCTCATTCGCCTTAGCGTTGGGATAGAAGACGTGGAAGACCTGATTGAAGACCTGGAGCAAGCCTTAGTGCAGCTCTAAGTGTCTGTCTTTAGAGTCCGATAGCTGCGTTCGTTTCGACTCCGCTCAACGACCGCAGCTATCGGACCCTAAAGAGCAGACAGACACTCGACTAAATGGACGTACATTAGTTATGCCTAACCAAAACACACATATATGATTTTTCAACTCACAGAAGAACAGTTAGCCGTGCAGGCGGCGGCGCGTGAATTTGCCCAAAAAGAACTTAAACCGGGCGTTATTGATCGCGACAGACACATGACTTACCCGAAAGAACAAGTCCGCATGATGGGAGAATTGGGCTTTTTAGGCATGATGGCGGATCCGGAATACGGCGGCGGCGGCATGGACACCCTTTCTTACGTGCTTGCCATGGAAGAAATCTCGAAAGTAGATAATTCCTGCTCGGTCATCATGTCGGTGAACAATTCTTTGGTTTGCTGGGGTTTAAATAACTTCGGCACACATGAACAGAAGGAAAAATACCTGACCAAATTAACGACAGGAGAGTGGATCGGCGCATTTTGTCTTTCCGAACCGGAAGCGGGCAGCGATGCCACCAGCCAACGGACAACCGCAGTGGATATGGGCGACCACTACCTGCTGAATGGCACTAAAAACTGGATTACCAATGGAGGCACTTCCAAAGTGCATTTAGTGATGGCGCAAACGCACCCAGAGCTCGGGCATCGCGGCATCAATACCCTGATTGTAGAAGCGGACTGGGATGGCGTAACCATTGGAGGCAAGGAAGACAAGCTGGGCATCCGTTCTTCGGATACGCACTCTATTATGTATACCGATGTGCGCGTTCCGAAAGAAAACCGCATCGGCGCAGATGGGTTTGGGTTTAAGTTTGCGATGAGAACGCTCGAAGGCGGGCGCATTGGCATTGCTTCGCAAGCCCTCGGGATTGCAGGCGGCGCGTATGAACTGGCGCTGGCTTACGCCAAAGAACGCGAAGCATTCGGCAAGCCCATCGGCCAGCATCAGGCTATTGCCTTCAAATTAGCAGACATGGCTACCGAAATTGAGGCTGCAAAGCTTATGGTGTACCGCGCTGCTCACCTGAAAGACGAGGGCGCCGATTTCGGCACAGCCAGCGCAATGGCCAAGTTGTTTGCCTCAGACGTTGCTATGCGGCATACCGTGGAAGCCGTTCAGATCCACGGGGGCTATGGCTTTGTTAAAGAATACCATGTGGAGCGCCTGATGCGCGACGCTAAAATTACGCAGATCTACGAAGGTACTTCAGAGGTGCAACGCATCGTTATCTCCAGGAATATTCTAGATGGACAATTGTATTTACCCGTTATGGGGATGGCTGAAAAAGTATGATAAAAAATTTGAAACCAATAGCCCTGCTGCTCGGGTTTGCAGGGCTATTCTATGCTTGCGATAAAGAAGCGCCGGAAATTATCCTGGATGAGCGTTTGAATGCCAGCGTAGAATTAGCCAAGGATGTCAGTATACTTTACAGCGACTCTGCCAAACTACGCGTCATCGCAGGAGGGCCGGTTGTGTTGTACCACCTCGATGCCCGGGAGCGCAAGCAGGAGTTCATCGAAGGGGTGACCATTGATTTTTTTGGCCCGGATGAAAAACCTTCGAGCAGGCTGACGGCCAAATACGGCATCCGTCTGGAAGGGAAAGGGCAGATAATTGTGCGCGACAGCGTCGTTTGGCAAAGCGTGGCCCAGGAGCGGCTGGAAACAGAAGAACTCATTTGGGATGAAAAGCAACAACGTGTTTTTACAAACAAATTTGTGGTGCTGCGCCGGCCCGATGAAATCATTAAAGGACACGGTTTTGAAGCCAACCAGGATTTCAGCGATGCAAAAATAAAAGCGGTGGAAGGCCAAATTAAAGTAGATGAACTAAGTAAAGAATTGGAATGACGCTTACACTGCTCATTTTGTTGTTTTTACTGCTTTCGGCGCTGTTTTCAGGCTCGGAACTTGCTTTCGTATCCGCAAACAAGCTGAAAGTAGAACTAAAAAAGAAGAAAGGGACCCGTAGGAGTCGTTATTTTTCCAAGTTCTACGACAAACCGGCCAGCTTCATCGGTACGATGCTCGTGGGCAATAATATCGTGCTGGTCGTGTTCACCTCGCTGATGACCATTCCGTTGAACCACCTTTTTGTCAATCAGTGGGGCATCCAGAACGAAGGCATTCTTTTACTGCTCAATACACTCATTATCACCGTTGTCCTGCTCATTTTTGGAGAATTTATGCCGAAGGCCATTTTTCGCCTGTATCCGGATGAGATCCTGTACCAGCTTGCCCTGCCTGTGCGGATGTTGCAAATCCTCCTGGCGATTCCTTCCTGGATGATGATCAAAACCTCGGATATTGTGCTGCGCTTTGCGTTCAAAACCCGGGCTGAACAGGTGGACAACGCCTTCACCCGGCTTGATTTGGAGCATTTTATCAACTTCGCAAACGCTGATTCGGAAGAGGCAATTGACAAAGAAATGTTTGGCAAGGTGCTCAATCTTAATGATTTGAGAGTAAGGAGCTGTATGGTACCCCGCACAGAAGTGGAAAGTATAGACATGCACGCCGAAGTGCATGAACTGGAGCAATTGTTTAAAGAAACCAAACTCTCCCGCATTTTGGTCACTGAAAACGAGGTAGACAATATTTGCGGCTACGTCCACCACCAACAATTACTGAAGCAACCAGGCGACATCAAAAGCCTCATCCTGCCGATCACTTATGTGCCGGAAGCCATGCGCGCTACCGACCTGATGAATACCTTTATCAAAGATCGCAACAACATTGCCTGTGTGGTGGATGAGTTTGGCGGATTGGCAGGGGTGATTACACTGGAAGATATTCTGGAAGAAATTTTCGGAGAAATAGAAGATGAACACGATCAGGAAGATTACATTGAGGTTCAGGAATCTGAGGATACTTACCTTTTTTCGGGGAGGCTGGAAATCAACTACCTGAATGAAAAATACAAGCTCGATTTTCCGGAAGGCGAATACCATACATTGTCAGGTTACTTAGTCATGACCACAGAAAGCATTCCTGAAGAGGGCGCAGAAATCGAATTAGACGGGTATCGCTTCATCCTGATAAGCGTTGGCGATAAAAAAATCGAAACAGTTAAAGTCATCAGCTTATCGCAAAAACAGGAATGACAACTATTCGCTTTCTATTGAAAATCAATGATTTTCAATTTATTTTAGCACCTCCCAATTCGTTTACATGAGCAAAGGAAAAATTCTTGTTACCGGCGGTTGCGGCTATATTGGCAGCCATACGATTGTGGATTTGATTGACCATCAATTTGAGGTAATTTCGGTTGATAACCTTGTCAATTCTAAGGAAACGGTTCTGGAAGGTGTGCGCGCCATCACCGGCAAAACCGTAAAAAACTATGTGGTGGATCTCTGCGACCGTTCCGCTACCCGGCGCATTTTTGAAGAACACCCGGATATTGCGGGCGTCATTCACTTTGCTGCATTAAAAGACGTTGGCGAATCGGTTTTCCAGCCGTTGAACTATTTTCGAAACAACCTGAACAGCCTGCTCAATGTCCTCGAATGCATGTCCGATTTTGGCATCGAGCGCTTTATTTTTTCTTCCTCGTGTTCGGTCTACGGCAATATAGAAACCCTGCCCGCCACCGAAGCCGAGCCACTAAAGGAGCCCGAATCGCCTTACGCCCGCACCAAACAAATGGGCGAGGCCATCATCCGCGATTTTTGTGTGTCCCGCAAAACGTTCAACGCGGTGCTGCTGCGCTATTTCAACCCAGCCGGCGCCCATGAAAGTGCCCTGATTGGCGAATCTCCGGCCAATCCGGCAAGCAATTTAGTACCTGTCATCACTGAAACAGCCATCGGTAAACGGCCAGAAACGCAAGTATTTGGCAACGACTACCCCACCCGCGACGGCAGTTGCGTACGCGACTACATCCATGTGATGGACTTAGCCAATGCCCATACCAAAGCCCTGGAATACCTGCTTGCCGATAAGAACGAGGAATCCTGCGATGTAATTAACCTCGGCTCTGGCGAAGGCGTCACGGTGTTGGAAGCCATCACCGCATTTGAAACTGCTACGAGCCAAAAACTCAATTACCGGATCGGGCCGCGCCGCCCGGGCGATGTGGTTGCCATCTATGCCAACTATGAAAAAGCAGCCCGATTGCTTGGTTGGAAACCAGTGCGGGATATGGAGGCGATTATGAAATCGGCCTGGGCCTGGGAAAAAGTCAGATAACAAGAATTCATTAATCCTTTTAGTAACTCGTTATGGCGTCTCAAATTCGATTAGCCACAGTTGCAAATACTTAAAGCTAAATCAAACCTCTGGCTTTCAACTCCAAATACTTATTAATCGTATTCATCGAAAGCGCTTGCGGCTCCGTGAGAATGGCCTGAATGCCAAATTGCTTTAGCTTTTGCACCATCGCAGATTTTTCGGCTAAAAATTTTTGTGCGATCGTGTGGCGGTAGATGCCCTCTAAGGTTTTCACCTCCTGATTAACAAAATCCCGGATCTCTGTATTTTCAAAAAAAATGACGACCAGCAGGTGGTTGTTGTTGATGCGCCGCAGAATGGGCAAAACCCGATCGAGCGCGTAACTGCTTTCAAAATTGGTGAACAGCAGGATCAGGCTGCGCCCGCCGGTGATGAGTTTGCGCGAAGCCTGGTAAAGCAGTTCGTAGTTGGCTTCCAAAGGCCGGTCGGCTTCGCTGTACAGCGTCAGTAAAATTTTGCTGAGCTGGGTCGCCTTGTTGTCGGCTTTGAGCGTGGCGCCCATTTTGTCAGAGAACGTAATCAACCCGGCGCGGTCGTATTTTTTCAAGGCAATATTGGATACGGCAAGACTGGTATTCACCGCATAATCCATCAAACTCAGGCCTGCAAAAGGCATGCGCATGGCGCGGCTTTTATCAATGATGCAGTAAATCTGTTGTGCACGTTCGTCTTGGTATTGGTTCACCATCAGGTCGGCGCGCCGGCTGCTGGCTTTCCAGTTGATGCTGCGGTGGTCGTCGCCGCGCACGTAGTTTTTGATCTGCTCAAACTCATAGCTGTGACCAATTCTCCGCAACCGCTTAATTCCCTGGTGGTTAGACAACCGATCAAATGCCCGGTATTCAAATTGCTTCATCTGGAGAATGGACGGATAAACCGGAACCTGCGCTTCAGCGGGAATACTGATGCGGCGTTCAGCCAATCCGAGCAAGGTGGTTGCAAACAGGTTGATCCGGTTAAACTTATAAGCGCCGCGTTGGAGCGGCCTGAGTTCGTATTTGATTTCCTGTGTTTCCCTGGGATCGAGCGAAGCATGCAACATAAAGTTTCGCTGCTGAAACTGAAAAGGGATTTCGTCAATGATTTTAAAAAAAAGGCGCTGGCGGGAGTAGTTGGC
>JBJXFD010000048.1:0-2578 GCA_046153985.1 Saprospiraceae bacterium
ACAAAATCAGGCCGCTGCCTTCGCACCTGAATTGTCCACTGATTTAATGTGTGGAAATTGACCAGAACCAGATTTTATTTTCATGTGCGTGGATTGAAAAAAGGTGGCTAATAAACAGCAGTTTCCAAGCTCCAGCACAATAACAGCAAGCATAACACTATGAGTAAATACGTACTACTACTCTTAACCGGCGCCTTCTTTCTGGCCGTTCAAACAGGACAAGCACAACCTGTAGAGGAATGGGTGCGCAATGCGGATAAGGTATTCACACAGAAAGACTATTATTCGGCCTATCGCTATTATGGCATCGCCCGCTTGTATAAACCCGATCGCCCGGATATCATTTACCAATACGCCGAATCGGCGCGCCTGTTTGGCATTTACGTCAAAGCGGAAGGCGCATATCAGACGGTGATTGATTTGCCGGGGCAGCTGGCCGCCTACCCGCTGTCCAAATACCACTTGGCCGGGGTGAAACAAACGCTTGGAAAATACGATGAAGCCGCCGGCCTCTTTCAGCAGTTTTTGAGCGAAAACCCCAACGCCGATGCCGAGTTGCAAACCGTTGCACGCAAAGGGCTGGAAGATTGCGAATGGGCAAAAGGGCAGGTTCGGAAAGAAAAAGAAGTTGGCATTCTGAGCGCAGATGTGAATACGGAATACTCTGAGTATGGCGTCGCTTTCAAAGGAGATACGATGTATTACTCCTCGTTGAAGTTTGTTTACGACAAGGATACGACCAACCCGCGGCGCACGTATTCCAAAATACTCCAGTCAATTGCAGGCGTTCCCGGAGCTCCGTTGCCGGACAATATCAACGTCATAGGCAAACACGTGGGGCATACTGCGTTCGATCAGGGATACAAAAAAGTTTACTACACCATCTGCGATTACATCAATGCCGCAGATGTGCGTTGCGATATTTATTCCAGCCCGTTGAACGCTGACGGAACCTGGGGCCCGTCTGAAAAGCTGGCCATAAACGCCGCAGGCGCCAGCACGACTCAGCCTTATATTGGGCGCGATGGCCTAACCGGGCGTTACCGGCTTTATTTCGTCTCGGACAGGGATGGCGGCAAAGGAAAGCTCGATATTTGGTACAGTACTTTCAATGGCGATGGCAGCCTTTCCTCGCCGGAAAACCTGGCGGCCATCAATACTGAAGGCAACGACGTGACGCCATTTTTCAGCGAAGCTTCGCAAACACTGTTTTTCAGCACCGATGGCAACCATACCCTGGGGGGATACGATATTTACAAAGTGCGGAAAGAAGGAACCGATTGGGGAGCCCCTGAAAACCTGGGCGCCCCGCTCAACAGCAGCTACAACGATCTCTATTACGCAGTTTTTGAAGGCGGCGCAAAAGCTTATTTGTCTTCCAACCGCCCCGACACTGCTGCTTTTTATTGGGATGAAACGAGGGAAACCTGCTGCAACGACCTCTACGCCATTACTTACGACATGAGCGTGCGCTTGCTGGCAACGACTTACAACAACTTAGACCAATCGCCGCTGGCCGGCGCCACGGTGGAATTGTTTGAAGTGACCCCGGATGGCCGGGAAATCCTGGCAGGAACACAGATCAACCCGGACAGCAATAATTTTGAATTCCCGCTGGAGCGTGGCAAAAACTATATTCTGAAAGCAAAACGGGACGGTTTTGGACCGGCGTCGGCTACGGTAGACGCGACCAATTTGCCGGAAGGGAATCAGGTCATAGAGCGCAAATTATATCTGGAACCGCCAATACAGCTCGATGTCCTTACCTTTGAAAACATAGACTCTACTGCCTTGGCAAGTGTAACGGTGGAGCTTTTTGAAGCGGGGCCGAGCGGGGAAACCTTAGTGAAATCGCTGATTAACCCAAGTAGCAATAACTTTACGTTTGCCCTGGAACGTGGAAAAAGATATACCCTTCGCGGGAAAAGAGACGGTTATGCCGGCGCGGTTGACATCGTTGACGTAAGCGGCCCTGAAATGAAGGTGGTGTCAAAATTGGAGCGAAAACTTTACCTGGGACAATTGCTCGAAGCGCGCACCATTGACGCCAAAACGCTGGCTGCATTGGCTGGCGCCACAGTGGAGCTTTACGATATAGGCGGCCCAACGCCAGTACTGAAAGGCAAAAAGACCAATCCAACTGCCAATGACTTCCTGTTTCCGTTGGCTTTGAACAGGCCTTACCTCATCAAAGCATCCCGGCCGGGGTATAATTCAGTGGAAGAAGAATTGAGCTTTGACGAAGCGACCGTGGCTGCATCGGGTGGCAGAATCACCATTGAAATTCCGCTCGACCGGTTTAATTTCGACGACTTTTTGCCGATTGCTCTTTACTTCGACAACGACCAGCCCAATCCAAGGACGTACGGAAAAACGACGACCTTTACGTATCAGGAAACCAATACGGCTTATCATGCGCGCAAAGCAGAGTACATCAAAGAGTTCACTGCGGGATTGTCAACTGAAGAGAAATTCCTTACAGAACGCCGGTTTATTGATTTCTTCGACCGGGAAGTAGATGGCTCGCGCCAGGAATTGGAAGCCTTTACGGAAAAATTATTAGAATTTCTTCAAAATG
>JBJXFD010000475.1:0-7891 GCA_046153985.1 Saprospiraceae bacterium
CACCATTCAAAAATCTCGGACTGAACGACGATCTGTTGCTCGGTATCGAGAGCCTGGGGTTTACGACCCCAACGCCTATTCAGGAATTAGTGATCCCCGCAGCACTTGAATCTGACAGCGACCTGATTGCGCTGGCGCATACCGGAACGGGAAAGACAGCTGCTTTTGGTTTGCCACTGTTGCAACTGATTGATATAGAGCGCAAAGGCGTGCAAGGACTCATTCTTTGTCCCACGCGCGAACTCTGCGTACAAGTAGCAAGCGACTTAGTCAAATACGCTTCCCACGCCCACCAATATAAAGTTGTAGCGGTGTATGGCGGCGCGTCAATTACGGATCAGATCCGGCAATTGAAGCCGGCGCCGCACATCGTGGTGGCTACGCCCGGACGCTTGGTTGATTTGATCAACCGGGGCGTGCTCAAGCTCGAATCTGTTTCCAGAGTCGTGCTCGACGAAGCGGACGAAATGCTCAATATGGGTTTCAAAGAGTCGTTGGACACCATCCTCGCGACTGTGACCGCCGAGCATACGACCTGGTTGTTTTCGGCGACGATGTCGAATGAAGTGCGCCACATCACGCGCAACTACATGAGCAATCCGCGCGAACTCACCACCGGCGGTCGCAACCAGACGAATGTCAACATCGAACACGTCTATTACCTCTGCCACGCCAACGACCGCTATGCCGCGCTGAAACGCGTGGTGGATGCGACGCCGGGCATTGTGGGGCTGATTTTCTGCCGCACGAAAGCTGAAACCCGCGAAATTGCCGAGCAAATGATCCGCGACGGCTACGACTCCGGCGCGCTGCACGGCGACCTGACCCAGGAAGACCGCGACCGCGCCATGACCCGCTTCCGCGAAGGCAACCTCCAGTTGCTGATCGCTACGGACGTGGCCGCACGGGGCATTGACGTGAGCAACATCACCCACGTCATCAACTACGGTTTGCCCGACGACCCGGAAATTTATACGCACCGGAGCGGACGAACCGGTCGCGCAGGCCGCACAGGGATTTCCATTACCATCATCACGCCGAAAATGGAAGAGCGCATCCGCCAGTTGGAGCGCTCGACGAAGGCGACTTTCAAGCGCCTGCCCATCCCTACCGGCGATGAAGTGTGTGAAAAACAACTGTTCCACATCGTTCAGAGCATTCGCGATACGGAAGTGCAGCGCGAAGTGATCGAACCCTTTCTGGAAAAAATATACGAAGCGCTGGCCGACCTCACGAAAGAGGAACTCATCATGCGTTTCGCCAGCGTGGAATTCAACCGCTTTTTGGCGTATTACCACAATGCGCCAGACATCAATATTCAGCCCAAAGGCGCGCGGCGCGACGGCGCTTCCGACCGCGGCAGAAGCAGCAGCGGGTTCGCCCGGTTGTTCGTCAACATCGGCGAAATGGACGGCGTAACAAAAAAAGAGTTCATCAAAATACTGACGCAGAAATTCTCCATCCCGTCAGCGGCAGTCGGAAGAATTGACATCAGCCGTTCGTACATGCATTTTGACATCGAAACCGGTTATGTAGATAAAGTGCGCGAAAGCCTGCTTCAGATCACGGTGAACAAACGCAAATTGCGGGTGGATGACGCTTCGGATCGGAAAGGCGAAGGTGGAGATGCCGGCCGGAAGGACAGGCCCAGAACCAGCCCGTTTAAAGGCAAAAGCGATTTTGTGAAGAAGAAGTGGTAGTGTGCGTAAGGGGCAAATTTGCAAGAGGCAAATGGGCAAGGGGCAAATGGGCAAGGGGCAAGGCCGTAATTTTGGAAGGGTAAGATACTACTGGCGCTATGATCCAATTCAGCAAATCAATTTCTATCCGCTGGGCGGACCTCGATCCTAATTTTCACATGCGCCACAGCGCTTATTACGATTTTGGCGCACAACTGCGGATTGAGGTTTTAGACCAACTGGGACTGACCACCCGCCTGATGCAGGAGCAAGGCTTTGGCCCGATTCTTTTTCGGGAGGAATGTGTCTTCCGAAAAGAAATCCGTTTTGACGATCCAATTATTATAGATGTAAAAGTGGCGAAGTTGAAACCCGACGCTTCCCGCTGGACTCTCCGACACCAGTTTCTTTCCCCGGAAGGCAAGCTTCATGCCGTGATCACCATTGACGGCGCGTGGTTGGATACCAAACTGCGGAAACTCGCTTCAAACATTCCTCAGGAAGCTGTTGATGCGTTTCATGCTTTTCCGAGGACGGAGGATTTTATGGAGGGGTGAAACATGCCACTATCCTACCAGCGAAAGCCTTTCGGTATGACACCGGAGGGCTTTCGCTTTTTTATCAAAAAGTAACTACTTTTACCGGTCTGGCAGGATGCAAAAACGCCGGACTTAAGCAATGATTTCGAAGAAAATGAAGTATGCGTTGAAGGCACTGATCTACATCGCAAAAAAAGAGGGAGGGCAGGTGATTACCCGCGAAATTGCTGAAAATGCCAGGATTCCGAAGAAATTTTTAGAACAGATTCTTTTGGAATTAAAAAAAGGGCATATCCTGAACAGCCGGCAGGGCAATACCGGCGGGTATTATTTGATGAAAAAGCCGGATGAGGTATCGCTGGCCGAAGTTTACCGCCTGATTGATGGCCCCATCGCTTTGATTCCTTGTGTTTCAAAAAATTTTTACGAGCGTTGTGAGGATTGCCCGGATGAAGCAACCTGTAAAATACGAAGCGCACTATTGGAAGTCAGGGACCAAATGCTAACAGTTATGGAGCGCACAACGGTTGCAGATTTGATATAAATTGGCGCCACATTTCCTGGCCCCTTGTTTGCGGCCTATTTTATGCTTTTTCTACATCAACAATTATGGCAAAGAAAAAAAACACCGGAACATCCGCTGCGGGAGTTCCTGAAGGTCACGCTCAATCCGGTTTTTGGGCGAGATTAACGGAAGACGCATGGGCTAATATCATAGCAGCGATCCTGATCGCAGGCGTTTTGGTGTGGGTAATGGCGCTTCACGGCGGCAAACCGGTCTCGCCGGTTTATGCCTGGACCAATGCAGAAGCGTTGTTTGGAAAAGTCCTGAACCCCGGAAATCTTGCCATTGTTGTCGCATCGGGGGTGGTGTTTGCGCTGCTGTCTGCTGTAGCGGTGCAACTATCGGGTGGCAACCTTTTGAAATACCTTGCTGGTTTTGCCCTTGTTTTTTTGCTGGCTATCTTTTCGCTCATCGTTGCAGGCAACAGCGGGGTGGAAGCGTATGGCCTTGAATACGTCGTGTTTGCACTACTTGCCGGGCTATTGCTCAACAACCTGTTTAAACTGCCTGATTGGTTGAAGACGGCTGCGCGGTCGGAGTTTTTTATCAAAACGGGTTTGATTATTCTGGGCACGAGCATCTTGTTCCCGAACATCGTTCAGGCAGGTTTTCCGGGCATCATACAAGCCCTTGCTGTGGTCAGTGTCGTCTGGTTTTTTTCTTTGTGGCTTTCCAGACGCCTGAAAGTGGATGACGAGTTCGGTGTAATTCTGGCCTCGGCGGTCTCCATATGCGGCGTTTCGGCGGCTATTGTTGCCAGCGGCGCCATTCAGGGGGATAAGAAAAAACTGTCCTATGTCACGACCTTAGTACTGTTGCTGGCCATTCCTATGATGATTCTTCAACCCTGGGCCATTCAGGCATTTGGCATACCCGAAATCGTGGGTGGGGCATGGCTGGGCGGCACTTTGGACACGACGGCTACGGTTGTTGCAGCGACGGAGCAGGTAGGGCCGGCGGCTTCTAAAGTGGGCGCGATTGTTAAGCTTTCGCAAAATGTACTCCTCGGATTTGCTGCGTTTTTCATCGCTACCTGGTGGATATTTCGAAAAAAACCGGAAGCGGGCGCCGAAACGGAAAAGCCAAACCTAAAGCTGATCTGGGAACGGTTTCCCAAGTTCGTATTGGGATTCATCCTCGTTTCTCTGATTTTTTCTTTTCTGATTCCCGCTGATGTGGTCAAACAAGCCTCCGGATTTTTGAACAGCCTGCGAACGCTTTGGTTTGCGCTGGCTTTTGTGGCCATTGGCTTAGAAGCCCGGTTTTCCGACTTGCTGAAGACGCAAGGTGGACGCCCGGCGCTGGTTTTCATCGGCGCGCAGTTGTTTAATATTGCGTGGACGTTGCTTTGGTCTTATTTGTTGTTTGGCGGGATCTTGCTGGCTGCGCCGGATGTAAAATAAGTAAAGGCTGGAACTTCGTCTTGACTTCGGCTACGCTCAGCCGCCAGCCCGGTTACTGCCATCGCGCCAGCGGGGTCGGATATAAAATAATACAAATGTATGACGCAGCTTTAAGGTATCGCTATCTGTTACGGATAATACGACTGTTCCTATCCCTGAACATCATTGCTGTCAATTCCGTGTTTGCACAAAATCAGGATACCCTAAAGGAATCCTTAATCATAGATTTTGAAATAAGACCAAGGGCGGAATACCGAAAAGATTATATACAGTTGCCGACGGATGGCTTTGCTCCGGATTTTTTTGTAAGCCAGCGAAATCGCCTTGGCATTACCTATCGCCGTAAAGCAATGAAACTCCATGTATCGTTGCAGGAAATACACTTGTGGGGAAAGTTGGGGAAGTTGTCCACCATCGGCAGCATCAACGCTTATGAATTGTATCTGGAAGCACAAATCGCCAAAAATCTGTCTGTAAAAATTGGCAGGCAAGGGCTGTCTTTAGATAATGGAAGGATTTTTTCCGACGCGCCGTGGTCGCAGCAAGGCCGTTCTCATGAAGGGATTCGGCTGTTTTACAATAAGGAAAAATTAGCAACAGATTTTACGATTGCAGCAACCCGAAAATATCCCAACCAATACGAAGCCGCTTATTCGCCCGTTGCGTCGCATCGCTATCAATTGCTGTTGGTGCATCATTTAAAATACAAAATAAATGAGCATTATACGCTTACCACAATCAATTTCGCGGATGTGTTTGAAAATAACAACAATTCCGGACAACCTTATTTTGGCATAAACAACGGCGCCAGATTGGAATACAGAGACAGCAATTTTTATTGGACTTTAAATGCGTATTATCAATACGGAAAAAACTCGGGTTTGAAAAAAATCAACGCTTATTACATTCAACCGGAAATCAGCGCAACCTCCAATAAAACGACGTTTCGGCTTGGCGCAGAAATTATGAGTGGAGAAGCAGCGCCTAACGATCATGTATCGCGTTCATTTGGCATACTTTATGGCGTCGCGTGGAAGTTTATGGGGAATATGAATTTTTTTACCCGATTCCCTGCAGATGTCAACAACCGAGGTTTAATTAATCCTTACCTTTTTGTGCTTTACAAAGCAGGCAAAAAATTGTCTTTCCGGGCCGACAGCCACCTGTTTTATACGCAATATCCGCTCGTGAATGATCAAAATGAAAAAGCTGCGAGGTACCTCGGCTTTGAGAACGACTTAAGTCTGAATTACAAACCAGTAAAAAATGTGAACATCAACTTCGGATTTTCTTACCTGATTGCTGAACGAAGCATGGAACTGCTCAAAAAAATTGAAGACGCGAACGAAACCCCGGTCTGGAGTTACCTGATGGTTTCGTTTAATCCGGAAATCCTTCATTATAACAAACACTAATTATACTTTTTTGGTAGAATATATATGATTTAAAGAAAAAGCCTTTATCTTTGCAAGACCTAACCAATGTACCTGACCATTTCTCTTACGACGAGCTTTTTTTACATATTTTGTTGAAGTAAACCAATTTCTTATGAAAAAGCACTTGAATTTCAGGCCTCCTGTGCTGTTAAAAGTATCTTTTGCCAGCCATTCCTCCTACACTTCCACCACTTCCTGTTGTTGTTGCTGTTGTTGCTAACAACCGCTTTGTTCTGATCCAGGATATCTCCTGTTGAATATCAGGACCCACTATTTTTCCTCCATATCTTTTTCAAACTATTAAAATTTTCAATCATGAAACGATTGATACTTATGGCGTTATCTATTTTTATTTGGGTAGGCGCAACATACGCGCAGCGCACTATTTCGGGCTTGGTCAAAGACGAGCAAGGTGAAAACATCGTTGGTGCAACGGTGAACATAACCGGCACTGCCATCTTTGCCATTACCGATGAGAAAGGCGGGTTTGAATTGAATGGTCAACTGAAATACCCATTAACGCTTGAAGTAAGTTATGTGGGCTATGAAGCTGCAAAAATCTACTTAGCAAAGGAGCCGCCGGCTGCTGTTGAGGTGATCTTAGCTAATGCCACAATCCTTGATGAAATCATTGTCACCTCCCGACGCCGCAAAGAGGCCGTGCAGGATGTTCCGATTCCGATAACCGTAGTGGGTGGCGCGCTCGTTGCCGAGACGGGCGCGTTCAACGTGAACCGGTTGAAGGAGTTGATTCCTTCCGTTCAGCTCTATTCTTCCAATCCGCGCAATACCGGACTCAGCATCCGGGGATTGGGCACGACATTTGGGTTGACCAATGACGGCATTGACCCGGGCGTTGGATTCTATGTAGACGGCGTTTATTTTGCGCGCCCTGCGGCTACAACCCTTGATTTCATTGACGTGGAGCAGATAGAAGTATTGCGCGGTCCGCAGGGAACGCTGTTTGGTAAAAACACCACCGCAGGCACTTTCAATGTGACGACCCGCAAGCCGAGTTTTACGCCGGGCGCTGATTTTGAACTCAGCTATGGTAATTATGGATACATCCAGGCGAAAAGCTCAATTACCGGGCCCATCGGCAAAAAGTTTGCCGCTCGGGTTTCCTTTTCCGGCACCCAGCGCGATGGCTTGATTTACAATGTTGCCACGCAGAAACACGTGAATACCCTCAACAACCTCGGCATCAGGGGGCAGTTGTTGTTCAGGCCCTCAGAAAATATCAATATCCTTGTTGCAGCAGACGCCACCCGCCAGCGCCCCGATGGCTATGCGCAGGTAATTGCGGGCGTAGCGCCCACTTTGCGCGCTGAATACCGGCAGTTTGAACGGATCATTGCCGACCTCAACTACACACTGCCAAGCCGCGACCCCTTTGACCGGCTCATTGACCACGACACGCCGTGGCGTTCAGGTCAGGACCTCGGCGGCGTTTCGGTCAATGCTGATTTTAGCCTCGGCGCAGGCACGCTGACTTCTACCACCGCCTGGCGCTACTGGGATTGGGATCCTTCCAACGACCGGGATTTCACTGGACTCCAGGCGCTTGCGTTGTCGCAGGCCACTTCAAAGCACCGGCAATGGTCGCAGGAAATTCGTTGGGCCGGGACTTTTTCTTCCAGGCTAAGCGGCGTTTTTGGGGTCTTCGCTTTTGGTCAGAACCTCAAATCAGACCCGGTTCACATTGAAGAGTCTGGCAGCGCCCAATGGCGTTTTTCACAAAGTTCTACCAGCCCGCTGTGGCAGACACCTGGCCTTTTTGAAGGATATGGAATCAGAACAACGCAAAATCTCAACACCTTCAGCGGGGCGGTTTTTGGCCAGCTTGACTGGGTGATCACAGATCGCTTAAGTCTTTTGCCCGGTCTTCGATTCAACTACGATGACAAAGAAGTAGACTTCAAGCGGGAGACCTACGGTGGTTTGGAAACGACTGATCCTGCGCTGATTGCCTTGAAGAATGCGGTTTATACAAATCAGGCTTTTCAGGCGAAGATTGACGATACCAACTTTTCTGGTCAGTTGACGCTGGCTTTCAAAGCAGCCAAGCGCGTGAATACTTTTGTGACGTATTCAACGGGCTTCAAACCTGTCGGCCTCAACCTCGGTGGCTTGCCTGCTGCCAGCGGCGCTCCGATTCTGGAATTGGCCGTGATCAAACCAGAGTCTGTTAACCACTTTGAAGTCGGCGTGAAAACAACGCCTACTCAAGGCTCCACCCTGAACATTGTTTTGTACAATACAGAAATTG
>JBJXFD010000487.1:0-11878 GCA_046153985.1 Saprospiraceae bacterium
TTTCAGGTTTCCGCTCAACAAATTAGCCTGGCCTTGCAGCAATTGGAGATACCCTTGTTCTGACTCTTGCGGATAGAAATTTTGCTGACCATCAAGCGGGTAGCTAAAAGCAATATTGCTTACGGGAATACTATCCCATCCTGGTGCGGTTAAAAAAGTGACATTCCGTTCTTCGATTTTAATGGTGTCATTAAAGAAATACCCGCTTTTTTTCATCAAAGCCACCCTGACTTTGAACTCAAGGGTGCTGTTTCCTGGCAATAGTTCGTGCGGGATGAGTTCCATGAAGTTATCGCCTGTTTCTTTTTCTAAATCGGCGGCCATTCCCTGCCCATTGTGTTTGAGCGCTGCATGAAGTAGCACCAGCTTATACTGCTGTTCATCCATTTCAAAAGCTTCGTCGAACGGGAGGTTGGTCAAAACGGAAGGCCGGGTATTAATGGGCAGCTGGCCTTGTGATTCGCCTGGTTGTGTACTTAATATCAGGGTCAGGTTAGCCATAGGGTCGCCCCCTTCACCCACCATAATGCATTCTTGGCCGAGTTCTACTTTCATGCGGAAACTCCCCTGAACCAAGCCGCCAAGAATTCGATAATTGCCGGCTATACGAGCCCCTGCCCAAAAAGGATTGGGCCCTTTCGCCTGCAATACAGCAGCCAAAGCAGCCTGCATGATTTCATACTCTCCCTGGATAAAAGCCAGGTCAACCCGAATGCCAAAACTACCCTGTAAATAAGCCCACGCCTGTCCTGAAGCATACCACCCATTGATACCGATCCGGTCGGAATGGTTATTGACACATTGGATATTGCCATAATTTTGCAGCATGAGGTCGAAACCGAAACCAAAGGCCAATTCATAATAAAAAGCCGGGAAGATATTTTTTTTGCCTGGCGCAATTTGGGCGCTGACACCGAAAGCAAAGCCTGCCCCGGTTGCCGCAAGGCTTTCGTTGCGCATGAAATTAGCCTGTGCTCCGGTGAGTGAAGCCACATAATCCGGAAGATCCGGCATTGGAGGAATGGCATTTCCAATATCAAGGTAGGCCGATAAATTTGCTGTTAACGGGCCAAATGATGCGTTTACTGCAATCGGCGCCTCCGGAATGCCAATATTTACAAACCAACTGATGTTGGTAAATTTGAGGTCAATGCTCCCCGCGTAATTGGCCAAACTGCCCGGATGCTGGGCTCCGCCTCGTATTTTACCCTGAGCTACGTTGACAAAAACATCAGCGGAAGCGGTAAACCCCCTTTCTTCCCCAACATTGTCATAAAGCATCTCGATAAAAATGGTGATCCCCGAATGGTCCTCCTGGTAGGTATTGTCCCAGTTCACCGGTCCACACATAGTAACATTCCCGTAAATGCGAACGGTATCCAAACCACCGCTGCTGTTGGTCACCACCTCAAAGGTTCCATTGACGCTAAATCCGTTGCCAGCACCCGGACTGGCTACAACAAGGGTCGCTTTGATTCTGAAACCCCGGGTAATGTCGGGTTGGTATACGATGCCAGATAACGTGCTTCCTAAGGTTGAGGTATTCGCTGGGGGCGCGGCTAGATTGGTCACTGAATTTGCCGGCGACATCCGGTTAAACACCCCACCGCCGATGCCCAGCAACTTTAGCGACCCGATGTCGATGCCCGACCCGAACAATGCCATCACATCCACAAAAAAGTATCGGAAAGGAGCGCCTCCAGGTGGGGTTAAGCTCCCAAATTGTCCGATAGCAGCGATGCCCTTATTCACAGGGTCTTCCCTTGCCTCTGCCGGACTGGCACCTGCAAACCAGATTTTGACGCCTCCCCGAAAGCCATTGCCAAAAACGGCATGCTGTTCATAAAAATTCAATTCGCCTGCCAGTCCCCAGGCGCTGGTGCTTGCGCTGACGTAGATGTGTTCGACTTTGAGTTTCTGGAAACGCCACCGCTTGTGGCTTCCCTGATCCTGCAATCGCCCTTCTATGCGAAAGCCGCCACTTGCCGAAATGGCCGTATTGCCTTCTGATAATTCTACGGCAGCAATAAATTTGAGGTGCGCTTCCTGGCTTGATTCGCCTTCCTGAAGACTGATCTCACTAAAATTCAAGGAAAAACCGCCCATTTGGGCGCCAATAACTGCCGGAAAAGCCCATATACCCGGCTGGAAATATGGAGAACGGGAAGACAACTCCAAATCGCTGAAAGCGATGTTGCCGGCCTGAATACCAATTGCACCACTAAAATCATCGTAAATGCTGATGGAACCATATAAAGTTGCACCGGCAGTCAGGGTTCCCGCTTCGTATTGCAGGCGAATGGTCGAGTTGGAAGCAATCACAACCTGAGCTTTCCACACCGCTGCCCGATAGTCTGAACCGGGCCGCGCAGTGAAGCTATAGGTTCCACCCGGCCCGATGAGGCCCTGGTATCCCATGCAATCTGCGGGTTCGATCGGATCATCTTCCTCGGCGTTGTTGCGGCTCATCAACGGGACGTGCAGGAGGCCCGCCATACTGCCTTCCCGTAATTGCATGGCCATGATGTCGAGGCGGAAGGTGTCAACCGAAAAAGCCCAGCCATCGGCGTTCCCTTCTCCAAGCGGCAGGATATTGTACACCCCGACCTGTCCGGTAAATCCCTGGTTATCAATAATAATCCGGGGCGCATCCACTATGATGGCGGCGGCGCCGGGCCTCGAAAACTGAGCGGGTAATTGTACACGAACGGCTTCGATGTAAACCCCTTTCCACAGACTCGAAGCTAAACCGCCGGAGAGAAACGGACTTTGATAATCTCCGGGAAACTGCAAATGATCCGGGTTTTCGAAATCACTGAAATCCAGCGAAATCTGCCCTACCTCCCACTTGACATCCGCCACGCCCGCAACATAAAAAGGGGTGAAGTTTTGCAGGCTCACCACAAAATCCCAGGATTCGGCATGGAAAGAAAAATCTGCCATTACCCGCTCTGCCTGTTGAAGCGATGAGGTATCCATGCTCGCTTCCGGCGCTTCCAAAGTGCCAACCGGAATCAACCAATCCCGGCTAAAAAGGATATACCCTTCTACATTCAATTCTTTAAAACCCTCGCAACCCACCATCGCATACGTCCCGTTGTTGCTCTGGTGATTTCCCGGCTGCAGAACAATCCTCGATTTGCCCGACTGCAAATCAATGGGGTAGTCGCCCAATAAAGCCAGCTTCACATCGCCTGCAAAGCCGCCTTTTCTGGAAAAGGGGATTCCGAATGCTCCAAAAACCGGATCTTCTTCCTCCCCGGGTAAGTCAATTTCCAGATAAATATCCACCTCTGCATGGCTGGTTTTCAGACGCATTGCGCTGATCGCCATGGTATAAACGACATTTCCGATTTGGGTTTTTACCCCAACAGGGAGTTGCTCTATGCTGAGCGCCTGGGTCAGGCTCCTCAAATAATTTCCGCTCTCTTTCAACTTACTGATGAAGCCTCTTGCTTTTTGCACCGCCTCCAATGCCGCTCCGATAGGGCGGCCAATCTGGCGAATGTCATCTCCACCGTTCAGAACTAGCCCTGGAAATATGGCGCCCGAAGGAGCGAAACTGGTATCTGCTCCGGCTGCCTTTATATCATTAGGGAAATAATGCGTCATTCCCCAACCCGATGCAGGCAGGGTCAACATCACCCAAATTGCCCAAATGAGACCGTTCCTATTCATCAGATTTGTGATTTATTTATAAAATTTTCAGATAATTACTTAAAAATCAATCTATAAGACAACACTGCATTCCAGTCGGTAAAAACAGGAGCACTCCTGGCATCCGACCAAACCCCCGAAGCACGGGCAGCTATACTTTGCCCTTTACTAAGGTTTAAAGTCCCTTCAGACCGCAGATCGAACACCCGTCCATCGAAGTTGCCGGCCGTATGGATTAAGGAACAGGCGCCGCTGAGTCCTATGCGGAGTTGTTCTTTAAGCAAAAATTTGCTGATACTTAGGGCAGGCCCAAACAGCCATTGCTCAAAGTTTTGGGTTCGGGTAAAATGCGCCAACCCGGAGGTGCTGATGGCCCAGTTATTGTCGGAGGTGCGCCAGGTATGCGACAGCATGCCCATGTAGAAAGTATTGCTTTGATCGCTGCGTACTTCCTCGTTTTCAATGGCTTGAGCACTCTGATAGGTAAAAATGGCGTTGAATACAGAATTTTGCGACGGCCCACCCAGATAAGTAGCGCTTGCCTGCAGGCTCAGATTGGTTTGCAGGAGTACAATCGAATCAACCTGAATAACCGGAACCGTAACCAAGCGATATCGGTTCGTGTTGGTGATGTTGGAACAAGCGACATTTATCTGGAATTTGGGTAAAATGGTAGCAGATAAATCTATGGAACCTATGAAGCGCCGGAAGATACTGGCAACGTCTCCCTGCAACCCGTTTCGTTGCAGCCCGCCATTGGCGGAAAGCCTGACTTTTTTTCCAAAAAGCGGCAATTGTGCGCCCACACTGATGTTTTCCTGATCATTGTTAAAAAACAAAGTGCCCAAGGTGCGATATCCGGGGTCAATGCGCTCGTAAGTCAGGTGGAATGCAGCAATTTTAGGTGTAAAATTCACCTTAAATTTCGTCGCATTGTGATAGCCGGACGAATACTTCGGGGTATAAAGACCAAACATTCGCTGAGAAAATCCATTGACCTCCTCTGAAGTTTCCGGACTACGGCTGTCGCGGGTAAGGGCACTCCTTGCCAGATCCAACTCGACGCTGACATGATTTCCGATCCGGCTTTTGCCCTGCAACCCAAGGATCAGATTTTCCTGGGGAGCTATCCGGCTGCTGTCCGGAAATTCGAAGGAATTGGGATCGTCTTTCGCCTGAAACAGGATGACCATGATTTGATGCTGACCATTGTCATAGCCCGTTTTTATACCCCAACCATCCCGACGATAGGCGCCCTCGATGTCCTGTATGGCGCCGGCATCCTCCGCACGTGCCCGCCGAAGCCGACCAGACATAGCTGCGAAGTAAAATTTCCCGGGCTTTAATTCTAAACCTACACCCCTGAAACTATGTCCGGCTAACGTGTATGGCGAAAAATTCATCGAGCGGTCACCCAAATGCAAAGTGATCCAGCGATAAGCGGGGCTTGCGCCAACAAAGGCGTAAGCAGGCAGCCGATACGCCAGGTCGCCGTCGGAAAAAGCAGCCGCTAAAGGTACTTTTACCCCCACGATGTCCAGAAGCAGGTTCGCTCCTCCGCGCAGTGCAAAAGCATCTGCCCGGGGGGTGAGTCCCTGGACGGCATTGAAGCGCAGTTCTAATTGCATGTTGCCAGCAATGCGCAGGTATTCTTCATGGCGGATGCGCGTCGTGATTTCATCCCAAAAACCTGACAGATTTTGAGCAGAGGACGGGCAGCAACTCATCCAAAAGAGCAAAGGAATAGCTACCTTTGCCTTGGGCAAATGGGCGTAAAAATGTTCCATGTAAAGCTTCTTTTACCGTTTCAGGTTAATGGACTTGGTGTAACGGGATTCACAGCGGGGTAGGAATGCCCCGTCGCAACAAGTCTATTTAATTCAGGAATGTTATTCAGGTATCAGTAAGTTGTATCTTCTAAAGCATAGGCTCCTTTTTGTTCCAGTATCCAGACCCGTGCTAGTTCAAGCGCCGCCGGGTAATCATCTACTGCCAGATCGCCGGATCCGTCTAATTTTAAAGGAAAATCGCGGATTACCGGCGCTAAATATTCCAGAATCCGGTAAGCGCAGTTGATGGCGCCCGGCGTTTCGGCGTCGGCAGGCGTGCAGTCCCGGTCGTCTTTTTGGATCAATTCCAGCAGGTAATCTGTTACCACTTTGCGGCGGGTATACACCAACAACGGGACGAGTTGATCCGCAAAATCATCGTTGACCGGAATCGTGCGAACCTTCTGCATCATTTTTTGCAATTGCTGTTCATCGCCACAGCGAACCAGCGCAAACCGAATCGTTTGTTGCAGCGTTTTGGGCAATGCTTCCGCAGTCAATAATTGCCTCAAAGGGCTTTCCAGACCCAAAAAGCCTGCCAACAACACCCATTCCCGGAGATGAGCTTGTTCGGGATTCAGCAGGTCGCTTATTTTTTTTTGGGCAGACCGGTCAAATTCCTGAATGGGGTAACGGGTCAGTTTTCTGACAATGGAGTATTGATCCGACGAAGCCGCAGTTGCGACGCTGTCCAATAAACGATGAACCTCCGAAGATGAATTTTTCGATTGTCCGGGTAAAGGCAATGCGGTATTTGCCAGTCCCAAAAGGCTCAGACCTATAAGTAGTAATTTCATACGGATGGGTTTTAAGCTGGCACGAATTTTATGGTCGCCAGTACCTCACAAAAATAGTACACAAACGAGGTTTTCTGCAAGCGACAAAGTCGGACATTACCGGACAAAGTCGGACATAACTCCTGTTTTCAGGAGTAGCTGCGGTCGCTTTTCTTCTTATTTCGATTTCTTTTCCGTTCAGAACGGTCAGTTATGCGCTCTTCAGACTTCGGGGAATCGCGTTCCGGTTTTCCCACAATGCGATAAATTGCATCCTGATCCGACGGACGAATCAAACCTCCGGGTAAGTTCACATTCCACTTCGTCAGCCACCGATACAGAGTTCTGACGTTGATGCCGAATTCATCTGCCAGTTGTTGCCGCGTTTTAAAGCCCATAAGCTTCCGGTTTTGATATTTTGAAAATGATGTTCCTCAGGAACATCTCAATAATAACTTCCCGATTTGGGTGGCGTATTTTTCCATCGGACTTTGTTGCTTCGTCGGTCACATAGCTCAGGCTATGTTCCCTTCTCGCGCCTTGTCCGATGAAACGTAAGTTCGGCGTAGCCAAAAAATCCTCACACCGAAAGCATGAACTTATTATTGCGATGTTCCTTATCAGGACACACGACTCAAAAAATTCCATAAGCTTTTGCGATTTTTTTTTATTTTTTTTTGCAGCGGCATAGGGGTATCCCTCCATCCCCTGCATCTAATCATCAAACGCGCCATTAATAGTCGGATATGCAAGAAGCTTTATACATAGATTTAATCGCAAAATACTTGTCGGGCAACATCGAAACGCCTGAACGGGAAAAGCTTCTGGCATGGGTTGCTGAAAGTCCGGCCAATCAGGCGTATTTTGAAGAAATCACCCAACTGTGGAGCGCCTCCGGTGAATACGAAGACGCATTCACCCCACCCAATGAAACTAAAATTGAAAACGCCTGGCAGGCGGTAGAACAAAAAATTCTGCACCCTGTCCCAACGGCCAAGATCCGTTACCTGTCTTTTGGGAAGGTTTTGTTGCGCGCTGCTGCAGCCATTCTTTTATTGGTAACGGTGGCGTACTGGATCTGGAAACCCGGCAATGAAGCCGATGCTTTTGTTGCAATCAGCACCGGCGCCGGCGAAAGAAAAGAAATTACCCTGCCCGATGGAAGCATCGTGTGGATGAATGAGTCAAGCCGCCTCGAATACCCACGTGATTTTAAAAAGCGGCAGGTCGTGCTTGATGGAGAAGCTTTTTTTGATGTGCGCAAAGCCAACGGGCAAACGTTCACGATCAGAAGCGGCGAAGCATTGACAACGGTGTTGGGAACCTCTTTCAACGTCAGAGCTTATCCGGAAGAAGGCGGGGTGGAAGTGACCGTAAAAACCGGGAAGGTAGAACTCAAAGCAACAGAAGCCACGAAAAACCGCGTGTTGCTTTCGCCCGGAGACGCCGGCGTTTTTGAAAAAAGCCGGAAACAGGTGGTCAAAATTGAAAAAAGAAACGATAACTCGGACGCCTGGAAAACGCGCAGCATGACTTTTGACGATGCCTCTGTAGGTGAAGTCATCCAAGCCCTGGAGCGCTATTTTGAAGTGGACATCGAAGTGAGCAATGAAGCGATTTTGAAATGCCAGTTCAAGATGGATCTGCGTCAAGACCCGAAATTGGATGATATTTTAAAGTTAATGGATTTCACCATGGATCTGAAAGCAGTCAAACAAAAAGACAAGTATATCCTGAATGGCAATGGGTGTTAACGCTCCGTTAAGGTCACTCCGGTACGCTTGTTCAACAACATAAAGAAATAAAGCCCTCATTAACCAGCCAACAACCAAAACGACTAATACCATTTAGGCATGAGTAACGCCCGGTTTATTTCAATCAGTATCTTTTTTTTGTTTGCGACAAGCGCCATCGCGCAGCCTTTGTCGCAGAAAGTTTCTTTTGCCTATGCCAATGAACCGATTGAAAACATCATCAACGACATCAGCCGTAAATACAGCGTCCAGTTTTCCTATAGCCGCGATTTTGTCCCCCTTGATCACCGGGTCAGTGTTTCGGTAAAAAACCAGCCGCTGTCGGTTGCGCTCGACGAAGTATTTCATTCAACCTCAATAGAATATGCGGCCATTGGCGACCAGGTGGCGCTTCGCCCGGATCGTCGCAAAAACCAGCAACTGACCAGCATTGAAACGTTGCGTGGCAAGGTGCGGCAAACGAGCCCCATCTACCCGAACCCTGTGACGGAAGTGCCCGCGCATAAAATCAAGCGCAGCAAACAGGAGGAAATGCCTGCTTTGGATAAAAAACAAACGGTTTCGGTCTCCGGCGGAAATCGCGTGATTGAATTGGAAGTGTTGCCATTCGAGGTTCCGGTTCCCAACCCGGTTCCAGTAGACGAAGAAAACCGCCTGGCGCAAATATCCCTTTTACCTTTTTTGGGAACGAATGCCCTGCGTAGCAACCGGATTACTAACAACTTGTCACTGAACGTATTCTGGGGTACAAATGGCGGCGTGGACGGATTGGAAGTTGGTGGTTTTTTCAACTCCATCACCAAAGATGTAAAGGGCGTGCAGGTAGCCGGATTTGGAAACATGGTTGGCGGCGCTATGGTCGGCACCCAGGCTGCCGGATTGTTCAACGTTAGCGGGGAAGCCAGTCAGGGCGTGCAGGCAGCCGGATTGTTCAACGTGAGCGAGGATTTCGATGGCGTGCAGGCTGCGGGGCTGTTCAATGTCAGTGGCGGAAAAGCGGAAGGCGTACAAGCTTCAGGGCTCTTTAATGTGGCCAAAGGCAAAGTACATGGGCAGGCTTCGGCGCTGTTCAACCGGGCTGGCGATGTGAGCTGGGGCCAGGTCAGCACCTTGCTGAACGTTGGGAAACGGGTGAAAGGATTCCAGATTGGATTGATCAACATCAGCGACACCATCAGCGGCGGCGCGCCGATCGGCTTGCTCAACATCGTTCGGGATGGCTATAACCGGACCGAATTTTCATCGGGTGAGTCGCTTTTCGCGAATTTAGGGCTGAAACTCGGCGCCCGTTCGTTCTACAATATTTTTCATTTTGGCGTTCGCTGGGACGATGTATCCATCAACACGGACAGCAACATCGTGCAAACCGGCACGTTCACGACCTGGGGCCTGGGTTATGGATTTGGCAGCGCCATCGGACTGGGTAAACGCACATTGCTCAATTTTGAGCTGGTGGGCATCCACCTCAACGAATTGGAAGAATGGACGAACGAACTGAATATGTTGGGGCAATTGCGCCTTACTTTAGACATACGCCCCGGGCGCAATGCCAGTTTTTTTCTTGGCCCGGTAGGCAATATTCTGATTTCCAAACGCATAAATCCTGAAACAGGCGAAATTGGATCGTCAGTGGCGCCCTACGCGCTTTACGATGAAACAAGGGGCGATACGAACATTAAGGCCTGGGTAGGCTTCCAGGCAGGCGTGCGGTTTTAGCGCGTAATCCACGATCATTATCGGTGTAATGAGCTGACAAGCAATCGCTTGTTCTCTATATTCTTTTGTCAAAAATTACGAATCTAATTAAAATCAATCATCAATGAAACGACTGTTAATGATGCTCGCACTGCTCGGATGGCTGTTTTCGGCAGCGGCACAACACGAAACCCTTTTTGGAAGTATGCGCTTAGTTGGCGCCTTTGGCGGCCCAATGTACGAAACGGGCCTTAACAACGACCTTGGTTCCTCTGCCGGTGGCGGTGGCGGCCTGGTTTTTCGGAATTTTTTCCTCGGTGGCTACGGCATGGGCGGCGGTGACTTTGAAGGTTTGCTCGAAAACGGCAACATCCGCAAATTGGAAATCGGACACGGCGGTTTGTGGATGGGCTTTATGGTGCCTTCGCATAAGGTGGTTCACCTCTACGGCAGTGCCCGCGTGGGCTGGGGCGCGCTCAACATCGAACTGGAAGACAACGGGCAGCAGTACGACGATTTAGACAAAATATTTGTTCTGACACCCGAAGTCGGCGTAGAACTCAACGTGTTTCGCTGGTTCCGCGTGACCGGCACGGTGAGCTACCGCCACGTTAGCGGCGCCAACGAATCCTTGGGTTACAAAAATGAAGACTTGAGCGGCGCTATGTGGGGTCTTGGTCTCCGCTTTGGCTGGTTTGGATGGAGAAGATAGTGTGTCTGTCTTTATAGTCCGAGGCTTCGACTGCGCTCAGTCACCTTAGCTGCGTTCATTTCGACTTGGCTTCGACTACGCTCAGCCAACAGCTCAATGACCGGTTGTTGAGCTGGTGGTTGAGCGTAGTCGAAGCCAAGTCGAAACAAAAATCGGTCATCCCGTGCGTCGCGGGACTCCCGCTTTTGGGACGAAACATGCCTTGCTCTCGAACTCTAAAGAGCAGACACCAGACACCCGGCTAAATGGACACACGCGAAGTATCGTAAACAGGATTCCCGACTTTTATTATTTAAAAACAAAAAACGCTTCAAAATCATGAGTAGGAAACTCAGCTGGCTCATGCTGGCAATCGCAGGTATTTTCACCATCAATGGCTGTTTTATTGATGTGGACGATGATGATGGCTTTTTCAATTGTGTGGACGGCAGTGGCCCCGTTGTGACGGAAACGCTTAATGTGCCAAACTTCACGGGGATTAGCCTCGAAATGTCCGCAACCGTTTTGATTACCCAGGGCCCCGTGCAGGAAGTTGTCGTGGAAGGGAAAGGCAATATCATAGACGAACTGGAACTTGATGTGGACAACGGCGTTTGGGAGATTGATACCGACCGCTGTGTGCGCGACATCGGCGATCTGAAGATTTTCATTACCGTACCCGACCTTTCCGTGCTGAAAATTTCCGGCTCTGGCGACATCATCAGCGAAAATACGTTCGTAATCGGCGATATTGAGATGAACATCTCGGGTTCGGGCACCATGGATGTCGAATTGGAAGCAGATGATATTGACGCAGCCATTTCCGGTTCAGGTGAATTATTTCTGAGCGGCAGCGCTGACGAACTCAATTGCCGGATTTCCGGCAGCGGCGACCTGCGTGCATTCAACATGCAATGCCGGGTAGCTGAGCTGAACATCAGCGGAAGCGGGGATGCTGAAGTGCGCGTGAGCGACAACCTCAATGTGCGCATCAGCGGCAGTGGCGACGTTTTTTACAAAGGCAATCCAACGTTGAATGTTCAGATAAGCGGCTCCGGCAGCGTAGTGGATTCGAATTAAAGGCTGTATAAAGAGGCAAAAGGCAAGGGGCAAGTTGGCAAGGGGCAAATTTACAAGTAGGCAAATTGGCAAATGAGCAATGGGGATACTTGCGAATTTGCCAACTTGCCCGTTGCCAACTTGCCCCTTGTTTTCAACTAAGGTCTTTCCAATACTAATGTTTTTTGTTTTCTTTGTGCAGCTAACAAACGCACGAAGAAATGAAACGAGAAATCCACGGCTGGCACAGCCCAAGCCTGAACAAGCACATGGAAATTGCCATGTACGGTCATTATGGTACCGCGATTTTGCTGTTGCCTACCGCCGCTGCAGATTATTTGGAATACGAACGCTTTCACCTGATTGACGCCATCAGCAAATACATTGATGAAGGGAAAGTGAAGGTGTTTTCCATTA
>JBJXFD010000526.1:0-13568 GCA_046153985.1 Saprospiraceae bacterium
TATCCTATATGATATCTTTGAGCCGGCAATAAGAACAAGTCATTTTTTCGAAGTAGGTAACTCTGGCCATATAAAGTAACTAATTCGTCAATTTCATTTTCCGGGCAAAAATACTGAAGGTTCCCATTTGTTATTCTTTTAATATTTTCTTCTTCATTCCAAACGATTATTTTTTTGTCGTTAGGCCCTATAGGAAAATGGAGAACTCTTGTATAATCGAAATCATAGTGTATTCCCAAAGGAGTATACCCGTAATTTCCAATAAAGATGACTATTTCACTGGAATATTGTGGAAAAGGGTAATGATCAAATACAGGGCTTGCAAACCTGGCTAATTTTCGCGCAATAGATTCACAATATTTTTCTGCCTTGTTGACAACAATACCAAATTTTTGATCGCCAAAATAACCATGAAGCCATTCTTGCATATTCTGCCGCCCGGTTGCTGGGGTAGAGAATAGCTCATACGCAAAATTTTTGCTTTCTCCTTTTCCTTTATAAATCCTGAAATCCTGAAATCCATTATCCTGAATTGCTTTGACATCATTGAAAAGACTAAAAACATCTTCCTCTGTTATAAAAGGTGTATCGAAATAATCCTGATACAAAACAGGCTCCTCGAGATTCTTGGAATCTTCAATTAATTTACTCCAGAATATATCTTTCATGAGCTTTGCTTTCCTTTTGGTTTGTACTGTTTATGGTACATTAATGGTTCCTTTAAGTCTATTTATAAATGGAATATCCCGGATATCATCATGCTTAAGTAGCCACAGGATCAAACGTTCTACCCCCAGTCCAAACCCGGCGGTTTGGATAGGATATTTTCGTTTCATATCCAAATACCAAGCATATTCCTCTACACTAACATTGTGCTCTTTTAACGCAAAAAGGGTTTCTTCGTGCCCTCTGTGTCTTTCCCCACAGCCTACTATTTCACCAATTCCAAGTAACAAGTCAGCAGATTTACTGCTGAATCCGTCAGGATCGTAAGCTTGATAAAAAGGTACAGACCTTCTGTCAGGGTGTGTCAACCACAAAACAGGAAACTTGCTTAGCAACTCTTTTTCACCAAGGGGCGTCAACGAGCGAATGCCATCACCGTGGTCTGAATAATACACATTGTCATTGCCTAGAATTTGTGTTGCTTCTTCAAAGGTGATCCTGGGTACCTTGTTATTTTTTAACATCTCGAGCACTCCGTAAATGTGGCTAATGTCGCCTATTTCTTCTTCCAGCCTGTCGGCCAATTCTCTTACTAACCCCAGAATTAAATACAAAAGATAGTCTTCAACTAATTGAAGTACATCTTCATAGCCTCCGAATATTTCTGCTTCTGAGTGAATGAATTGATTCAAATGCCTTTCATCGTGCATTTCTCCCCGAAACGATTGCATGATATAAAAAACTCCTGGCATTCCCTGCCGTAACATATACTCAAGATGAAATTGCATGGAATCTGCAAGGAAGGTTTCCTCTCCAAATAATTTAATTTTAACAGGTAAGCTATCGCTACCCAGCCCCATAGGCGAAGAAACAGCGCTACAGGTAATTGGCAGAAGTGCAGGAAAAAATTTTTTACTCTTATAAAAATCATTAGTCAGGAAATAAATATTGGCTTTCAGCAAGTTTACCAACCGGTACCAATCGTGCTCAACAGCGTGATCGAAATGAGTGTTGAAATTCCAGCTTTTCGGAGGACGTAGCATATTAATGTGGTTTAGCAATAATTATGAGACAGCTATCAAATATGGGATCATGTGAAATAATATTCCCATGACCCCATCCTGATGTTACTTACCAACAGTCCAAAACAAGAATGATGGCAGATGACGCAGTGGAAGATGCTGCAACGCCTCCTTTGATGTGAGTCAAGTCATCAAGGTTGAATTTTTTGACTTTGTTTGAATTCTCTAAGGAAGTCTCAAGGGTTTCCTCAAAGTCAAACAGGTCTTTTTTCTCGTTTGGCATAATTAAATAATTTAATTGGTTAAAAAATAATACAAGCATCTTTATTGAATGGGTGTGATTCCCATTTGATGTAGATTTTAGGTCCTGGTCATTGCATGTATTTTCCCCAAAACTGCTCCCATTGCCCTTTAGTTGAAGTCAGAGCTCTAGTAATAAGCATTCCTTCTGCATTGTGTAAATTCCATCTCATGCCTGACTGGCTTAGCCTTTGCTTGATCACCGTTTTGCAGGCTGCTTCTGTAACTCCCGAGCCAATTGGATATCCTTTTTTTTGATATTCGGGGTAATTCATCCGCATCAGGTTGTTTTCAAAGTAGGTGATGGTTTTTGAGACTGCTTCGTGTTGTGTATTGCCATTTTCTTTGACCCAACTTTTCAGTTCCCTGATAATAAATCGAGCGCCGTTTTTTTTGTGCTTCAGATCATGACAGGCATTGACCGCCCACTGCTTCTGTTCCTGCTCTCCCTTTTTCAATACCACACTGGCTTTTGTAAGATATTCAGTGGCATGGTAAAAGTCGAGTATATCCACCTGGACATATTTTAACAGATAAGTCCAGTTGTCCTTGGCTCCATCCGCCAGGCCAACATAGGTCACCGCCGGCAATTTTGCCTTTATCCGATCTATCTCCATGCTTAGCACACTATCAAAGGTCTTTTTACCGTATTCCGGAGCGCATGCACTGTATATGGTGTGTAAACGCTCCCCATCTGAATTGTAAAAACTGATTGTCCCGCACATGGTTTCCCGATAGCGGTCACCCCGTATGGCAGTCGTCGTCCCGTCACGACCTATGCTTACGTGACTCACAACCTGATCAAATTCTGGCAACTCATAATGCCACTCAAACTCATGGTCTATGGCAATATTCTCTACATGAGCCGATACAGATTGTACTAATTTAGTACTCAGCTCCCGGGCATGGTTCATCCTCAAGTCCTCGCGAACATGACGGGCTGACATCTGGCTATACTTCCAACTGACCATCTTGCTAAATTTGGGCGTGTTGCTGCCGCCCAAAAAACGGCCTTTGCTCTCTAATGGAACAACCGTTTTCCCGCCTCGTGAATGCTGATATACATGACGCGCTACTTCTACTGACCCGAAGACCGTTTGGTATGTTTTTTTTCCGCCCCCCGGCTCGTATAACGCTCGTTTCCTACCACAATCGGACGCCCATCTGTGTCCATTTCTTTTATTGCCTCTTGCATCGCTATGCGACCTGCCTCTTGCAAACCTATTTGAAGGGCTGTTTCCTGATCCATCAAATCGCCTTGTGGCTTAAAGGTCGTCGTGATCGTAACCGTCCCGTCTGCTGCTTTTTTGTAGGTGGTCTCCATATCCTTTCTTATTTTTGCCATAAATCTAATAAATCTACATCAAATGGGAATCACACCCGTTGCTTCTCTTGACCATCTTGCCAAAAAATCATTCTTAAGTGCCAAACAATTTGAGCGAAAATTTGAGGAACGTACAGGGGTAAGCCCTAAGTTATTTGCCCGACTTGTGCGGTTCGACAAAGCTTTTCGGGAAAAAAACATGAACCCACAGCGCGACTGGCAGTCTATTGCTTTTGATTGTAATTATTATGACTATCAGCATCTTGTGCGGGATTACAAGGATTTTACCGGCGTACGACCAACCGTTTTTCATCAAATTGAAAGCCGTGCCCCCGAGCGCAAATTTGGCCTTGCAGAGCATTACTATGAAACGCAGGTTTCCTAAAATCGAATCGCTCCAAAAAAATAAGCCATCCCTGAGTTTTCGGGGATGGCTTATGCTTATTACTTATGAAAAAAATTATCTATTCCCGCCATGCACAACAACCCGCTTCGTCGCATCGGGTAATCCTTCCGATTGCGCGCGAATGAGGTAAATGCCATTGTGGTAACCAGACAAATCAAACCGTTCGGTGGTGTTTTCAGCAGTGTTCACTTCCACCACTTCCAGTACTTTGCCTTGTATGTCATACAATTCCAATCGCACTGGACGATTTTCGTAAGCTTTCAGGTTCACCGTAATTTCATCCACCGCCGGGTTCGGATAAACCTGCAAGTCCGGAGCAGCCGCTTCCACAATAGAATTACCTGGTGTCGCCAATGGTGCAATACCGCCGATGACCGTCACATTGTCAAAAACAGCCGTCGTAGTGGTATTCACATTGATACTTTCGGCAAAAATGCCAATCTGCACGCAGTTGGGCAGCGTCAGGGAAACTGCAGGTGCTACCGGCTGCCAAGCGACGCCATCCAGGGAAGTTAACAACTGGAAGCTGTTGCCGGTGCGGGTAATGCGCAGCCAGTCGTGGCCGGGCTGGAGCGGGAATTGCTGGTTTTGTGCCATCCCGTTCGTTGTCGAGCGCAAAACGCGGCGCACAAAAGCGTTCAATTGCGTTTTGAGGGTAACCTTCTTGCTGCCCGGCATTGCATTTTCGCGCACTTCGATACCTGCCCAACCGCCATTGTTCACACTTGCTACCCGTGCAGTAATGCTGCCATTGCCGCAAAGGCTGCGCCAGGCAGAATGTTGTAAATCGGGGTTGCCGGAAAATCCAGTGGACGTTAGCGTGAATTGACCATTTGAAGTACAGGGTTTGTAGATCGCGCTGCCATTGGCGTTGCCGATATTTGCGTTGCTCCAGCCGGCAGGTAAGGCCGTTCCTTGTTGTACGGTGATCTGAGCAGTGCAGGTGGCCGTGTTGCCGTTGCCATCGTTTACCGTTACTGTAACCGGAATGGTTTGACCAACTTGTGCGCAGCTCACCGAAGCGGGTGATGCGCTGACGAAATTGACCGTACCGCAGTTGTCGGAAGAAGCGCCGAGGTTGAGTACATCAGCCGAAAGCAGGGTGTAATTCCCCGTTGCGTTTAAAGTCACAGTAGCGGTGCGGCAAACCGGAACCGGCGGGGTATTGTCTACTCCGGCGGCAACCGTGGCAGAAGAAGTCGCTTCACAGTTGGCGACGCCATTGTCCGTCACAGTGATGTTGTAATTTCCGTCGGGCAGGTTGGTGAAAACGCCTGTTCCGTTGCTCTGGTTGACTGGGCCTGAAATGGCGTAAGTCAGCGGCCCCGCACTCGTTGTGGCATTAACGGTGATGCTGCCGTTGTTGGCATTCGGGCAGGTTTCGTTTATAACAACAACAATGCCAATGGCGACATCGCAACCAGTACAAGAAGCTGGCAAGCAGGCTGCGTTGGCCACTGTATTGCGGATTACGTTACCCGGCTGCAGGCCAAATCCGAGATTGAAATTGACGCCGACCGGGTCGTTGTGGCAATAGCTCATGATGGTGCCGCCGCCGGCCGGGCTACCAGGGAGAGGACAGTTGGCAACGTCGGTTTCTACAAACCCTGAACAGCCGTCAATGGCCGTATTGTTGCCGTTCCAAACGCAGGCATGGGTGTGGCGCGAGCCGATGAGGTGGCCCATTTCGTGCGCCAGGATCATTACCGTAAAGGAAAAGACCGGAACATTGTTATAAAAATTCAGAATCCCGCTGTAGCAAAGACTTTCGTCTCTATCCGGGTTACATATCCCGCTAAAACCGGCAGCAATACCTCCGTTGTTCACCATCGCGACCAAGTGCCCCAGGTCGCCGTTGAAAGCGCCCGTATTGGCTTGAAACTGGTTCAAATAAGCGCCTGCGCCTGGCCCGGAGTAGGGATCGGGCGTATTCCAGACAAACATTTCCGAAATCGTCATGTTGATGCTTTCTGCATTGTAGATCAGGACGTTTTGGTTGAAGGCGCCAATTACGTAGTTTGTCGCGTTTACCACGCTGCCTTTGTTGTCTACTACCGATTTGTCCACTTCCAGGTACACCCGAATACAGTCGCCGGCAGCTTTGGGTGCGTCGCTGAGTTCTTCCTGGGTATAGCCCTTGTGATCGTCTTCCACGGAACAACTAAACTCTGGCTTTTTCAGCAAATCCCGGTCTAAGTACAGGATATGCCCTTTGACTGAGTTTTTGACCCGTCCGAGGTTGTACGTTCCATCGTGGGTGATGATCAAACCCATCACTTCATTGTCGAAGACGCTGATGGCTACTTTCGAGTGCGCGTCGCCTTCCACGGTGCCGTGGAAATGCAGGCCGCCTTTGTACTCGAAAGGCTTGTCGCGATCGCTGCTGGTAAAGATCTGGAAACCTTCCGCAAAAATATCCGAACGGTACATGTTCACGGTAAGCGTTTGGTCGCCTTGACCGGTAGGCAGTTCCAGGGAAAATTGCGTCGTGTTTTTTTTGAGAAATTCGGCTGCCTTTTTTGCGTCGAAATTCAGGATGACGCCGCCGCGAACTTCAGACCCATAGGCTTTTGTGGCAGGTTCCCAGGCCGGACTAAACAGTTCCGTTGATGCTGTTTGTCCTTTCTGGTTAAAGTTCTGTTGTTTTTGCGCTTGAACTTGCAGTAACCCTGTACCTGCAAGCAGCAGGAGACAGAGGAATAGTGTTTTTTTGTACATTGTGTGAAGCATTGAGAATGAGGTTTTAATATGTTGAAAAAAATGTATTCAGTATTCAAACAGATGTGGATTCAATTTTGTAGGTAGAAACGGAGGGAATGTAGCATAAATCAAGTAAATAAGTTATCTGTTACGAAATGAAATGAAAAAGGTTTCATTTCGTAAATTATAACAATTAAATCACGTGAAATTCATGTGTAAGTTACAGGATAATTAAAGTGAGGATAAAGTAAACTATTTTTTTCATCGGTTCGAATTTATTGAGATTAGGTCAATTTTTATTCATTCATCAAACTCATAAAGCAAGCTGCACGGATCGAAAACTTCACTTTTCCTTTCTCGACCTTGAGTTGCGCCCCCCGTTCCATGTTTTTGTTGGCATCCGTCACATAAACCTGCAACCGTTTCACTTTTTCAGGCAGCCCGCTCAAAATCACTTCGCGCTCCGGCCCTTCATTGACTACGTGAAAGGCATAGTTTTTTTGTTTCAGATCGCCCAACGCAGCCACATACAGATCGTCGCTGGAACACGTCAAAGGCAGAATATGCAGATTTTTTGGCGTCTGAGCCAATTGTTTCAGGTTCCAGAAGCGCTGCGTGGGTTGCAGCGGAATGTGGTCGTTTCCAAAGATGCCGCCGCCCGACAGCGGCGAATAATCGGCAGTGAGTTGCCATTGCAGGATACGCCGGTAGGTCGTCCAGTTGCGTTCCCGCCCGGTTGCCTGCTCCTTGCGCCAATCGTCCTTAACCAAGCGCAAACTACTTTCGAAGCGCATCAACCGGCCATTTGAGCGCATGCCGGTGATGTTGCCCCAGGCTTGAACTTCGGTTTGGGCAGAAAGGGTGGGGTGGGCAAGCAGCCCAAATAAAGCGATACTGCATAAGATTAGGCGGAGGGATTTATGCATAAAGCAATGGTCTTTAGTTTTTTATTGGCGCTTTGCAAGCGTCAGGGTTTTGTTTTTAACAACTTAAAGATAGCGAATCCTCCCAAAATAAAAAGTACTAAGGACATCAACTGAATTTTTAATCTCCAACCACCATTGGGCGTCGTTACTTGGGGTTTGCAAACTTCTACTGAATTGCTCCAGGCAATAAAACCATCGACGGTCGGTAAATCCCCAAACAGGTAGTGCTTTTTTCCATGCCTGGTTTTGCCCATGCCAAAAGTTTCAATACTATTCCGAAGACCTGTGGCAACCTGGTGTTCGCCGTACAATGCCATCGTGCGCCGACCAACGATGGAAGCCGCGCCACCGATGTCCCAAATAACCGGCCCGGAATCAAAATCCTCGCCACCTTTTTTTCCTTTCGGGTATTCCCGGATGCCAGGCAACCCCAATCGGGAATCCAAAAAATGGGCTTTATAAATCCCGAATTGCGCCCGGGCAAAATCCGGGTCAATTTCCAAAAGAAAATTCAAAATCAAACTTTGAGAAGATCCCCGTGCAGGTTCCAAAACTGCGCCGTTTTCGGGCATACTGGAGTGGGGGAGGAGTCCCAACCTGTCGGTTTTTGCTTTCACTGCAATGATCCATTCCCCGATGGTGGTCTGATATGTTCCCGGGAACAAATCTTCGCAAATGGCCAAGGAAGCCATCCCCACGACCATATCTGCCGGCCAGCACGCATGCGCGTAGGACTCCAGAAATGGACTGTTTCGTTTTTTTAAAGCATCCGTAATGTCCGCGCAGTTTTGCCGGAATTGCTGGACTTCTAAGGAATCCCAATCTGCTTTTGGGAGGAGCTTTAATTTCCGCCCCAGGACATAATTGGTCCAGCCGCGGTAGAAAATACCGTAAGTGGGTTCCAAATCGGCGTTAAAGGTCTGCCGTGCTTCCTCAGACGACAATTCCTGCAAGACCCAATTGAGTTCTTCGATCGCTTCCCGGTGCAAAGCTTCCGTGTTGGGAAGCGCTTCGGCAACTTCTGCCCAACTCAGTCCATAAACCGCATTCAGGAACACAAAACCTTCCGGGTGCAATTGCTGCATGTACGAAGCTGCGCCGTCATGCAGTTTTTCTTTTAAATGGGCTAATTGATGGATCAAATCCTGGTTGAGCTGGCAAGGGCCATGCTGGACGAATGTTGGTTGGTAATATAGGCGAATGTTGAAGGCGGCTACTCCGATGAGGAATAGGGAGATGAATAGGGCTACAATTCTTTTGAATTCTTTCACGGAGTACCATTTTTACCAAATAGAAACCTAATTTGAAGCTGTTTCCCATGGAGTTGAACATACGTTTCGCTATAACTCTAAATTAATCAAGGTTTTGATTACTCTATAAAATCAGCAGATGCAATTAAGCTTTTAATAATTTTATTTCGTTCTAGATTATAATCATCTTTAGAAATTACACCCTGGCGGTTATCATGTTCATTAGAGTTAAACTTAGATTCTAATTGAATTACCTCGTTGTTGCCTGGCAATGCGTGCTTTAGAGCATCAATTGCCATGTCTAAAAAGCCTTTTGCGATTAATTCATTTACTTTGGTTTTTTTGATTAAATCTACTATTCCAATTAATTCTACAAGCCGAACATCTTGAAAGCTTTTTGGACATTCAATTATTGCAGAGCTTTTTACCAGCATTCTTTTCTTTAATGCTTCGTAACTGAAGTGATAAGGCGATTTTTCGATACTACAAACAGCGCAAATACAAGGAATTTCTTCTAAAGAATTAATCATTTCGTAATCTTTATTGAGCTCATGGAATGTATTTCTAATAACGCCCAGTAATTCAATTTTTTCTTTTAGCACATTTCCTTGTACAGCTATTTTGATTTTATTTTCTAAAGGCTCTTGGGTGATGGAAATTTTGCAATTGTCTTTATTTGCGATCATTCCATGTTTCCAAAATTTAGAATTATATGCATTTCCTCCAAACGCAACAAGAAGCTTGTTGAAGATTTCATCTGGTAAAAATGGATGATAGTTTAAAACTAAATTCAAATCACTTTTTTGCCTCGTAAAGGTGTTTTCTTCCTCATTAATGGGAATAAAATCAGGTAGCATATATTTTTTGGGAGTTAATTCAAAACAAAATGCTAAAGATTTTTTTGTAATGATAGATAACAACTTTCCAATGTCATATTTATATGGATTTCGATTCCATATCTTTGATAAAGTTGCTTCATTGAATATGCCGTGATTTTTAATAACTTCAGGGCTATTGACAAGTATCTTTATAGCATCATTTATCCAATTATAATTCAGGAAAATGGTATCTCTTAATGAGTTGTCATCTTTAAAATGAACTACAACTCCGAGTTGATGTAAAACGTCTAACAATATCTCGCCTGCTTCTTCGTCAATATTATGCTTGTCACAGATCCTCATGAAATCAGCTAAATTAATGAAATTATTATCTCTTCTAAGAGAGTTTATTTCATATCTAAGATCTATCCAATTTCTTGGAAAATGACTGCTTAATGTTTGATCCAGTTCATTGTTTTGGAAAATAAAGCTTTCGACAACTTTCCTTAACTGTATAAAAGAATTTTTTTGATCTTTTTTTATTGAAATGATTTCTAACTCCGGGAAATTCTTTTGAAGCTCAAAAAAAACAGGAGCTATCGCTTTGTCCGAGCTTTCCTGAATATAAGTAAGGATTATTGGACTGGATCCTCCAAATGATTTTATTGAAAGAATTTTATTGTATATATCATTGATTGTATTTCGGTTGTCGATAACAAGCAGGTATATGGTGCGTTTAGTGAAGAATAATTTTTGAATACCATGATAGATTTTTTGCTCATCAAAATTCCATATAGTAGCTAAGAAATTTCCTTGCTTTCTGTTTTCACGATTAATAAGATATTCTTTATAGGGGTCTATCGCGGTGGAATAGTTTTTCAAATAAGCCAAATAATTGCTTTTTTCTATTAAAGTAGAATTGTCGTTTATTAATTTTGTTAATACTTTGTCACTGTCAAGGCTAAGCATCTCGTTTGATGAGACGACAGTTACTTTTGGATCGTATGTTTTATTCCCTTTTTGGGGTAGTAAATATAGTGAATTTAAATTTTGGCTATTTAAATTAATTAATTCCTCGCGTATGAGAGATTTGTCAATTTTTTCGTCACCAGCAATTATTAGCTTTACTTCTGAAAAAGTATCTATTTCTTTTGCGTCCTCAAGGGCTTTTTTGAAAAACTCGGCAACATTTTTCCCTAATGACTCAACTTCCGGAGGAAGCCTTTTAGCCGGGGCGGATATATTTCTCAAATCTTGAAAACCTCCTTTAGAATCTTCTTGCCCGACTCTATATTCATAGTGAAAAGGATCTTTAGGTATAGACATAGGTTGATTATTGAATTTTTAAAAATATGTGCTGTAGCATGCCAAGACCAGAGTCTATGGAAAGCCGAGACTATATCAAATACAAGCTTCTGGAAGCCTAATAGAAGCTTTAAACATTACATGGACGCCTGAAGATGAAGCGAAACGGACGGCATCACAACTCCATCGAATCATAAACCACCACCTTCTCCCACAAATCCTTGCTTTCCTCGATAAACTTTAAATGCACGGGCTCGTCCTGGTACTTGTCCTGGTCTTCTTTCGAATCAAAAGTCACCACCAGGCTATAAGAGTAGGAACTGTCAATAACCGGCCGGCTGGTCGGAGCGGGTGTGCCAACATGCGAAGACCGGACATAGACGGATTGCTGAACGAAGTTCTTCAACGAAGCTTCAAATTTTTTCCGGGCCTCTTGGTTTTCCGGCTCTTTTAACCAGAAATAGACGGCATGAACAAAGGGTTCTTTCATAGAAGTAGATTTTTCAGTTTTTGAAGACAAATTTTCGGACGGCGTTGCTGGGCTGTCTTTCTTTGCGTCTGAGCAAGAGAACAGCAGGCCAAACATAAACAAGGAGTAGCAAAAAGTAGATTTTTTCATGGATATAAATGTTTTTTTGTAAAAATTGAATGTCCGTTCTATTGAGGCAGGAAATCTTTGGGGTTAATAAAAACTCCGTCATTAAATCCTACATATTGAATGTTCAAAGAATCGCTAAAACAAACAGTGTGGTAAGTCGCGCCACGTGGTGGGGAAGCCATATATTCTTTTCCTGCATGTTCCCAAATAAAAAATAAGCAACGCAGACTGGTATCCAGGTCGTCAATCATAGAAAAGGATAAAGCACAAAAGCGAAATGGAATGGAATCAGTTAAATCAAAGCCATTGCTTTCATCAAAATGATAGCCGTAATTATTCAAGGCAAATTGATAAAGGATCACCTTCGCTTTGTCGTGCTGTTGTTTTAATAAAGGCGTATTGATTTCAACGGGATACTCCGAAGAAACAGGAGTGCAAGCTACAAGAACCAGAAAAAATGAACTCATTAATAAAGTATATGTTTTCATACTTATTTGATGATTACCTTCTCCCGATATACCTTCCCATCTTGTTCCACCACGACTAAATAAACCCCGGACGACAATACGCCCAATTCAATACGGCCAGCCCTGTTTTGGGATAGCTTCAATTGCCCTTGCGCATCGTACAATCGAACCTGAACCAGCCCGCTTGCCTTAGACTCAATAAACAATTCCTCTTTTGCAGGATTAGGGAAAATGCGGATTGAATTGGCCACCGCGTCCGCTTCATCCGCACTGGTGATCGTCAATTGTATCGGGTGCGTCAGGTCTTCTTCCAGCCAAACCGTGTCTTTTACGACCTGACCATTGTGTTCCACCGTGATTTCGTATTGTCCTTTAAAACCCCGAATCGTTGCAACGCCGTTTGCAGCCGTGATGGCAAAATCGTTGGTCCACCATTCATTAAAAACCAAATCTAAAAAGACTTCGCCGGAAGGCTTCAGCGACCAGTCCTGGCGGAAAATGGGCGCATCCGCATGCCAGTGCGCGCCGTCCCAGAATCCCCACATCAGGAAAGCGTCGGTGCTGGGGTGACTGAAAACCATCGTCAAAAAGTCGCGCATATAATTGGCCGCTACTTGCTCGCCGGCGTAGGTATCTATATCGTATTCGGTGATTTTGGCACGCAGGCCAAACGTTTGGTGAAAATCTTCCAGGATGTCGTATACCTTATAGATAGAGGTCGGAAAAGCGCCGATATGGCCCTGAAACCCGATCCCGTCTATGTCGCCACCATTGGCAATGATCTCCGCAATAAAGCTTTTGTATCGGTCGTACACCACGCCGCTGCTGTTGTTTTGGCTGATGGTGACGTAGTCGTTCAGCCAGGTTCCAATTCCCGGATCAATTTCTTTGACTTTTTTGAAAATATTGGAGTACAACTCCCGACCGGTCGGGTAGCCGGGCTCGCCTTCAAAGGCATACTCAAGGTCGCGGTTGAACGTAATTTCATTCAACACGTCCCATTCCCGAACCACATTGGAAAGGCCGGGAAACGTCAGTGCAGTTTGCAGGCGGCCATCAACGCGGTTTTTGAGATAAGTCGGGTTGCTCAGGTTGTTGCAGAGGTCGTCCGGCAAATAGGAACAGCCTGGCCAAACTAAGGTATGCCCCCGCACCCGGATGCCCTGTTCTGAAAGCCATTGCGCCGCATTGGCAGCGTTTGCAGGCGGACCAAACCACTGTTCTTCCCAACTGTCCCATTTCAGGTCGTTTTCAAAGACCACTTCATTAAATCCATGGCCTTGTCCGTCAAGGTCGAGGATTTTATTTTGGTAAACATTGTCCTGACAGGGATTGCCGGCAAGGCGACAACCGGTGACTGCCGAGCCAAACCCGTAAGCGTGTTTCAGCATGCGCGCCTGTACTTCTGCATCGTGAATGGGTTCATTATCAGGGCCTGTGACCACTACCTGCAGGTCTGCTTTCCGGATTTGTTCGATGCGGTCTGCTGCCGCTGAACGCCAGGGCGCATCGGATTCGTAGCCGCCATAAAATTGGTTGCCAATTTGCGATGGGAGTTGGGCCAAAGGATACAATTGATTGAAATTGAGGACGCCTACACCGCCAAAAAGAATGGTTTGCGCCTGATAGCCAAAATGAAAACCCAGAGAAAGGTCGCCGACAGGGTAGTTATCTTCCAGTTCAACCGGGATCAGCAACTGCGTCCAGGTATTGCTGATGGGCATGGTAAAAATCATCTCTTTCGTATAGGTGACATTGTCTTCTAAAAAAAGATTGACCAACCCGC
>JBJXFD010000527.1:0-10223 GCA_046153985.1 Saprospiraceae bacterium
GCAGTTTGCCCCCTGAAATTGGGGAGTTGAAAAGTCTCCAATCGCTTGTTCTTTCTGGAAATCAACTCAGCAGTTTGCCCCCAGAAATTGGGGAGTTGAAAAGTCTGCAATCGCTTGATCTTTCTGACAATCAACTCAGCAATTTGCCCGCTGTAATTGGGGCGTTAAAAAGTCTCCAATCGCTTGTTCTTTCTGGAAATCAACTCAGCAGTTTGCCCACTGAAATTGGGGCGTTGAAAAGTCTGCAATCGCTTTATCTTTCTGGAAATCAACTCAGCAGTTTGCCCCCAGATATTGGGGCGTTAAAAAGTCTGCAATCGCTTGATCTTTTTGGCAATCAACTCAGCAGTTTGCCCACTGAAATTGGGGCGTTAAAAAATCTGCAATCACTTGTTGTCCGTTTCAATCAATTCAGCAGTTTGCCTGCTGAAATTGGAGAGTTAAAAAGTCTGCAATCGCTTGATCTTTCTTTCAATCAACTCAGCAGTTTGCCCGCTGAAATCGGAGCTTTGAAAAACCTCCAATCACTTGAGATTGCTAACAATCAACTCAGCAGTTTGCCCGCTGAAATTGGGGAGCTAAAAAGTCTGCAATCGCTTGAGCTTTCTGTAAATCAACTCAGCAGTCTGCCCCCTGAAATTGGGGCGTTAAAAAGTCTGCAATCACTTTATCTTGGGGGCAATCAGCTCCGCAGTTTGGTCCCTGAAATTGGGGCGTTAAAAAGTTTGCAATCACTTGATCTTGGGGGCAATCAGCTCAGCAGTTTGCCCGCTGAAATGGGAGAGTTGAAAAGTCTGCAATCGCTTGATCTTTATTACAATCAACTCCGCAGTTTGCCCCCTGAAATTGTGGAGTTGAAAAGTCTGCATTCGCTTGATCTGCGGTCCAATCAACTCCGCAGTGTGCCCCCTGAAATTGGGGAGTTAAAAAGTCTGCAATCGCTTGAGCTTTCTGGCAATCAACTCCGCAGTTTTTCCCCTGAAATTGGGGAGTTAAAAAGTCTGCAATCGCTTTATCTTAATGGCAATCAACTCCGCAGTTTTTCCCCTGAAATTGGGGAGTTAAAAAGTCTGCAATCGCTTTATCTTAATGGCAATCAACTCAGCAGTTTGCCCCCTGAAATTGGGGAGTTGAAAAGTCTGCATTCGCTTGGGCTGCGTCACAATCAACTCAGCAGTTTGCCTGCTGGAATTGGAGAGTTAAAAAATCTGCAATCGCTTGATCTTTCTAGAAATAAACTCCACAGTTTGCCCCCTGAAATTGGGGAGTTGAAAAGTCTGCATTCGCTTGATCTTAATTACAATCAACTCAGCAGTTTGCCCCCTGAAATTGGGGAGTTGAAAAGTCTGCATTCGCTTGATCTTGCTATTAATCAATTCAGCAGCCTGCCCCTTCAAATTAGGGGGTTAAATAGTCTTCAAAAAATCAATCTTAATGGAAACCCGATGTCTCCAGAATACGTTGAACAACTTCGAGCCGCAATGCCCTGGGGTATCATTTATTCAACTTATTTCGAAAAAGAAGTTGAAGAAATCTCTATTCAGGAGACCCTTTTTAACCAAAATGAAGAGAACCGAACACAAAGTAGGCAGCAAGGCGCTGCCAGCGAGCTTCAACTCCAGGCCAACCCAGCAGATACCGCTTTTCAAAAGGAATTGGCCAGTACGTACAATAACCTTGCCTGGTTCCAACTCCTCACCGGCCAATTTGCGGAAGCAGAGGCTTCGCTGATGCGGGGTTTTGAATTGGATGCTACCAATATTTACCTGCCCTCCAAGCTTGCGCCCGCGCTGCTTTTTCAGGGTAAAACCGAAGCTGCCCTACAGGAATATCGAAAGTGGAAAGACCTGCCTTATCGGCCAACCCGGCCATTTTACAAGGATGCCTTTTTGGCGGATTTTTTGGAGTTTGAAAAGGCGGGTATTATTCCGGAGGAACGGAAGGCGGATGTGGAGATGGTGAGGAAGATGTTGGGGGAATGATGTTGTCTGAATCAGAATTTTCAGAATTTCGGAATTTCCAGAATTGTGACGCCCCGTTCTGACGACCGATTCTGTGAATTCTTTAATCCTGTGAATTCTGATTCCGACAGTTTCTTTTGTCTGAATCAGAATTTTCAGAATTTTAGAATTTCCAGAATTGTGACGCCCCGGACGGCCGATTCTGAAAATTCTTTAATCCTGTGAATTCTGATTCTGACAGCTTCTTTTGTCTGAATCAGAATTTTCAGAATTTTAGGATTTCCAGAATTCTGACGCCCCGGACGCCCCATCCTGAGAATTCTTTAATCCTGCGAATTCTGATTCAGACGCCTTCTTTGTCTGAATCAGAATTCACAGAATTTTAGGATTTCCAGAATTCTGACGCCTCTGACTCCCCATCCTGCGAATTCATTAATCCTGTGAATTCTGATTCAGACAATTTCCAATCCTAAAAATTCTCTAATCCTGTAAATCCTGATTCTGATTGTACTTAGGATTGAAAATCAATTTATATTCTAAACTCTTTCCCCCGAAATTGATCAACAATCCAAAAGGAAAGTCATACGCCGAAACGTAGTTTTTTGCCTGGGCCAAATGGACATCCTCCAGGGTCACTAATGCCTTGATCTCTACTACTACCTTGTTTTCCACCACAAAATCCGCCCGCCGTGTTCCCACTTCAATCTCCTCGTAATAGATCGTATGCTCTTGCTCCCGAACAAAGGACAAAGCGCCCCGTTCCATTTCTATTGCCAAACAGCGTTGGTAAATCACTTCCTGAAATCCAGGGCCCATCGTGTTGTGTACCTTCATGGCGCAACCAATGATTTTGTAGGTCAGTTCATCCTTGATCATGTTTTTACTTTTTTGGTTGAATAATTGAAATTTGAATCCATCAATTTCCAAAATTCTGAAAATTTGTTAATCCTGAAAATTTTGATGCTCATCGTTTTTAGTCTGAATCAAATTTTCAGGATTAGAGAATTTTCAAAACGGGGGAGCGGAATTCTGGAAATTCTACAATTCTGTGAATTCTGATTCAGACATTCACCAGCCGCAAAAGAAAATCAGGCAAAAGATCGCGATTTCTGCCTTTTTCCCTATACTTGATCGGCGAATGGGACATCCTCCAAATACGCCGCATACCGTATGAAAAGAACGATTACAGCAACCATCCTGATCGCCGGAATTATGGGCATCGTACTGTGGAGTACCCGGCGAGGTGGGCAGGACGAATTAAATCGCATCAGCTACAACTTCCACGTCCGGCCAATCCTGTCCGACAAGTGCTTCGCCTGCCACGGGCCGGATCAAAACAAGCTGCAAGCCGGACTGCGCTTGGACCTTGCTAAAAACGCCTACGCGCCTTTGCCAGAAAACCCTGGCGCTTTTGCCATCGTGCCTGGCAAACCCGATTCGTCGGAGCTGCTGAAACGGATCGCCTCGGAAGACCCGGAATACCAGATGCCGCCGCCCGATTCGCACCTCAGCCTGCTGACGGAACACGAAATCGAAATTATCCGGAAATGGATCGAACAAGGCGCGGAGTACGAAAAGCACTGGGCCTTCATCCCACCAAAAAAAGCAGCCCTGCCCAAGGTGAAGAACCAGGACTGGGTGAACAACGAAATTGACCATTTTACTTTGGCCAAAATGGCCGAAAAAGGACTGGAACCCAACGAAGCCGCAAGTCCGGAATACCTGCTCAAACGCATTTCGGTGGACCTGACCGGATTGCTGCCGACCGAAGCTGAAATGGATGAATTCGCTGCCGGCGATCCCGAAGCTGCGTACGAAAAAGCGGTGGATCGCCTGCTCGCCAGCCCGCATTACGGCGAAAAAATGGCGCTGTACTGGTTGGATGTGGCGCGCTATTCCGACAGCTACGGCTACCAGGACGACAACATCCGCACCCAGTGGCCTTACCGCGATTGGGTCATCCACGCGTTTAATAAAAACCTGCCTTACGACCAGTTTGTGACCTGGCAATTGGCCGGTGATTTGTTGCCCAAAGCGAACAAAGAACAGATTTTGGCGACCGCTTTTTTGCGCAACCACAAGTACACCGAAGAAGGCGGCGTCATCCCGGAGGAGTACCGGGTGGAGTACGCGCTCGACAAAGTAAAAACCTATACCAAAGGCCTGCTCGCCCTCACGGTGGAATGCGCGCAGTGCCACGACCACAAATACGACCCCGTTTCGCAAAAGGATTATTACCAGGTATTCGGTTTTTTCAATACCTCGAAAGAGGCAGGTTTTGAAGGCGACGTCAGCGTGTCGAAACCCGCCAAAACGCCGATTTTGACCCTTTCCGAAAAGGAAATCAAAGAAATGCTAACCTTCATCAACCAGCGCGATACCGGTTCGGTTACGGTGTCGGTGATGGAAGAAGCCGATACCGTCCGCGCGACGCACATCCTCAACCGGGGCGCTTACGACCAACCCACCGACATCGTAAAACCCGCTGCACCCGCTGCTGTGCTGCCGTTCGATACAACTAAATACGCGCGCAACCGGATGGGCTTGGCGCAGTGGACGGTGACCAAAGAGAACCCGCTCACTGCCCGCGTTTTTGTCAATCATATCTGGCAGGAGTTTTTCGGCGCTGGTTTGGTGAAGACCACCGGCGATTTTGGCATGCAGGGCAATTTGCCGACGCACCCCGAATTGTTGGACTGGCTCGCTGTTGATTTTATAGAACACAACTGGGACATCAAGCGCTTAGTGAAACAAATCGTGCTTTCCGCAACGTACCGACAGTCTTCAGAAGTCAAGGAAAAGCACTTGGAGGTAGATCCCGAAAACCTGTATTTGGCCCGAGCGCCACGCCTGCGTTTCAAAGCCGAGTTGATCCGCGATATGGTGCTCGCAACCAGCAACTTATTGGTCAAAGACGTCGGTGGCCCCAGCGTAAAACCCTACCAACCCAAAGGCTTGTGGGAAGTGGCGAGTTCGGGCCGGGGCGAACTCAAAACCTACGAACAGGATAGGGACAGCGCTTTATACCGCCGGGGGATGTATACTTTCATCAAACTGACGCTGCCGCCACCTTCCATGATGCTATTCGACGCCAGCAACCGCGATCAATGCGAGGTAAAACGCACCAGCACAAATACGCCGTTGCAGGCCCTGATTATGATGAACGACCCAACCGTTTTGGAAGCTTCCCGCGTTTTTGCGCAACAGTTGCAAGCCGAAAATAAAGATTTGGAAACGAACCTTTCGAGGGCATTCCGGAGCATCATTTGCCGAAAGGCCACACAAAAAGAAATGGAGATTCTGAAAGGGTATTATGCCGAACAATTGGCGTTGTTTCAAGCCAAAAAATTGGACGCTTTCAAAACTTTGGCCGTGGGCGAGTTTCCCATCAACAAAAAATTGAACCTCGACGAATCTGCCGCGCTGATGAAAGTGGTGAACACGATTTACAATTTGGAAGAAGCCATTACCAAATCCTGAAGTCATGGAAAAAGAAGTGCTGGAGCATGGTTTGAACCTGAACCGCCGGAAGTTTTTATCGCGATTAAGCCTGGGTCTGGGCAGCGTAGCCTTAGGCTCGCTGATGATTCCCGACCTGTTTTCGGGCAGCGAAGAAGACTTGTTGCAGGCCGGATTGCCACATTTTGCGCCGAAAGCCAAGCGCGTCATCTACCTGTTTCAAAACGGGGCGCCGTCGCAATTGGATTTGTTCGATTACAAACCCAAACTGCGGGAACTGCACGGCCAGGAACTCCCCGCCTCCATCCGCATGGGCCAGCGCCTTACGGGCATGACCGCCGACCAGATGTCTTTCCCGTTGGCCAGTTCAAAATTTGCATTCAAACAATACGGGCAGCACGGCGCGTGGTTGAGCGAGCTGTTGCCCTACACCTCGAAAATTGCAGATGAACTGTGCTTTGTCAAGTCCATGTACACCGAAGCCATCAACCACGACCCGGCTTTGACCTTTTTTCAAACGGGCGCGCAGGTCGGTAACCGCCCGAGCATGGGCGCGTGGCTGAGCTATGGTTTGGGCAGCGAAAATAAAAATCTGCCTGCTTTCTGCGTGTTGCTGTCGAAAGGCAAAGGCAACGGCCAGGGTGTGTATTCCAAATTGTGGACCAACGGCTTTTTGGATTCCGTACACCAGGGCGTGCAGTTCAGCAACAGCGAAGACCCGGTGTTGTACCTCAATAACCCGGACGCGATGGACAAGGACGACCGGCGGCGCATGCTGGATCGGCTGGCGCAGTTGAATGACGAAAATTACCAGGCTTTTGGCGACCCCGAAATCAATGCCAAAGTGCAGCAATACGAAATGGCTTACCGCATGCAGACCGCCGTGCCGGAAGTGACCGACCTCAACCACGAGCCGGAAAGCATCATCAAATTGTACGGCCCGGAATGTTTGATTCCCGGCACTTATGCGGCCAATTGCCTTTTGGCCAGAAAGCTTTCCGAAAGTGGAGTGCGCTTTGTGCAGCTTTACCACCAGGGCTGGGACGCGCACGACAGCCTGCCTTCGCAGATTGTGGGCCAGTGCAAAGACACCGACCAGGCTTCGACGGCTTTGATTTTGGATTTGAAACAACGCGGTTTGTTGGACGAAACGCTGGTGATTTGGGGCGGCGAATTCGGCAGAACCAACTACTGCCAGGGCACGCTCACGGCGGATAATTATGGCCGCGACCACCACCCGCGATGCTTCACCATCTGGATGGCCGGCGGGGGCGTCAAACCCGGCGTTTACGGCGAAACGGACGAGTTTGGCTACAATATCCAATCTGATCCGGTGCATGTCCACGATTTTCAGGCGACGGCCTTGCATTTGATGGGATTGGATCATGAAAAATTGGTGTACAAACACTTGGGAAGAAGGTATCGTTTGACGGATGTGCATGGGAAGGTGGTGCCGGGGTTGATGGCGTGATGTGTTTTTACGCTACTTTAACCACACACGAAGAACAGAGAAGGATAAGGCGGACTAAAGCCCGCGAAACATAGCGCGCCCGTCGTGCATCATTTTGTCGACTTGTGTCCCAACCGTAGAGTTAAAGCCCGCAAAATCAATGGCGCCGTGCCTTGTTTCGCGGGCTTTAGTCCGCCTTTTTAAATATAAATCACTCATTTACAATCAGTAAACGCCCGGACTCACGTTAAAATCAAACCTACATGCGCAGAAGAAATTTCATAAAAAACACCGCCCTCGGCATGGCCGGCGCGCTGTACATTCCTGAAATCATGGCAAAAAACGAAACCATTCTTGGGCACAACAACAAACGCTACCGCATCAATACCCGCTGGAGTCAGGCGGACGTGGCGCGCAACCCCGTGAACGATTGCCACGAAATGGTGCAGGATCAAAAAGGAAGGATTTTGTTGCTGACCAACGAAACGAAAAACAATATCCTGATTTACGACAAAAACGGAAAACTCTTGGATGCCTGGGGCACGGAATACCCCGGCGCGCATGGCCTCACGCTGTTCGATGAAAACGGAACCGACGTGTTGTTCATTTGCGACAACAACCGCCATCAGGTGATCAAAACGACCCTTGACGGGAAAGTATTGATGACTTTGGATTACCCCAAAGAAACCGAAAAATACGAAAAAGCGGAGGATTATGTACCCACCGAAACCGCCATCGCCCCCAACGGCGACATTTACGTGGCCGACGGGTACGGCAAGGATTACATTATTCAATACGATGCGCAGGGGCGCTACATTCGCCATTTTGGAGGTCGGGGCGATACGGCTGCGCACCTCCTGAATGCGCATGGCGTTTGTGTAGACTTGCGTGACAAAACGAAGCCTTCGCTAATCGCGACTTCCCGCGAGCAAAACGCTTTCAAGCGCTACGATTTGGAGGGGAATTATTTGGAAACGATAGCTTTACCAGGCGCATGGGTTTGCCGACCTGTAATTCGTGGAGATTACCTCTATGCTGCCGTGTTGCAATCCAACAGCCGGCAGTGGACGGAGTCGGGTTTTGTCACCATTTTGGACAAAAACAACAAGGTCGTTTCCAATTTGGCGGGCTCCGAACCTACCTACACCGGCGACACGCCCGATGAAATGTACCAAACCATCAAAGCCTTTCAATATCCGCACGATGTTTGTGTAGACGATGAAGAAAACCTGTACGTCGCCCAGTGGAATTCGGGCAAAACCTATCCTTTCAAATTAGAACCGGTGGTATGAAGCAGGCAGGATTGAGTTGCGGTTTGGTTGTTTTTGGGTTGTTGTTTGCGAAAGCACAAGACACCTTTCAATTGGCGCCGCCATTTTTGAAATATCCTTCGGTGTTTTTTGAAAAGAAGGCTGTGGTGAGTTTGAAATTTGCGCAGCCCGGAACCCAGATTCATTACACCTTAAACGGTCTGGAGCCTTCAGAAAATGATCCGGTTTACCGCCGCCCCATTGTTTTCAAAAAAAACGCTACAACTTTGAAAGCCAAAGTTTTCGGCGACGGGTTTTTGCCTTCCGAAACGGTGGAAGCTACTTTTTACAAGCGTGGATTGGCCATCGCACAGGTCCTTCACGACCAACCGAATGACCGTTATCGGGGTTCCGGCTATGCAACGCTGGCGGACGGGCTGGGCGGCATTGCCAACCACGGCCATCCCACCTGGCTGGGATTTCAGCAGGAAAAGGTGATCATTGAAGTGCGTTTGGGAAAACCGCAAAAAATCAGTCAACTGTTGTTGCACGTTTTACAAAACCAGGGCGCCTGGATCTTCCTGCCCCAACGCGTAGAGGTTTTTTATCTTTATCAACTTCCTGAAACAACAGCATACGTCTGGATGGGGACCAAAGTTTTAGACGCCTCAAAAATGGACGACAGGGTTGCCTGCCAGGCCATTTTGGTGCCCCTTGACGGGGAATTAAAAACAGATCGTTTAGTCGTGAAAATTTACCCGCTGGCGCAAATTCCGGACGAGCACCCGGGTAAAGGCAGGCCGGGTTGGTTATTTTTGGATGAGATAAAAGTGTACTGATGCTACAAATTCGCTGGAACGCTTTGTTTTACAACATCGTTTTACCACTAAACTGCCTCCTCCTCTTCCTCACGGTATTTGGTGAGACTTTGCAAGTACCTGCCCTGTTACAGGTAACCGGCCGAATGCACCCCTTAGTGCTGCATTTTCCCATCGTGCTGCTTTTGCTGGCCATCGTTTGGGAAACGGCGGTAAAAGCCAAAGACAGCCCTTTGTACCGCACCACCGGCGACGCGTTCTTGTTGTCCGCAGCGCTGAGTGCGGTTGTTGCAGCATTGATGGGTTTGTTCCTTTCCCAGGAAGAAGGCTACGACGCGGATACTTTGTTTGGGCATAAATGGAGCGGGGTTGCGGTTTCGTTAATTTCCTGGGGCTGGTATGCTTATCGGGAAAAGATTCGGCAAACAAAATGGATCACCCGTGCGATTGCTGTAGGCAGTTTAGTAAGCGTCGTTTTAGCTGGCCACCAGGGCGCGACCATCACACACGGCGAAAACTATCTATTCGCGCCTTTAGCTGCTGAAAAACAAAAGCCTGATGTATTGTTGGAAGACGCATTGGTTTTTGAACACTTAGTCTTACCTATTTTAGAAGAAAAATGCCAATCCTGCCACAATGCGGCTAAAGCCAAAGGCAAATTGGTTTTGGACAACGAAGCTTCAATCCTGAAAGGCGGAAAATCCGGCAAACTTTGGGACTCAACGGCGGTGTCATTGGGTTTGATGATGGAGCGCATTCATTTGCCGGCGGACGAAAAAAAGCACATGCCGCCAAAAGGAAAAACGCAATTGACCGAATCCGAAATCGAAATCCTTTACTATTGGATCAAAAACGGGGCGCATTTCGATCAAAAAATAGCGGAATTACCGGAAAAAGACACCTTGCGGGTGTTGGCCGCCGGGCTTTTCACGAAAGTGGAAGAAGACGTTTACGCTTTTGCGGCAGCGGATGAAAAGACCATCCAAAAGCTGAACAACAACTACCGGGCCGTCTATCCCGTAGCCTTGAAATCGCCTGCCTTGGGCGTAGATTTTTTTGGTATTGCTGCATTCCAAAGCGAAGCATTGCGCGCCTTAGAGGCTGTAAAAACGCAAATCGTCAGCCTGAACCTGAATCGCATGCCCGTCAAGGACGAAGATTTGAAAATCATCGGTCAATTTACCAACCTGCGCAAACTCAACCTCTCGTCCACCCAAATTACCGGCGCTACGCTCGGCGAGTTAAAAAAACTAAAAGCTTTGCGCAAATTGTCGCTTTCAGGAAC
>JBJXFD010000530.1:0-12061 GCA_046153985.1 Saprospiraceae bacterium
GGGCTAAAGCCCGCGAAACATAGCCCGCCTAAAAACCTAAAAACGTTATCTTAGCTAAACTCGTGCGGCCTTCTCAAATCCTTGCCTTCTCAAATCTTCCTCAACAAAAACCCCTTCCCTACCGAATGCCCCGCTTTCCCAAACAGCGCGCGGTCTATCGCCAAAATGCCGTCGGTGACCACCGCCAGGGCCGGCTCTTTCATAGATGGGCGCAAGGTCAAACGTTTGGTTTGGTCTTCCTGCAAATTGGTGGCATTTGCTTTAAAAATCCGTTGGATCAAGCCCGTCCAGTACATTTCCAGCAGGCCGACCAAATAGCCGCTGAGGTTGGTTTCTTCCACGATTTCCAGGCCATAAGCAGCTGCCCATTCCCGGAATTTTGCAGGCGAAATCAGGTATTCGTGCCCGAAAGCATACGCGCCCTGCGATATTTTTTTGCTGGAAAACCAGCTCAGTATCCGGTTGATCGGATCGTAGGTAAACGGGAAATCGAGCGAAGGAAAAGTAATCAGCGCCAGTCCGCCGGGCTTGAGGACCCGCCGCACTTCCGATACCATCCGTTCGGGATGCCCCACGTGTTCGATCACTTCCATAGAAAGCAGCAAATCGAAAGTATTGTCCGGGAACGTCAGGTTCAGCGCATTTTCCACGCGGTATTCCACGTTGGGCACTTCCTGGTTCAGCGCTTTTGCATAGTTCACATCCTGCTCGTTGATGTCGCACGACACCAATTCGCGGCAATGTTTCGCAATCATCGCGTCGTAATCACCCTCACCGGCGCCCAGGTTGAGCGCTTTCCCCGGCAATGGCCCGGCATCCAACCGGTTCAAATGCCGCCGGATAAACTGAAACCGGTTTCGGTAAGTGGGGAAAAGGAGTTTATAGTTCATGCTTTGTTTTTGTGTTTTTTACCGCATTTTTTTTTACCACAACTTGTCCCGACTTGGCGGGATAGTTCACATAGGGGTTTTCACAACTTGTCCCGACTTGGCGGGATAGGGCACATAGCGCTAATACCCACTTTTTACACTCCAGTTTATTCGATAAGTGGGAACACGAAACAAGGTCTCACTCACCAATAACCAATAACAAATAACCAATACCTAAAACTGAGCCGCCGCCTGACGATACTGCGCCGCCGTCTGCGCATCCCCCTGTTGCTCCAAAATCTGCGCCGCCAGCAAATAAGCTTCCTTAAACCTTGGGTTCAGTTTGAGGGCCTGTTCTACATATTTCAAGGCTTGCATGGCATCCCCACGCGCCTGGTAAATAGTGGCCAAATAATAATAGGCCGCCGGGAATTCATCGTTCACTTCGATCAGGCGCTCAAAAGCGGGGCCCGCTTCGGTCGTGTTGCCTTGCTGCATCAGGATGATCCCCCGGTAGTACAACCCATTTTCGTTGTCGGGCGCCATTTTCAGGGCCTCATCGGCGGCTTGCAAGGCCTCCGCATTTTTGCCGGCATTGACATAACTGTTGGCCAAACCCAACCAGGCCAATTCATTTTTGGGGAATTTAGCCGTTTCTTGCTGGTATTCGGCGACGGCTACGTCCCAGGCGCGTTGTTTCACCGCCTGATCGCCTTTGTAGGCGTGGTGTTCCGGATCCTCTTTTTCGACGGCCAGCAGCGGCACGCCGTTGGCTTTAATCGTATGCACCGTTTTGTCGTTTGGCCAGGTTTCGGCGCGCAGATGCGGCCCGCGGATGTAGCGCGACGGGAAAATACCGTAATCCCAGGCTTCCGAGTAGCGGTTGTTGAAGCGCACGTATTTCACCCGCACTTTGTCTTTGTATGCACTGCCCAATTGCCGGCTCACATTGAAATAAAGGCTGGTGCCAATGGTCAGCGTATCGGTCATATCCGGGCGAATGATGCCTTCCTGCTTCATCCAGTTGATGGCCTGTTTGGCGCTCACGCCCCAATAATCGGTTTCGTAATTGCCGTACGCGCCGTGCAGTCCGCCGCCAATGGGGTTGAAATACACGTAAGGGTATTGGAGATTCCGGGCGATAAAAACCGCCGGTTCCAGCAAACCCAGCGCCACCACGCCGATGACGACGTAGCGCCCAATTTTATTGTCGCGCACCCAATGTTCGCAGGTCGTCCAGAACAACGCGGCCAGCACCACCATCGCCGGGTAGACGAACAACAAATGTCGCCAACCGTCGTGCAGCAGCGAGTCTTTGTAAATGATGTACGCCAACGGGAATACTGCCGCGAAGGCCACCATCAAAACAGGAAGGGCCTGGTAACGGCGCCACAGGAACGGCAACGCCAAAAAGCCGCCGACAAACCCGATCAATGCAGCCAAGGGGATCGTTTTTGCAATCCACAGCACCGGGTAGTACCACGGCGTGCCGTCGGACCACACGTTGTCGCCCATGAACAGCACGCGGATGCGCACCCCGAGTTTGGAAAATTCAGCCAGCGAAGCCAGCGGATGCCGCAGCGGGTCCACCAAAGCGGCAGGCCAGGTCAGCACTGCCAAAAAATACCCGGCGATGGCAATGCCCGCAATAGCAGACGCATAATTGAGCAACGCGTTGCCGGTTTTGGGCAGTTTTTTTGCATTGGCTTTCGCCAAAAAGTCCAACCCGGCAAACAACCCAAGATAGCCGATGAGCATCAAACCGCCGGAGCGCGTCGCCAAAGCAATGGCGATGCCCGCAGTGAGTCCGCCCGCCGTGCGCCAGCTCCATTGCGGCAATTCCCGCAGCAGGCGAGTCAAGTAATACAGCGAAATGGCAAAACCTGCCGCAAACGGGATGTCTTTGGGGTTCATTAAAGAATGCCCAAAAAATCGCGGCGACAAAAAGAGCAGCAGCAGCGCCAGAATCCCGGCGCGCCAGCCCCCAATTTCTTTGGTAAGCAACCCCGTAAACAGCAAAGCCAAAAAGCCGAACAGCGCGATCAGCAAATGCCGCACCGTGTGGTAGCCCGCGTCGTATTCGGTATAGCCCAGCCCGTGGTTGATGGCGCCCGCCGTGAGGTCGAACAGGCCGCCGTACAGGTGCATGTTGCCTTTGGGGATGTTCAGCGCGGCGGTATCGGCGCCCATGGTGGCGTAGTAGCGCACCAATTTTTCGGAATAATCCACCTGGTATTCGTCGTCGGCGTTGATGCCGCTGCCAGGCGCTAAGGCCAGCAACAGCAGGAGCATCCCGCCGGCTAAGCCATAGAACACCTTGCGCAGCAGCCCATCGTGCGGCGTGGTCAGACTCGCTTTTTCCGGTGCAGGCTTTTTCGGGGGGGATACAGGCGCCTTTGGCTCGGGCGCCGAAGGCTTACGCGGTTGTTGCTTGCGTTGGCTCATGAAAAGGTTGTTTTTTAAGCGGGCGCAAGTTAGGAAAAATTTGTGGGAAGGAGGAGGCTTAGGTCGTCTCCAAAAACTTGATTGTAGCGTGGGGTATGGCGCGGAGTTTCGCGGAGTAAAAGGAGTTTCGCGGAGTTAGGTGGGTCTGTGAGGCGTGGTTTAGGTTTTTTAGGTGTCATCTGCTGAGGCACGAAGCAGGTGACATCTCAAAAAACCGAGTCGCGAATCGCAAAAATCGAGGTATACGAACCTTTTAGCACCTGATTTGCGTAGACTATCCAAGGTGGTCTGTGCAGGATTTGGCAAACTCCGGGAAATTGAATAAATTTGGGGGATCTTGAAAAATTGCTGCCATGACTAAGAATCTTGACGATAGAAAATACAAACTCATTCAGAAGATCATCAAACTGAAGAGCGAGGATGATCTCACAAAATTGGAGCGTCAGCTTGAAACGCTTCAAGAGGGAGAAGATGTCCGCTTTTTGGAAGCGATAAAACCAATACGGAAATCAGTGACTCTGGAGGAATTAATAACAGAGCAGGGCTACCAGCCAATTACCAAAGAAGCGTTTTTTAAAAAGACAAGTGAACTTGAATTGGAGGAATCTCTTGAGGAACTATTATCAATGTTGGATTGATGACTTATTTGCTTGAAATTTGAAGTTTCGGGGTACATTTACACAGATAAACAATCACCATGCCATATGAATCTTATGCCTTCCCTTCTCATTTATCGGTTTAGCAGTTGCGTAAAACCACCGGTTTTGGTTGGTTTTACGCAACTATTGTTTGCATATCACGTATAGACATAATGGGGTTTCACGCAATAGGGTTTATAGGGGGAGTTGACAACAAACCATAGTTGGCACCAATAAAAGGGGGTAGCCGAGCGCGGTACGGATAGCGAGGGCATTGACTGCGACGACTGCGAAAAATATTGATTATCAGCATTTTTAGCAAACAGCGGGAAGACGTGGCTGGGTTTAGCACAGATGGAAGGTGTAACCGGTTTCAACCTTAATGTTATCACTTCACAATCAGGTAGTTAAAATATAATTCAAATTTTTTTTTGGTGATTCTCTGATTAAACTTACCTTAGACTCTGGGTACTAAAAGTACACATATTCACGAGTTAGCTGCCATTTTATTTGACACCCTAACCTCAATTGACAAGAAAAATTTTAATGAGCAAGAAAAATATAAAGGCGACATTTTCATCAAAGGAACCTCTTGGTAACGACACAATTCAATTGGTAGGTTGGAGTGGCAATCATTGGGACAACATCTCATATTTCCCTAAAAATTATCAAGTTGGTATTGTTAGACAAGGAAACGGAGAATTTAACATTGGGGAAAATAACTTTCCTATTACAAGCGGGCAACTCTTTTTAATTCACCCTGGCAAAATTCATTCTGGAAAACCTGACTTTGAAAAAGGCTGGAAAGTTGACTCGATAACTTTAAAAGCAGCGTTTGTTCGCGAATTATTCGATAATCATCAGCCAATTTTCAATGACACTGTTGTAGAGAATTCAGAATTAAAAATAACTTTTGAAAAAGCATTTGAACTTCTATCAAACTACGAAGCAAACTTTGAAAATGAGTCCAATTTGTTTTTGTTAATAACAGACCTATTCAAAGATGTTTCTAACACAACAATTGAAGTTGGCACAAAAGCCAATTATGAAGCCATTGACAGAGCAATAGATTTTATTAGCAACAATTATAAAAAATCATTTTCGCTGGACGACCTTGCAAACAAAGCCTTTTTGAGCAAATTCCATTTGCTTAGGATTTTCAAAAAGAAAACAGGGCTGTCACCATACGCTTATCAAACGCAATTAAAATTAAACGAAGCAAGAAAACTTATTTTTAAAGATAAAACGCTCACCGAAATAGCTTATGAATTGGGATTTGCAGACCAAGCCCATTTTACAAACACATTTAAAAAACATGCTAATGGTGCGAACCCCAGCGACCTTTTAAAAACAGCAATATCTTTCAATTTTGAGGAGTAATTTGAACTGACCTTTGTTCCATTATTAACAGTTAAAAAAAATGGAAATGGAAATTACAACAAAACAAATTATTCTTGGCGGACTACTCGGTGGGTTGCTTATCAACCTTTGCGATGTAACTGTTACCGTTACAACTGTTGCAAAAAAATGGAACGCAGTTCTTGAAAGCCAGGGTATAAAGCCTTCTCCTTTCACGCCTCCTTATTATGTGACTGGCAGTTTTATTGCAGGGATAGTATTGGCATGGACGATTTCAGTCTTTACTGCCAAATACGGTTTGACAAGAGAAACTGCATTAATGGTTTCTGTTTTACTATGGGGAATCAGCCGTATTTACGGAGCAGGTCATGTTGTTATGGGACAAATGCCACTATCAATTTTTAGTATTATGTCATCTGGGCTTTTGTTAGGTTTTATCGTAGCTGGACAAGTCATTTATTGGTATTTCAATAAATGACAAAAAACGGCAGGTAACAGCGGCTTGGCGTATTGGCGGGTGATGTGCTTCGTAGAAACATTTTTGCTATCTTTGAAGTGTATGCTTCGTATGAACTTTGATGTTAAAAATCTGCCGCTACGCCAAGCCACAAACCATTAGCACAATGTATATAATATTGGTTATCACCAATCTTTGATGGACAGTAAACTGGATAGGCAAAAATTTGGAGAGTCTGGGTGGCCGTTGGAAAAAAACCGAGCGCAGACTCTACTTTATATAACACATAATCAATAACTTAGCGCAACCGCTTGAAGCTATGGATAAATAATACTGGTGCCAACTCTACATGGTCTCACATAGCCGACTAAGCGCGGCCACGTAGCCCATGCCAACGTTGGCGGTAATTAATATTTTTAAAAACAAAGCAGGGACGCCGAAAACTGCAATTAGAGTAGGCAAATGTTCTGAGCTTAAATAAAATGATTACAATGAAAATGTTCAAAACAATCATCAAAAACGCATGGTGTGCTTTGGCGGCACTCACTTTTGTGGTAGCCTGCAACCAGCCGTCTACAGGCGCCGAATCCAGCGGGGCGAAATCTGCAGACAACACCCAAACAGAATCTGCTCCAGCCCCGGAAGCCACGGCTACCCAAACGGTCAAAGCGCAGTTCGTCGAATTTACGCTGGGCGATGCTTCACACTATATCTTCAAAGACGAGAAAGGCCAGGAACTGGATTTTGGCGGCTGCGAAGACACAAATGTGCAGTTTGGGGTTGAATTACCTGAAAACGAAGCCAACGAAACCAATCAAGGTTGGGGGGCGAACAAGAGCCTGCAAAACAAGTGGTTCAACCTCAGCTACATCGTCCGTAAACAACCGCTGTATCCTGACGGACCGGAAGGTGACGTAAATATCATTGTAAAAGCAGAAGAAGTGAAATAAGGCTCGTTCTCCTCAGGTATTCAGCAACTTATTTCCGACACGTTCCTAATGTGTCAAAAGGTGTTTAATTTGTGGTTTTAAAAACTTGAATCATGAAAAATAAAACGAATTCGAACCGGAGAACTTTTATTAAAAATACAGCTTTGGCAGGTTTGGGCATATCCGCAATGGGCCAAATGGGGTTTGCAAATGCCGGGGTGGGTGAAGAGGAGGCCTACAAACAAAAATTCCAGAAATTCCCGAAAGGTTTCTGGTGGGGAAGTGCTACCTCGTCTTATCAGGTAGAAGGCGCTGCTAACCTGGATGGCCGTGGAAAAAGCGTATGGGACGTGTTTAGCCATATACCCGGAAAAACGCACAACAATGCTACCGGAGACGTAAGCTGTGATCAGTACCACAGGTTCGAAGAGGATATTAAACTCATGGCTGATGCGGGCATAAAACATTACCGGTTTAGCATTTCATGGCCGCGGGTATTGCCAGAGGGCCGTGGAAAAATTAACGAAAAGGGCGTTGACTATTATCACCGGTTGACAGATGCTTTGTTGAAAAATGGAATAAGGCCTCACGCTACGCTTTTTCACTGGGATTTACCACAGGCGCTGCACGATCGTTATGGGGGGTGGCTCAGCCGTGAAGTGGTGAATGATTTTGGCGACTATGCATCAGCAATCGTAAAACGACTGGGCGATAAAATCACCCATTGGATGACGATTAATGAATTTTCATCCATCTGCCATTTGGGCTATAGCATTGGAAATCCGGGCATTTTTGCCCCCGGGGCTACCCTAAAAACAGAGAAAGACCAATTACAATTGATCCACAATGTGCTCATGTCACATGGAGCTGCCTGCCAGGCAATCAGGGCCGCATCTCCGGTGAAATGTTCCGTATCATTGGCGGAAGATTTTACAAGCTTCGTACCTGTTTATGAATCAAGCGAAAATATTGAAGCCGTTAAAAAGGCATTTCGCCGCGAAGGAAAAAATGGAGGAATGATTATTCCGGTGCTAACCGGAAAATATGATGAAAACTGGTTGAAAGATAAAGGCAATATGGCTCCCGATATACAACAGGGCGATATGGAACTCATTAACCAACCACTCGATATGTTGGGCTACAACTGTTATACAGGGACTTACATAAAAGCGGCTTCAAATGAAAAAGGGTATGAAGTTATTCCTTACAACGATGCCTATCCTAAAGGAAATATGCCCTGGCTGAACATAACGCCAAATTCTATTTATTGGGGTATCCGCCTGATTAGTGAGGCCGCCGGAAGGTCCGATTTACCCATATTTATCAGTGAAAATGGCTTGGCGGATAGTTCCGTACCCAATGACAAGGGTGAAGTGGATGATATAGAACGAATTACGTACTATCGGAATTATTTACTTCAGGTGCAGTTAGCCATTAATGAGGGGTATAAGGTTAAGGGATATTTCCCATGGAGCCTGCTCGATAATTTTGAGTGGGCTGCGGGCTATTCCAAACGTTTTGGGATGATACGGGTAGATTTTAAAACCCAGCAGCGCATTCCTAAGCTTAGCTATTATTGGTATAAAGAAGTAATAAAAAACAATATGGTAATGTAAGCGCTTGATCAGGCTTGCTACGGTATACTACCCGCTGCCCGCATGGGCGAAGTGACAGCCCATGCGGGGACAATTGCGCCGTGCGCCCTACGGTGATGATTGGTGGTTGAGCCGTTCACAAAAGTTACCCAACTTATTTTATCTTTGAGGATCAAAAAGCGTTTGCAACTCAGGTTGTCAACGTACTACACCTTTGAAATTCATAAACAACAACCATGCAAACCATATTAGGATCAGGCGGAGTCATTGGAATTGAACTCGCTAAAGCGCTGAAAGACTATACAAACGAGATCAGATTAGTCAGCCGGAAGCCGGAGAAGGTCAATCCAACAGATGAATTGATGGCGGCTGATTTATTGAACCCGGCTGACGTCGAAAGAGCGGTCAGCGGCTCGTCCATTGTTTATGTTACGGTGGGTTTTCCATACAATATAAAAGTATGGCAGGAAAGCTGGCCCAAGTTCATTGCCTATGTGATTGATGCTTGTAAAAAGCACCATTGCAAATTAGTCTTCTTCGATAACATTTACATGTACGACCCTGGATATTTAGATGGTATGACCGAAGAAACCCCGACAAACCCGCCAAGTAAAAAAGGAAAAGTTCGGGCTGAAATTTCGGATATGATCATGAAGGAAGTAAAAAATGGCAGTTTAACCGCGCTAATTGCCCGTTCGGCTGACTTTTACGGCCCTCAAATCAAAAACACCAGCATGCTCACCGAAACGGTTTTTAAACCATTTGGTCAGGGTAAAAAAGCCAATTGGCTGGGTTCTGTTAATTACAAACATTCCTATACCTATACCCCGGATGCGGGCAAAGCAACGGCTTTACTGGGGAATACGGAAGATGCTTACAATCAAATCTGGCACCTCCCTACCGCCGGAAATCCTTTTACCGGTAAAGAATGGATTGAGGCCATCGCAAAAGAAATGGGCGTGCAACCTAAATATCAGGCCGCTTCTAAATTTATCGTAAGAATTATTGGATTATTTGTTCCGGTTATGAAAGAGATGCCCGAAATGATGTACCAATACGACCGGGATTATGTCTTTAACAGCGACAAATTTGAAAAAAGATTTGATTTCAAACCAACGCCTTATCTTGAAGGTATTAAGTCTGTTGTCGCATCAGATTATCGAAAATAGCATTCGCTGCCCCGCTCGCGTTCAGGCTGCTCCACCTCGCGTGTCCTATTCTCCCGCCTCCAGCCTGGATTCAGGTTTGTAAGTTTGAAACTTTGCACTACATTTACCTAGTGAAACACCGCTATATGAACCTCGGTTGGCGCAAGGTGTGCCGTAGAAAGAGTTGCGTTTAAACTAAGATTGGGTTAAATATGAAAGCCTGTTCAACATGCCAAAAGAATTGAGACTCGAAGAACATTTAACGCCTGAACAAAGTCAAAAATTAATTGATTATGTTGAGCACCAATTACAATTAGATGTAGCTCAATTCGAAGTCGTATTTGGATACAAAGGGAATGCCGTTTTGGTCAAGTGGCTATTGATCTATTGCCTATTCGGGCAAAAAAAAATCACCTTCAACCCGGATAAGGGCTTTCCCCAATCAAAAATCCCACATTTTGAACTGGATAAGTCCTTCTTTAACCTTTTGTCAAAAAACAAGCCTGCAGATCAATATACCATTGGCAATCATTCTTTTGGTGATTTAATTTCATTTTTTACGCCCTTTTTTAATCTTGGAGGAGATGGAATGGGTAATTTATTTTTCACTAATTTTATTGAAAAGGACAGTGATATTGTCTTTTACGACCACGAAGATGCTGCAGACAGTTATAAGGTGATGACCTTAGAGGAGTTGATGCAAATCTTGCCAATAAAATCAATGCAGGAATTGACTGCATGTATCACAACAGAAAAAGTAGCAGATTTAGTGCAAAATGATTTGATTCATAAAGAAAAATTCACCGTAAGCAATCCTTTACTCTCGCAGGATCAGGTTTTCGATTTCATGGTATTTTTGCAAAGCAATAAACCCTTGAAAGAATTGATGGCGCAAGGGGATTATGGCATTTCAGATACATCCGGCATAAAGGGGGAGGAGTTGTCTGGTTTGCTCACCAATAAAGAAAGTGATTATTACAAATACGACCATGTTCGGGCAGCCTGCAATCCATTAATTATAGCCAATTTTTACTGGTACTTCCTCACGGGTAATTATAGCGCTTTGTGCAGGTTGTTGGATGAATCAAAAGAGATGAAGGGAAGTTATTATTTGGCAATCCGCAATGCATTTGTTGCATTAAGCCAGGGTGACTTCTCCAAACTTAGTTATGCTTATCCTGATCTCGTCAGGTTGAGAAAAGATATAGATATACCTGAATCTGAGCTGCTTCGGTACGAGCGCACACATTTCAAAGAGATTATTCTTGAGATAGAACGGAAAAAAGAGGAAGAACTAACGTTAAAAGCTGTTCACAGTGCCGATAACTATTTTAGCTTAGACTACGGTTCCGGTATTACCGATTGGGCCTTATTTCCAGTAGAAACCAAATACCTTCAAGAGCAGCCATTGAATGCTTTTAAAGCCTGGGAAAACCCCGTGCCAATTGTTTGCACCCTTAAAAACCATCGCCAAACCAAGGGCGAACCCCAATTGCCGGCAGACGTACTGCCCTGGCAAACCCCATTGGGGAGTGTCAGCTTTGGGGTATCAGCGCAATTGAAAAATATCCTGGAGCAATACCGCTTACCTCCGCATCATTTTTATGATATTTACGTTAAGACACCCGCTAAAACATTCCATTATTACGCTTTTGTCTTGTCTCAGGCCCCAAACGACATAGATTATATAGATTTTGACAGGACGGTGTTTTATTTGGAAACAAGTAGAAAACCCAAATCATCTATCATTGGCGATATCAAATTCCATGATTATCATGAATTTGTAGAGAAGCGGCGAGCGTATAGTTCGAATGGTTTTGAATTGAAATTCAAAAATAAGATCGTTTATATTAATACAGACCTTGATATATTTCTGTTTGTGAATTCGTTTTTTATCGGCAACAGACTTAGAATGGCTTTAGAGCATAATTTTACGGGTATTCAGTTTAATTATTTAAGCAAATTTGAGTCCATAATGCCCTTTACAAAAATTATCCGATCTGAACCTCCAAAGCAAAATCATCCATGTCAAAACATCCATGCGTTTATTGGTGAAACGATCCTCGACAGGTCAATCATTCCAGCAGGTATCCAAGATAAAATTCGGAATGAATTCGTGCCTGATGAGCAAGATAAAATGCTGCTTGTAGCACAAAAAGTGTTGGAACAGACCTGGAACCTTCCTTCACAACAATTATTGGACAGCCTTTTGTATCTGGCAAAAGGAGAAATGAAAAATATTGACCATTATTTTCCGATTTATGACCCCCGGGATATTGTTAGTCTAGCACAATTTTAAACATTGTGTGTATGGGACTGGCGTTCCCATAAGCGGTGGAAGGTTTTCCCGTTTGCGCTGTTGATTTTAACCTGCTACCATTTTTCGGTGCTGAATTTTTATCAGTATGGGTTCTGGCAAGCGTTTTGTGAATGGTTTATTTTATAGGCCAACTACCCCTCAAACAACTCCTCCAAAGCAATTCCCTTTTCCACTAACCCAAGACTATGCATATTGTGTTTCAATCCGTAAGTCGTAATCATGGTGAGCATCAGGTATTTCCGGGTTTGGGTGGTTTCCCGGAACAGGCGGAGTTTTTCCCGGAGCGTTTGGGCGTAGGATT
>JBJXFD010000531.1:0-9739 GCA_046153985.1 Saprospiraceae bacterium
GAAACCGGCGTCATTGACCGCCACAACCGGGTTTTTGGCTATGAAAACATGTTGGTGTGTGATGGCTCGATGATTTCGGCGAATCCGGGGGTGAATCCCGCACTTTCGATTCCGGCGATTTCGGAGAGGGCGATGGTGGGGGTTTAGGTGTCGGGAAGGTCACGTGTCGGACACCTCCGAAGGTGTCCGACACGTGAACCTCCTATTCCTATCCGCTCCAGGTCTAATATCTTATATCTAAAGTCTAACATCTGAAAAGGCATGTCCAAACGCATCACCTTCTCACAAGGCTTGTCCGGCGCCCTGCTGTGGTCGGTTATTTCGGCAGCATTTATCGGCCCGGGCACCGTGACCACCGCTTCAAAAGCGGGCGCCGGCTACCAATTGCAACTGCTTTGGGCGCTGGCTTTTTCCACGGTCGCGACGATCCTCCTTCAGGAAGCGGCCGCGCGCATCGCCATTGGTTCGGGCAAAAGCCTGGGACAGATCCTTGCGGAAAAATACAGCAACGGCCCCGGCCGCCGGATCTGCGTCATCCTGTTTGTCGCGGTGGCCACAGGATGCGCAGCTTATCAGGCCGGGAATATCCTTGGAGCAGTTGCGGGACTGGAGGTTTTGAGCAGCGTACCGCGCCGGTGGCTGACCCTCATTGTGGGCGCCGCTTGTGTAGCTTTGCTTTGGAGCGGAAAATTCCGGGTCATTGCGCGCTTGCTGGGCTTAGTTGTTTTGCTGATGGGCATTGCCTTCATTGCCGTAGCCGTGCAAACAGATTTTTCGGCGGGCGATTATGCAAAAGCGATGCTGCCAACCTTGCCCGAAGGTTCGTTGTTGCTGGTGATCGGATTAATAGGCACCACGATTGTCCCGTACAACCTGTTTTTAGCATCCGGTATTGGTCGCGGGCAGCAACTCGGAGAAATGCGCTGGGGCATTGCCATTGCGGTAACGGCCGGCGGCGTGATTTCAATGGCAATCTTAGTGGCGGGTACTTTTTCAACCGTTGATTTTACGTTCCCGTCGTTGTCGGCTACCCTGGGTGCGCAGTTGGGCAATTGGGCTTCGGCTTTGTTCGCGTTTGGCCTGTTTGCAGCGGGCGCGAGTTCCGCCATTACCGCCCCGTTGGCCGCAGCGCTTGCCGGACAAAGCCTGTTGGGCGAGGGCAACCCACGCTGGCAGGGCAATGGCCGCTGGTTTCGCGCTACCTGGGGCCTTGTGTTGGCGACGGGATTGCTGTTCGGGATGCTGGAAGTGCGGCCCATTCCCATCATCATTGCCGCACAGGCCATCAATGGGTTATTGTTGCCCGTGGTTGCCGCTTTTTTGCTGCTTGCAGTGAACGACCGCGCCTTGCTGCCGGCTGCTTATCGCAATAAGCCCTGGTACAATGCAGCACTGCTGTTGATTACGGGCATCGTTTTTTGTTTGGGGATGAACCAGTTGTGGAGTGCGTTGAAAAGCGTTGTTCCTTCAATAAATACAGATGCGCCCGGAGTTTGGGTATTCAACATAGGCGTGACTGTGTTGGCGCTGATTGGCTTGGGGTGGAAGCTTTCGTGGCGGAGGTAAGTGGCTATAGATGCGGGAAATTTTAAACACAATGGTCTCGTAAAAGGGGCTGAGAGGTTGCTCGTGTATTCAAAATCTTCAAACACCCAATCAATGCCTTGCTGTCCTCCTTGCTGAGTTGGTCTCCGAAACAATACTACTGATTGTCGTGTTAAAATCACAATATAATATGATTTTAATTGCTTGATTAGAAAAAAAACTACTTTTACCTCGAAAATCACATTATAATGTCAATTAAACAACTTGGGGAAACCATAAAAAACAGAAGAAAAGAGTTGAGCATCACTCAACCACACTTAGCCGAACTGGCAAAAGTAAGTACCAACACTTTATACAAACTGGAACGGGGACAAGGCAATCCGTCGTTCGAGGTGCTGAACAAATTAGCCGAAGTGCTGGGTATGGAATTAGCACTGGAAGTGAAAAACCTGTCCCATTAACTTCGGGAGCAATTTTGAATCAATGAGAGCAATGGAAATATACCGCAACGGTACTTTAGCCGGAACGCTGACGGAAGAAAACCGTCAGCATTATGTGTTCAGGTATGACGATCATTATTTTAATGATGCGCGTAAGCCGGCAATCAGTTTAACGCTTCCCAAATCTCAAAAGGAATATGCCAGCGAATTCTTATTTCCATTCTTTTTTAACATGCTCAGCGAAGGGGTAAACCGAAACCTGCAAAGCAAACAACTGCGGATTGATGAAGAAGACAATTTTGGGTTACTTTTGGCAACAGCACAGTACGACACCATAGGGGCAGTAACCGTAAAACCCATCGCAGCGAAATGAACCTTGATGAATTGAAATATTGCCCCGGAACTTTAGCTGAAGGTTTTAATACCTACAGCCGAAGCTGTTTGCGGAATATGTTTAATGGCAAAAAGGTAAATCATGTTTTGCCATACGAGCAACCCCAACAAAGCGAAGAAGTTGCGGAGCAATTCATGGAAAATCGCAAACACATATCTATATCAGGAGTGCAAGAAAAATTGAGTTTTCTCCTTGAAAAAAATCAATTGCGCCTGACAAAGGAAGGGGAGCAGGGAACTTACATCCTAAAACCCATACCAAGAGATTTGAAAAAAGTTGACCAGGTTCCGGCAAACGAACACCTGACTATGCAAATCGCAAAACAGGTTTACAAAATAAGCACTGCGGAAAACGCCTTGATATTTTTTAAAAATGGTGCACCTGCATACCTCACCAAACGGTTTGATGTAAAAAAAGAAGGCGGAAAATTGGGAGAAGAGGATTTTGCAACCCTGGCCGGAAAAACAAAAGACAATGCAACCGCCAATTTTAAATATGAATACAGCTATGAAGAAGCTGGAATGCTGATACAGCATTATGTTCCGGCCTGGAGGGTAGAAATTGAAAAATATTTTTCATTGGTGGTTTTCAATTTCTTATTTTCAAATGGCGATGCACACTTGAAAAATTTTTCGTTGCTGGAATCCTCCAAAGGGGATTATCTATTGAGCCCTGCATATGATTTGCTCAATACAAAACTACATGTGGATGATACAGATTTTGCATTAGAGAAAGGTCTATTTGCGGATGGTTTTAAAAGTGAGCAATTCAAAAAGAGCGGACACCCTTCTAAAAATGATTTTACTGAATTTGCCAGAAGAATAGGCGTATCTGAAACCAGGATTGAAAAACTGCTGAGTCCATTTTTAGAAAAGCAATCTTTTATGGAAACTTTGGTAAGCCGTTCGTTTTTGAATGATGCAAACAAAAGGGGGTATTTGTTGATGTACAACACCAAACGAAATTATTTACTTGCCTGAATTACAACGTCTTCAAATACTCAATCACCGCCTTCCGTTCCTGCGTACTGAGCTTGTCGCCGAAATAATGCCCCTGGTTGCTGTAACCGGGCAGGGTAGTATCAAACGTCCAATTGCCCTTGGTTTTTTCCGGGCGTTCGTAGCGCCAGCCTACTTTTTCATAATCATATTCAGCGCTTTCACCACTGCGGCTCCAGTAAACCGGGCGCTGCGGACTGTTGAGCAAGTCTTCGAGGGTGGGCACAGAACCATTGTGCAGGTAGGGGGCAGTTATCCAGATGCCATCGAGTGGGGGCGCTACATAGCCGCTATCGGGCACAAACCACGAGCGCGGTTCCGATTGCGCAAACCAACTGCTGTTGTACCATGCCACGATGCCCGACTGCATGCCATACGTAGCGTAAAGGGGGTCGGTTTTCACCAAATCCAAAGAAACCAGCTTATTGGGGTAGGTCTCTTCGGCGCCATACGTGCCGTGGCAACCACTGCAATGTTCGGTGAACAAAGCTTCGCCTGTGGCTGCCAAGGGCGCGTCAACGTCTTTTGAATAGCGGGGCGGTTCCAGCGTTCGCAGCCAGGCCACCACGTCGTTGAAATTGTTGACGGCTTTGCGGGCGGCGGTACTGTCAGGAATGCCCAACACGGAAGCCTGGAAAAGCAATTTGGAAAAATCGCCACGCCCGACGCCGGTGTAATACAAAGTATTTTTTTTCTTCACGTGCCAAAGCGGGGGCACATCGGTGGCAACAGGGTAGTCCGGGATCTCGAAATTAGGTTTTTCCTGGTAAGTCAGATCTGAAGGATTCCGGTGGTTCATGCAGGCTTCCGCCAAACGAAAAGCTGGATTGCCTCCGGGTTGGTTGGTGACAATATGCGGCGCCATTTCCCGGAAATAATGCCCGAAATCTTCATAAGCTTCCCATTCTTTAGACTGTTTGGAATACTTGAGGTTCATGCCCGCGTGCATGACCCGCGCTGCCGTCAGCAGGCTTTTGCGGTAATCGGAAAAGCTGTTGCCCATGCCAATGACCATCTTGCCTTCAAACTGGCTTGCATGGCAGGTGAAGCAGTTGCCGTTGACGACTTTAACACCGTTCGGGGCATCGAAAACATTCATCATGTATTGCGCATTGGCGTTAAGCCCTTCCCTTTTCAGAACCACATCCGGGTTTTTAAGCATGCGGTTTTTCATGAACTCGTACGGAATCCCCGAACCGATGTAGTCGCCGTAGATAAGGTACGCCAAACCTGCTTTTGCATCACCTTCTACGCGCTGGGGCGTGGCAGGCAGCGATTTTGTGCGCCAGGAAGTATTGCCCACCGGCGTGGGTAAGCCCTGGTACGTGCTGCAGGCTGCAATGGCGAGCATGGCAAGAAGGATAATCAATTGCTTTTTCATGCTACCATGGCTCAATTATTCGCTTTTACCAGTTCTACATCGCGCAACCCATAAATCAGGCGGTTGATGTCAGAACCGTTCAGCTCCAATTTCCCTTTCAACGTCACCGCTTCTGCCGTATATTTGATGGGTTCTTTTGCAAAGACCTCCATTACCGTTTCCGGGCCTGCACCGCCGCAAAAGAAACACATGCTATAAGGGAATGCTGAAAAGATGAATTCCTTGTGGCCTTTATAGCCTTCCACAGGAATGATATAGCCCTTCACAGTGACTACCTTACCTTCCAGCGCTTTGATTTCTTCGCTGAAAACCGGCACATCTACCTTAAAGCCCAGCATTTCGTCGTATTGCTTTTTGTAGGTGAGCTTGGAGAGCGTTTTCCACAGATTTTCCTGCGCAAGAACCTGGCTTCCTGCGCCAGCAAGCATCAGGGTGAGAGACAGAACAATGATTTTTTTCATATCGCTTTTGTGTTGAACAATTTAGACAGTGGATTTTAAACAGGTCACACAAACCTTAAACCTGCAAAAGCAAAGATAGTTGTAAAGTAGGTTTTACCATTTTCAAATAATAATTAATGACAGTCTATTTAGTCGAGGGTCTGTTCTTTAGAGTTCGAGAGCAAGGCGTGCGAAGGCCCGTTTCGACTGCGCTCAACGTCCGTTCGTTTCGACTGCGCTCAACGTCCGTTCGTTTCGACTGCGCTCAACGTCCGTTCGTTTCGACTGCGCTCAACGTCCGTTCGTTTCGACTTCGCTCAACAACTGGTCATTGAGCGAAGTCGAAATGAACGCAGCTATCGGACTATAAAGACAGACACGAATCACTTCCCAACCACCACAAATTCCGTCCTCCGGTTCTGCTGCCGGCCCTCAGGCGTTTCGTTTGAAGCGACAGTCTGCGTTTCGCCAAATCCTTTAAAACGCAGGCGAGCCGTTGCAATGCCGTTTTGAACGAGGTAATCGTATACCGCTTTGGCGCGCTGTTCAGAAAGGCGCAGGTTGTCGGCATCCGGGCCAACGTTGTCGGTATGGCCGTTGATCTGGATATTCAGGGTTTTATGGTCATTTAGCAATTGCTTCAACCGCTCCAGCTCCGTTTTGGACTCCGGTTTCAATTGAGCGGAACCGCTTTCAAAAAATACGTTGCGCAAAGTCACCGGTTTGTTTGATGAGGTGACAGCCGTGCCTGCCGGAATTGCGGACAAAGCGATGTTTAGTAAAAAAGGTTTACCGGCATGGGTCAGTCCGGCCAATTCGAAGTGCTCCGAATAAAAAAGGTAATCCGGCAAAGACACATTCATGGCATAGGGTTTTCCACTGGGCAGGCACACCAAAAACTCCCCTTTTTCATCGGTATTGGCGGCGGTGTAGGGTTGCCCGGTTTGCAAATCCGTCACGACTACCAAGGCGCCAGGCAGCGGCTTTTTCGTTTGTTCGTCAAAGACGTTCGCTTTCGCGTAAGTCACGGCTAACGGCTGGGCGGCAGAGTAGAGCGGGAAACTGTACAGGTCAACGCCGCCAGCGCCGTCCGTTTTGTCGCCGGAAAAATAAGCGGTTTGCCCGTCTAAGCTCACCACGAGGGCGCCTTCATTGGCCATCGTATTGATCGGATAGCCTAAGTTTTTCGGCTTCGACCAGGTGCCTGCGGCAGTTTTTCTGGAAAAAAACAGGTCGTATCCCCCCATGCCCGGGTGTCCATCCGACATAAAATACAGGGTTTGCCCATCCGGGTGGATAAAAGGGGATGCTTCATTGGCCGTGGTGTTCAGGGAATCGCCAAGGTTCACCGGATCGCCCCAGCGGCCACTTTTTTGACGCTGGCTGATCCAGAGGTCGCGGCCCCCTTTCCCGCCGGCGCGTTCGCTGGCAAAATATACGGTCCGGCCATCTGCGGAAAGCGAAGGTTGGGATTCCCAGGCGCCGGTGTTGATCGGGGCGCCCATGTTTTTGGGCTCCGTCCAGGCCCCATTGCGCCATTCTGAAAAGTATAGGTCGCAACTGCCCATCGCGCCCATGCGATTGCAGCCCGTGAATATCAGCAATTTCCCATCAACAGAAATGGCCTGCGCACCTTCGTTTTGGGGCGTATTGACGGCTTCAATCGGTTCGCCAGCCTGCCAGACGCTGTCCACTAAGCGGCTGACGTAGAGGTCTTCGCGGCCGCCGCTCATAAACGTATACACCAGCATACTGCCGTCGGCTGTAAACACCGGCAGCGATTCGTTATTGATCGTATTCACTGCGCCGGCAAGGGGTGTTGGCTCAAAAGGTACCGGGGTTTTAATCGCTTCTGCAATAAAGCGTGCATTCTTCAGGTATTGTTTTGCGCGGTTGAGGGTAGGAGAGGATTTGGTTTCTAATTTCAGGTAGCTTTCAAAGTGTTTCGCGGCAGCCTCAAAATCTTCCAGTTTCCAGGCGCTCAGCGCCAATTGATACCAGGCGCCGGGGCTGTATGCAGGAGGGGCCATTGCCAACGCTTTTTCGTAAGCCTGCACGGCATCGGCGTAGCGATCCAGGTTGTAATAAATAGCGGCTTTTAACAGCGCGGCGTCTATTAAATTCGGGTCGGCAGCGATGCTCTTCTCCACGACCGCCAGCGCTTTAGGGTATTGTTCCGCGATGTTCAGCGCCCGGGCTTCTTTGTAGAGCTTTTGGGCTTTTCGGGATGTCGTTTCTTCGGTGGTGTAGGTTTGGGAAAGCGCTGCTGTTGTTGACAACGAGAACAGGATGCAAACACAGATTGAGTATAGTTTCATGCCGTAATTTTTGCTTTTAACAAGAAGTAAACGTTTCGGAGCAGGAAAGATTTGATAAGAGAAGAGGTTTGTTAACAGGTTTGCACTTCTGTACAGGGCAATTACCAGGCGTTTAGCTATCCTTTTCGGGGCCCTTTTTGTACTTATTGGTAAAAATCTTTCTTGAAAACTCTGGCTTTTTGCCGAAATTCAAGACAAAGCCCAATTCTAAAGAACTTGCTTTCAGGTAGTTCAAAAGCTGAAATTTATGCTGAGCCATAATTGTTTCGCTGGCTTTTAGTTCTAAAACGACTAAGTCGTTGACAATGATGTCTGCGTAGTATTCCCCAACTTCTTTTCCTTTGTAATGGACGACGCATCTCTTTTGTGAAGCGACAGTAAGTCCCCGTTCTTTTAATTCGATTACCAAAGCATTCTGGTATACTTTTTCCAGAAACCCGTATCCAAGTTCGCGGTACACTTCGTAAAAAGCGTTCAGGATTTCCTGAGTTAAATTAGCGTGCTCAAGCATAAAAATGAGTTTTAATGGTTAATAAAATTAAAGAATGCAATGCTACACTACTCCGCGTTCTCCGCGTTGTTTGCATTCTCCGCGTTCCTAAAAACCTTCCATGGGAACACGGACTACGCTGGAAACGCGGAGAACGCGGAATGCTACACTACTCCGCGTTCTCCGCCGTCGTTTGCGTTCTCCGCGTTCCTAAAAACCTTCCATGAGAACGCGGACTACGCGGAGAACGCACACAGCTAGGGTACAATTCATTCACACCCCCAACAAGCTTTCATCGGCAAAACTAAAATACCCCTTATCGCCCAAAATCAGGTGATCCAACACCCCAATATCGAGGGTCTCGCCAGCGCGAACCAATTTTTTCGTCAGGTCGAGGTCAGCCGGGCTCGGTTGCAGGTTTCCGGAGGGATGGTTATGCCCAAGGATGATGGAAACGGCATTTCCTTCAATGGCGCGACGGAACAGAATTTTGGCGTCCACCACCGTCCCACTGATTCCCCCCGAGCTGACCTGCGTCTTGCCGATGATGCGGTTGGAGCGATTGAGCAGCAGTATCCAAAACTCCTCGTGTTCGAGGTCGGACAGCACCGAATAAAAAGCAGTATAAGCATTTTGGCTACAGGTGATCTGGGGCTTAGCCGCGACTTCGGAAACTTGTCGCCGGCGCCCCAACTCCAGTGCAGCAATGACGGAAATGGCTTTGGCTTCGCCCACGCCTTTAAATTTTTTCAGTTCACTGATGCTGCGTTTGCCCAGCTCGTTGAGGTTGTTGCCAGCTCCTGCCAGGATGCGTTGGGCGAGCGCAACCACCGTTTCGTTCCGGGAGCCGGAGCCCAGCACGATGGCCAACAACTCGGCATCGGTGAGGTTTTGCCGTCCTTTCAGCAGCAGTTTTTCGCGGGGGCGGTCTTCTTCTGCCCAGGCTTTGATCGAAAGTGTACTTTCGCTTGGATAGGTATGCATGTGCTTTGGATCTTAATGATCAGATAACTTTATCCCGATTAAGACACAGCACCTGAAAAATTCCATAACTTTCACCCGAGTTTTTTTTTCACGGCAGATGGTGGATGGTAGACGGTGGACGGCCCGTCTACCGTCCACCGTCCACCGTCCACCGTCAACCGTCCACCGTGCCCGATTTTTCTTTTACCAAAGCAGAAAGACTGTGTAGCCGGAAAGCCATTGAGCGGCTTTTTTCCGAAGGTCGGTCTTTTGCCAAATATCCGCTTCGTTTAGTCTGGTTGCCGATGGAGGTTGACCCCAAAGCAACTTACCCGGTGCAGGTGGCGATGAGTGTGCCCCGTAGAAAATTTAAAAAAGCAGTGAGCCGGAACCGGATTCGAAGGCTGATGCGGGAAGCCTACCGGATCAACAAGTATCGCCTCTATCAGGAGTTGCAGGTAGAAGAAGAGCAATATGCAATCATGCTGATTTACACCGCAGTAGAAGAACTGCCGCTCAAACAAATAGAAGATTCCATCCAAAACATCATCCGCAGATTTCTGCACCAACGGCTTGAGAAGCCTGTACGTTAAAAAAAACATAAAATTTTTTCCCCCATTTATGGTGCAGCATTCAATTTTTTCTCATCTTAGCACCCGCCCTCATGAACATATCGAGAAACCCATTTATTCACTCAAAAACGTATGGTCATGTTAATCCTTTACATCGCAACGGGGGCATTTATCGTAGGTGGAGGCCTTATTATGGTT